>JAIFKS010000025.1:0-80082 GCA_020049465.1 bacterium | reverse complement strand
AGCGGCTCGAGTCCCGCCTCGAGCCGTTCCTCGTTCAGTTTCGCGAAGCGCGAGAGCGACAGGTACGCTTCGCCGCGCGCCTCGAACGCGGTCGGGGCCGGCGCCGGAAACGCCGACTGCCAGCCGGCCGCCAGCCGTTCGGGCACGCCCGTGATGGTCGCCGCGTTGGCGGTGATGACGTCGCCGCTGCGGCCGTCGCCGCGCGTCAAGCCCGCTTCGAGCCGGCCGTCACGGTAGCGCACGGCCAGGGCGACGCCGTCGATCTTGGGCTCCACCGTCAGGCGCAGCGGCAACGCCGCGCTGGGACCGGTCAGATCGCGACGGAGGCGGGCGACGAACTCGTCGATCTCCGCCGGCTCATAGCTGTTGGCCAGGCTGAGCATGGGGCGGCTGTGTGGCAGGCTGGGAAAGCGCGCATCGGCATCCGAACCGACCACCGCCGTCGGCGTGTCGGCTTCGGCCAGGGACGGCCACGCCGCCTCGAGGTCCTGCAGGCTGCGCTCGAGAGCGTCATACTCCACATCGCTGATCTCGGGTTCGGCGGCGACGTAGTACAGGTGGCGATGCCGGCGCAGTTCATCACGCAGCGCGGTGATCCGGCGCCGCGCGGCTTCCTCTTCGGCTTCCGAACGATCGGTCATGGTCCTCCGCGGACGGCCCGCTCCCGGCCAAGGGGGCCGGGGCGGTGATCGGCATCAGAACGACTCGAGCAGGGTGACGTGCAGTTTGGCCAGGTCGAAATCGACCGTGCCTGGGAAGCCGATCGCCAGCGACAGGTCGCCGCCGGGGGTCCGCGCCAGCAGGCCCAGACCGTAGCCGCGCGGCCAGCCGCGCCGAGGTTCGGCCAGCGCCCCGGGAGTCCCCGAGGCGGTCCAGAATTCAAAGTACCCCACGTCCCAGAAGGTGTAAAGGCGCGAGCCCCGCGGCGATCCCAGACGCCATTCCAGGCTGGCCCAGGCCGCTTCGACGCCGTGGAATTCGCCTTCGCCGTAGCCGCGGACCGTGGCCGCGCCGCCGAAACGGAAGTGTTCGGAAAGCGGAGCCTCGCGCTCGGCGCCGGTGAGCTGGCGCACCGCCAGGCGCGCAGCGACCGCGGTCCGGCGACCAAGCCAAACCTCGCCCGCCGCCTCGCCGGAAAGCAGCCGCTGCCTGACCGCCGCCGCCAGCGCCGCCGTGCCCGCTTCCCCTTCGCGGGCCTGCGACGACCGCCAGGCGGACTCGACGGCGAAACTGCCTTCCCAGCCGCTGCGCCCGCGGTCGCCGCGGCGGTGCAGGATCGCGGCGCGGGCGCGACGGCGTTCGCTGCGCGCGACAGCGCCCTCGGGAAACGTGGCGCGATCCCAGCCCACCCCCAGTTCGAGGCCCCACAGCGCGACCACCGGCAGGCGGGCGCCGAGATCGGTCGTGAAGCGCGTGTAGGATGCCTCCTGCACCTCGCTGTCGAGCGCCAGCGTCGCATCAAGGGGCGTGCCGAACGCCAGCGGCTCCAGCCAGGAAAACCCGAAACGCGATTGGCCGGCGCCGTCGTCCCGCCAGCCGACGCGCAGCGCGCGTCCGCTGGAAGCCAGGTTCGGCAGACGCAGATCCACTTCCCCGCTCAGGCGGGAGCGGCTCTCTTCGGCGCGGCGGCTCAGGCCGAGCACCACCTGCAGACGGTTCGGCCGCGGCAGCAATCGCACCGGGAAATGCACGCCGACGGTGTCGATGGCGGTGGTCGTGTAGACCCGCGGCGTGTCCACCTCGGCGTACAGGCCGCGCGCCCACAGCCGTTCGACCGCGCGCCTCAGTTCACTGCCCCGGATCGGCGAACCCGGTTGCAGGCCGCTGGCGCGCACCAGGAATCGGGCCGCTCGCGGATCCTCGAGATCGCTGGTCACCGGTCCCACGCGCGCCGGCGTGCCCGGCAACAGCGTGGCGACGAGGGACACCGTGTGCGTGCCCGCGTCCGGACGCAGGTCCGAAATGACCCACCGCGGGAACGGATAGCCCAGTTCGCCGACGGCGGTCAGCAGTCGGCGCGCGCCGCGGTCGATGCGGTCGGCCTCGAAACGGGCGCCGTCCGCCGGCAGCCAGTCTTCCAGCAGGCGCGCACGGCCGGGGAAATCGTCCCCGCCCACCTGCCACGGACCCAGCGACCAGATCGCGCCCGGGTCGATCAGCAGCGTGTCGCCGCGCGTGGTGACGCTGGCCTGCAGGTGGCCGCGGGCGAGCCAGCGGTCGCGCAGCGTGGCAGTCTGGTCGCGCAAAGGGCCGATCGTGTCGCCGCCGGCCACCGCCACGGTCCACAGGCGCCGGCGCAGTTCCACGGCGGCGGGCGTGGAAACCCCGTCCGCTGCGATGGTGTCGGCGGCCGCGAGGTCGGCCGATGCCGGCGCCCGCGCCGCGGCGCCGCCCCGGGCGACCAGCCAGGCACGGTCTTCCTGCAACCAGTCCTTCTCGCGCGCACCGTACGCCAGCGTCGTCGCGAAGACGACGGCGGTCGGTCGCCGCGGCGAGGCCGGCGCTCCCGGTTGCAACACCGGCCCCGCCACCACCTGTTCCAGGACGCCGGGCAGGAACGGAAGGAACGGCAGCGGCAACGCCGGGGCCGGCCCGGCCGCGGAAAGAACCAGCGTCAGAACGGCCGCCCGCCACCAGCGCCGGCCATCGCCCCGCTCAGAACCGCGCCGTCGATTCCAACCGCAGATCATGCTGCCACCCCCTTTCGCCCTGGCGTCGCGCGAACCAGCTGGCGGACAGGGTCAGATAGGTCGAGGGCTCCCAGGAGATTCGCAGCGTCGACTCCACGTTGCCGCCCGCGTAGGGGAAGGAAAACGGCCTGGTGGCGCCCGCCGGCTCCTCGCTCGTCACGTCGGCCCAGCGCGCTTCCAGCAGTGTCGACCAACCGCCGCGCAGACGGGCGCGCGCCGAAGGGCGTAGGGCCCATTCCCGTTGGGCCACCGTGGAGACCCCGTCGCGGCGCGTGACACGCTCGCCCTGGAGCCCCAGACGCAGGTCGGTGCTGGGTGCGAAGAGCCAGCCCAGTTCCAGGCGATGGGTCAGCAGGTCCTGGCTGCGGCGCGCGCTGACGCCGGATTCGGCCGATTCGCGGCGCTCGGCATCCTGCGCCCAGCGCCCGCGGACGGTCACGCGCGCGTTCACGTTCATGCTCCCGGTCGCCTGCCAGCGCCGGTCGAGGCGGTCTTCCGGATGATCCGCGAACTGGCGGTCACGCGTCTGGCGATAGCCGTAGCGTCCGCGCAGATCGTAACGCGGTTCGTGCTCCAAAAGGGAGATCTCCTGCAGTAGATTCATGTCGGCAAACACCGCGGTGCGGTCGTCGAAAACGACCGTGGGATCCAGGGCCAGCAGACGTCCTGTCTGTTCGGTGGTGCTGCGGCCCTCGAGCGAAGCGACCGTCTGCGTCGACCAGGCTCCGTACCAGCGCTCATTCCCCAGGAAAGCGAAGCCCTGGCGCCAGCGCACGTCGCCGCGCACGGTGGTGACCGCCACCAGGCTGTCGGTGCCGGCCAGCACGACATCGTAGTCGCCCTGATCCTGCCCCAGGTAGTCGCCGTTCTCGTTGAAGTCGCCCTGCCGTTCGCCGACGAACACGATCTGGCGATCCAGCACCTCGGAACGGCTGTTGTCGACACGGTAGCCGAGCGACCAGTCGCTGCGGCTGCGATCCCAGCGTCCGGCCAGATCGAGACGGGCCAGGCGCGTCGTCTCTTCCGGGCCGTCCGGCTGCACGACGTTGCGCCAGGTGCCTTCGCCCACCAGCCGCATGCCGCCGAACGAACCCGTCGTGGCGGATGCGCCGGCGGTGCGGCTGTCGCGCGCGAGCCGCCAGGCGCCGTCCCGCAGTGAGTCGGCGAGCCCGCGGCGGAACTCGACGCGCCAGTTGGCGCCGCCGCCGGGCGCGCCGGCCAGCTGCACGCCGCTTTCCTCGAAACGGAAACCGGCGGCACGGCCGGACGGACGGGCCGCGTCGCTCCACTCCCTGCGCTCGTGGGAGATCGCCGGCTGCAGCGGCCCCAGCCGCCAGTTCAATTCGTGGCGCTGCGAACGCCGGTCGATGTCGAGCGGCTCGTTCCGGTCGCTCGCCGCGGCGCTCGCCATGACATGGCGTCCGCCGCCGGCACCCAGGTGCCACTGCGCCTCGAGCGAACGCCGGTCGGCCCGCAGCGCGTTGGCGTGGTTCAACCAGCCCATGGCCGCGGTCAGGTCCAGCTGCCCCCGACGGCCCACGGCCTGCCAGACGGCGCGCGCGTCGGACTGCCGGTCCGCCTCGTCGAGAAAGCCCGTGCGACGCGCCCGCTCTCCCAGGCCCCAGCCCTCGTAGTCGTTGATGGTCCGCCGCAGCTGCAGCGGCGCAAAGCGTTCGTCACGGCTCTCCCAAGCGCCGCGCAGCGAGAGCCGGCCGAGCGAGCGGCCGGCCACCGACAGTGAACGTGACTCCAGCCGGCCGGCCACGCGACCAGCGCCGCCCGCGTTGTCGTCGTCGTCGATCCCCGATAGCAGGTTGCGATCCACCTGCGAAGCGTTCCATTCGGCATCCAGGCCGCTGCCGGCCGAATCACCTGCCTGCAGGCTGAACGTGGCAAGGCTGTGGGAGACCGGCAGCGCCAGCGGCCGCCCCACGCGGTAGGTGCCGAGCCCCGTTCCGGTGAACACGAAGACGCGCTGCCCTGTCGCCGTGAGGCTGTCCAGACGGTAGTCGCCCAGCCCAGCGCCCACGTAGTGGAAGGCCAGGTTCCAGTCGCCGCCGGCGGCGTTGAAGACATAGGTCGTGTCCGAGCCGACGACCTGTTGGTCGTACTGCCCGACGCCGACCGCCGCCGTCACGCCCGAAGCCACCGCGCGCAACCGATCGTCGCCCGCCGCTGCCAGCACGCCTTCATCGCCTTCGGCCAGATCGCCGGTCCGCAGGCGCGCCGGATCGTCGGCCTCCCTGAACACGCGCGCGCGCAACCGGGCCGGCACGCCGCCCAGCGGGAGCTTCAGGTCGTGACCCACCCCGGCGCCCAGAACGGTGCGGCTGTAGGCGCCCTCGCCCTCCTCGTATTCCACGGTGATGAGCGATTCGGCGGTGATGAGCCGGCGGTAGGTGAAGGTGACGGTGCCCAGCACGTAGTCGATCACGTAGTCGCGGTCGGCGCCGCGAGCGAGCGTCTGGCCGTCGAGCGTCACCCGTTCGGAACCCGCCACCAGGAAAAGGTTGGCGCCGCCTTCGCCCGAGCCCAACCGGTACGGACCCTGGTTCGCCTCCTGCCCCTGCAGCTGGATGGTGCGGTAGGCCCCGCGCGGCGCGCCGGCCACGGCGTCGACCGTGGTGCCTCCGCCGCGCACGCGCACGTCCAGCCCCTGCAGTTTGCGGCGAACGTCCCCGAAGGCGGTGCCTCGCCGCTGGACGACCAGATCGCCGAGCGTCGCGTTCCAGGACGGGCCCATGATCTCGACCAGCACCTTGTCGATGTCCTTCAGTTCCTCGGTGTTCCCCTCGGGCACGACGGGCAGGTTGTCGTCCGACAGGAAGGCGCGCACGCCGATGTCGGGCGTCAATTGTCCGGCGATGTTCAGGCGCAGATTCTGATCGACCGTCATTTCGCGACGCGATCCCGACGAGACCTGCACCGTCTTGCTGCCGGTCACCCTCAGGTTCCCTTCGCGCCAGCTATCGAGCCCGCGCGCGGTCGCCGCCACGCCTGCCTTGCCGCCCGGACCGGGAGTCGACGTTCCGGAGCCCGATTCGGGAGGTGGCGACACGTCACGCAGGTCCAGCCGCGAAGCGATGGGCACGGGTACGAAGCGGTAGGTAGCACTGACCAGCGCCACATCGGCGCCCACAGCCGCGGCACTGTCCGGCCCGGCGGTGCGCCAGCCGCGCAGCGGCACCACGAGTCCCGAGCGCGCGCGCAGGTGGAAGTCGCGGCCCTCGCGCCAGGCCTGGCCGTCGACGATCAGCCGCAGGGAACCGGGTACGACAAAGCCGTGCGCCAGAGGCATGGCGCGCGGTGGAGCGGGCATCAGGTGGAATTCACGTTCGGTCAGCGTGGTGGCGGTGTCGGCCGCGGCGGCCGCCTGAAGGGAATCGGCGTCGGCACCGGCCGCGCGGGCGTCTCCGGCCGGCGCTGTCGACAGGAGCAGAACGAGCGTCGTCACCCACGCTGCCGCGACCGCCCGCGGTCCAGCGACCGGCGCGTCCTGCGGCCGCGCCCGTTTCATCACTCGTAGACGATGCGGTAGAGCAGGATCGCCGCACGCGACCGGTCGGTCACGGCCAGGGTTCCGTCCGGGCTCACGGCGACGTCCACCGGCACCGACGGCGCAGCCTGCAGACTCATCTCGGGACCAGCCGAGAACAAAGTCCGCAACCGGTGGTCCAGCACATGCAGCCGCCCGGCGCCGGGATCGGCCACGAAGACGTTGCCGAACCGGTCGATGTCCAGTCCCTGCGGCGCCACGAACGGGTTGTCGACCATGAAGTCGCCGCCCACCGTTCCCTCGAAGAATCCGTTGCGGCCGTATCGGCAGAGCCGCCGGTTGCCGCGGTCCGCCACGAGGAAACCGCCGTCGGGCAGAAAGACCACGCCGGCCGGATCGCGGAACTGGTCGCTGACCGTTCCGGGTCCGCCGATGCGCAGGTGCAGCGCCAGGAACGTGTCCAGCAGCAGCACCTGCTGCGAAGCCGCGTCGCCGACGATCATCCGACCGTCGCGGTCGATCGCCAGCGAAGTCGCCAGAGGCTGGTCCCCCGGATCGAGCTGACGCAGGTCCACCAGCTCGTCGAGCCAGGCGCCGCCGGCTTCGAAGCGCTGGATGCTCGCGCCGGCATGGTCCAGCACCAGCACCTTCAAGCCGTCGTAGACGGCATCCATCGGCTGAAAAGGCCGCGAAGCGGGCTCGTCGAACGGATACCAGGTCAGGTCGCGCGGATCCAGGGCATGGACCAGCCCGCGCTTCTCGTCGCAGACCAGCAGGGTGCCGTCCGGCCCGAAGCTGCAACCGGCCACCCCGCTCAGGGGAAAGTAGGGCGCACCCGGGACATTTTCGTAGGAGGTCAGGAACTCCAGCCCGACGGGCGTGGCGCCGACCGGACGGGACATGTCTTCGCGAGCGAGATCGCGCACGCCCGCTCCGCAGGCGCCGATCGTCAGGACGACCGGCAGCAGCGCGGCCGCCAGGACGAGGCGTCGCGCGCCGGGAGGGACCCTGTCCCAGGGGCGCATCAGAAGCTCCGCGAAACCACGCAACGGGCGCCCGGGTCCGTCAGCGCGGGTTTCAACTGCAGTTCGACGTCGAGTCCGAACACGCGCGCCTGCGCCGCGTCGGCGACGGTGCCGGCGCCCAGCACGGCGTCGAACACCGACACCGCGCGGTTGAGCACCGCGAACAGGATCATGAAATCGCGCCGGTCATAGGCCGAGTTGCCGTCGGCGCGCAGCAAGGCGTAGCCGATGCGCCGGTCCTCGTTGACCCACTGCCAGGCGTCTTCGGGCCCGACCACGCCGGACACCGTCTCCTGCAGCGCGCGCGCTTCGCGGTAGCGTGAATCGTTGTACGCGTCGCTGTCCATGTACTGCCCGACGCTCTGCCAGTAGCTCTCCGCATGGTCCCCATCGGTGCCGGCGTAGATTCCCGACCACTCGCGGGACGATTCCATGCGGTTGTCACCCTGGCGATCGAACACGAAGTAGGCGGTCCAGATGCCCACTTCGACGCCGGCCATCAGGTACGCGCGTTCGCGTTTGCCGTTGTAGAACTGACCCGCACCCGGCAGCACCGCCGAAAGCGCACCGGCCTTCAGCTTGCGACCGAACTGTCCCGGCTGTCCCGGCGCCTTTTCCGGTTCGTCGGGCCGTCTGCCGCTGCCGAATTCGTCGGGGACGGACCTGCTGCCGTCGCCCTGCGCGCGACCGGCCCCGCCGAACAGCGTCGACCTCCAGCCGGCCGCCGCTTCACCGCCGAGGACGGCCTGTTCCGCCGCGATGAAGCCGTCGCCGGCATCCTGCGCCCGTACCGGGCCGCACAGCGCCAGCATCATCGCACCCAGCACCATCGCGGGCGCACCCGCGCACCGCGCCCTGTTCCCCATCGTGCCGATTCGGTTCACCGCTTCGCCTTTCGGTCGGCGCCCGGGCGCCGTTCGCTGCGTTCGCCCCCGCGAACGATCAGAACGTCACCGCCGCCGCCAACGTGGCGCGACGCAGGCCCGTGGGTTGCGCGATCAGGCGCACGTCGTGGCCCGCGACCGACAGCCGGCCGTCGCCTTCGTCGCCGCCGCCCCCGCCGAGAAGGCCGTCCAGCCACGCCGTCTGGACGACGCTGAAGACGCGCAGGCCGATGTTGACGTACAGCCAGCGGTCGCGGGACTTGAAGGCGTCGTTGGATTCGTCGCGCATCAACCGGTAGGTCTCGCGGTTCGCGGAGACCCAGGGATTCGCGAAATCGATCTTGGGATCGCCGGTCGGAGTGTAGCTCTCGTTCCCCGGCAACGTGGCATAGCTCTGCGGGCTCATGAAGTCATCCCACCCGTACACGAACTGGTCCCACTTGCCCAGGTTCTCGTAGTATTCCCGCCGATCCTCTTCCTTCGTCACGTAGAGCGGCAGCTTGTATAGTTCTGATTCGTCGGCGACGCTCGTCACTCCGAACAGATAAGGCGCCGGAAGTCCATCCCGCTCGCCGTCGCCGTCATCGATCCCGTTGTAGGCGATCACCAGACCCTGATCGGAGTAGTGCGCGTCCGCGAACGCGTAGTACTCGTCCCGCAGATCGGCGCCATCGCTGTGATTCTTGGCGACCTGCGTCCAGGCGAAGATATCCAGCGCCATCATCAGGTAGCCGCGCTTGTGGCCGAGCATCGCTTCGCCCGCGCCGGGAAGCACCAGCGAGGCCAGCACCGGCAGGGCGCCGCCGCTGCGCCCGCCGCCCGTGTTCGCCACCGACGGCGAAACCGCACTGCCGCCGCCGAACTCGTCGGACTGGAACAGTTCGCCGGTCAGGGGCAGCGACTGGAGCGACTCGCGCTGCAGCAGCCAGGCCGCCCGCGCCACGCCCTGTGCTTCGGACGGGACGGTGCCGACGGCCGCCGTCGCCGCACCGGCGCACATCGCCGTCAGCACCGTGACCGCCAGAAGTCGGCCGATCCGTTCACTGTTCACGCGCAGCATCGCATCCTCCTCGATGGGACGGCGGTCATCGCTCGACCGCCAGGGTCAACGTGCGGGTCCGGCGTCCGCCGGGTCCGTCGAATTCGAGCACCGTCACGTACAGGCCGCTCGCGATGCCGGGCAATTCCATCCGGATCTGGTTCATCTGCCCGGCCTCGACGGCGAAGCTGGCTTCGCGCACCAGTTCGCCCTGCAGGTCGTAGACCGCCAGCCGCGCCGGGCCGTTGCCTTCGGCGTAGAAGCGGGCGTTGAACGCCTCGCCGCTGACGGGATTGGGGAACAGCGCGACTTCGCCGCGGTCGACGGCCGCGGGCGCGGCGTCGCCGAGCTCCTGAGCCGTACCGGCAGGCCCGCGCCTCGTCGAACCGCCCGCGTCGCCCAGCCATTCACTGGTTCTGCCCGTGATGGCAGTGGCTGCCAGTTGCCAGGAACTGATGCGACCGCCCACCCAGGTGCGATCCAGCGGCGGCGCAGTGTAGCCGCCCTCGGAAACGAGCCAGAGCAGGCGTCCGTCGATGCCGTCGCCGATGGCCAGACCCGATCCGCGCCGGTCGCCCCAGCGCAGCGGCAACCGCTCCAGCAGCCGGCCGTCCGGTCCGAGCCCCAGCAGGTGGCCGGCGTCGGTGTTGAAGAAGACTTCGTTCTGGCCGTCGCCGGTCGCGTCGGCAATGACCAGCGGTCCGGCCACGCGCGTGGTGTCGGCCAGCGGGAACAGTTCGGCCAGCCGCCGCGGCCAGCCGCGCAACGGGATGCCGTCCGCCTTCAGTCCGTGCAGCCTCTCGGCGGTGGCCACGACCAGGTCGTTCAGGCCGTCGCCGTCCAAATCGGCCACCGCCGGCTCGCAGACCAGCGGGCCGACCACCGCCGGCAAACGATCGAGCGCCGTCACGTTCGCAACGTCGATGCGCCACGAGCCGAGCGGCCCCGCCTCGTCAAACGCGTGCAGCACGGCCTCCGCTCCGGCGGGAACCACGCCGACGCGCACGAGGCCGACGCTGGCGCGCGCAAAAGGCGTCCACAGGGGATCCGGGACCCACCCGTCCAGGGTCTTCGAAACCAGATGCCAGCCCGTGGTCGCGACCGCGATCAGGCGGTCTTCCTCCGACGGGGGCGCGGGCAGATGCCGAATGCCGGACACCACCACGGAGGAACCCAGCGCATCGACCAGCGTCAGGGGTTCACCCACCTGGGCGCCATCGCCGTCCAGCAGGAACAGGCGGTTGGCCGGCGCGAGCACTGCCAGGCGGGTGGCGCCGGCGACTTTGTGCAGAGGCACCGGACCGCCGCTCAACGAATCGGCCAGAATCGTCTGCCAGGTCGCGGTGACGGCCAGGCCGCCCAGACGCACCGCCCGCACCACGCCTTCGCGCAGGGCCACGAACACGTCCGTCTGTCCTCCGGTGCCGGTCACGACGAGCGGTGCTCCGGCGACACGGCCGCCCAGCGCCGCGATGCCGCCCTCGGGGCGCCCGGGCACGGCGGGCCAGTACGGGCGGCCGTCGGCCAACAGCGCGAACAGGGTGGCGTCGAAAGGACCGTCGCCGTGGTTGACGCCCGGCGCGTCGGTGAACAGGAGCAGCCGCTCATCGCCGTATTCCAGCGGCGTCAACGTGGCCGGATCGATGGCCCGCGGGCCCGCCGTGCCCCCGCCCGTCGCAGCGTCGGCATCGCTTTCGGCCGCGATTTCCCAGGGCAGACCGCTGGTCACTTCACCGAGCGACGCCTCGAATCTCATGATGCTGGCCGTTCGCGCCACGCGCGGGCCGATGTTCGTCAACGCCAGGTGCGACCACGAACGGTCGAACAGCCGCGTGTTCGGGAAGCCGTCCGCCGGCAGGTTGTTGAAGCCCGTCGCCGCGCCCGACAGGTCCCGGCCGCCGAACGGATCGCGCCAGGAACCGAACCAGCCCAGCACATAGGCATCGAGCACGCCGATATCCTGCAGGCCGTCGGCTTCGACCAGCTTGAGGCCGTCGCCGTCGGTGTTGATCGTGTTGTCGGCCAGTCCCGCCTCGATGCGGTCGCTATTGACGTGCCAGACCAGCACGCCGCCGGCCGGCAGGAAATAGTCGTAAAGGCCGCTGTTCACCCAGGTGTTGTCGGTGCCCGCCTCCAGGCCCGCCAGATAGAGGATGACGCCGGTGGCGTCGTCGCGCTCGAAAGCCAGCGCGTCGAACGGCAGCGGCTCGGTGGCGACAGGCACCCAGCGGTTCTCGATGAGGAACCACTCCCGCGGCGACAGGCCACCGCGCCACGCCTGCGGATCGGTCAGGCTGAACGCTCCGTAACCGCCCGCCTGCCACGCCGCGTATTCGTCGCGCGGCACGCCGACCGCCGGCAGCCGGTATTCGGCCCGTGAGCCGTCGATCTCGGCGGTTTCAATCCAGCCCAGGAACCACTTGTCCCAGGCCGACAGCGACGGCGGCAGCACGCCGCCGGCCGCCACGAAGACGGTATCGCCTTCGTCGGTGATGGTTCCCAGCGTGGCCGACAGGTTCGTGCCCGAGTCCATCAGATCCCAGATGCCGACCGAAGGCAGACCCCGCGAACTGTCGTAGACATCGACCAGGCCCAGGGCGTGGCCGAACTCGTGGTAGAACGCCGCCGCGATGCTGCCCGCGTAGCCGTCCTGGTTGGTCGTCTCGGGAATGACCGAGCATTCGGTCAGCGAACCGGCGGCGCCGTCGTCGCTGTCGACGCTGGTCAGAGCCTGGGGCTCGCCCAGATTGACGAAGAATGTCGGCACGTCATTCGGCGAGTCGCCGTTGATGTCGCTCTGCCAGTCGCTGCCGGCATGGACGAAGATGACGTAGGTGAACGGATCATCGTCGTCGTAGTCCGCCAGGTTGACCGAGCCGTCGGCCTGCGTGCCCTCGTCGGCGGCGACCATCATGTCCCTGACCAGCGACTCGAGACCGTCAAGCGTCCAGAAGCCCCCGGAGCCCGGGCCGTAGTCGGCCACGTCCTGCACCTGGTAGGCATCCTGTCCGCCTTCGGGCAGCACGCGCCCCTCGATGTGCAGGCGCCGGCCGGACATGAACCGGTAGTACTCCGACAGCCCCTGCAGGTGCGCCTCGAAGTACGGCTTGTCGTGCGGGGGCGGATCCACTTCGAGCGGACCCGGATTGCTGAGCGGCTCCAGCACGAACCCGCCGTCCGGCGCGACGGTGGTCAGGTTCGGCTCGCGGTTGCCGTCGAACGCGATGCGCACCAGCAGGACGCGCAGCGTGTCGATGCCGTCAAGCGCCTTGTCGGCGTCCGCACCGGCGGCGAGGCGCGCCGCCCCCAGCCCGCGCTCGGCCAGCAGGCGCTGCGACTTCGCCGACACGTGACGCTCGCCCACCAGTTCATGCACGGCCTTCCAGCGCCGCACCGATTCGCCCTGGCGACGCAGCTCCGCATCCAGCAGACGGCCGCCGCCGGTGGTCGCCGTGACCTCGTCCCAGTCCCAGCGGCGGACCGGCACACGTTCCCAGCGCGTGGCCGCGACAGCGTCGGACAACAGGACGGCAGCCAGCAGGAAGACCGGCAGGACCGCCAGGCCGCGGCTCCGGGGCCACGGCCGGCGGGGGTCAGTCTTGAACCGCAAGTACGAGCTCCTCGCTCAGGGGTTGGTCGGAAAACTGCGAACCGGGCACCGCTAGAAGCGGTAGGCCAGCGACAACCGCGACACCGTCGGCAGACCTTCAGCCTGCGGCACCTTTGCGAAATCGAAAGCGATCGGCTGGCCGACCCAGCGGTCCATGTCGACACCGAACCCGAAAGTCGTGTCCTTGATGTCGCCGTAGTCCGCGCTCTTGTAGCCGATCCGCACGAACAGCGAGCGCAGGTAGTTCCACTCGGCGCCGAACCCGTACTCCTCCTGCGAGGACTCCAGGCCGAAGCCGTAGTCGTTGCCCTTCCACTTGTAGAGCGGCACCAGATAGTCGGCCACCAGCAGCATGCCCATGTATTCGCTGTGGTACAGGCTGTGCGCCACGCCCACGGTCAGCTTGCGCGGCATCGGGTCGGACTGGTCGGCATCCACATGCTTGATGTCCGGACCCAGGTTGGCCAGCGCCAGACCGAAATTCGTCTTCAAGCTGGGCACCTTCCAGAGCACGCCCATGTCGACGCCGAAACTGTCGCCGCTGCCGCCGCCCTGCGCGTCCTGGATGATGTTGTCCTCGGCCAGCTTGTCACGGAAGTACTTCACGCCCAGACCGACGCCCACGTTCGGGCTGACGCGCACGCCGTACGTGGCGCCGAACGCGAACATGTACGAGCGGAACACGCCCGTCTCGTTGCCGCTTTCGTCGGTGCCCTGCTGCTCGCCCATGTCCAGGTAGTTGAGCGAGAAGGCGAGAGCGCCGTTCTCGCCCATCGGGGTCGCGTAACCGCCCCAGTACAGGCCGATGTCCTCGGCCAGCCCTTCGGCCAGGCTCGACTGCATGATGTGCAGGTCATGCGGCTCCGGGCGCTGCGGCAGGAAACCCAGGCCGCCGGGATTCCACCACTGCGCGGTGACGTCCTGCGCCAGGGCCGTGCCCGACTCGCCCAGCGCGTTGTAGCGCGCCCCGACCGGGAAACTGAGGTTGATGGCGCCCGCGCCGGAACCGGCCAGGGCCGTGCCGCAGATACCCAGGGTCAGCGCCGCCACCAGGGCGACCGTCTGCAAAGTCCTCTTCATGTCCGTCCTACCTCCAGTGGTTGTCCCGCCCGCGACGCCGTCAGGCCCCGCGACCGTCCCGGCCATCAGCGCATGATGACCAGTTTGCCCGTCTTCGTGATCTCGCGTCCGTCCGCCGAGGCCCCGCTGCCCCGCAGCACGAACAGATAGGTTCCGTTGGCGATCTCATCGCCCATCAGATCGCGCCCGTCCCATTCCAGGATGCGCGGTCCGGCCTCGGTGAATTCCTCGCGCAGCGAGCGCAGACGCCGGCCGGCCAGTGAGTAGATGTCCCACTGCACCGCCATCGGGTCGCTCAACTCGAACAGGAGTCGGCACGGCCCGGGCGTCGGATTAGGGAAAAGGGTGACGTCCTCGATGCCGCTGACCCCCGCCGGGACGATGACGAAGCTCAGGGTATCCGAGCCGACGTTGCCCAGGGCGTCGCTGGCGTGCAGGGCGGCCCGGTGCGCACCGGCGGCCAGATCGGCCGGCAGCGGAAAGACCAGGGATCCGCTCGTGTAGCTGTCCGGCTCGTAGGCGAACGCCGCGGTGACGTTCGTCATCCGGCCCGAATCGTCCAGTTCCAGCAGCAGCGAATTGCCCGGACTCGTGCCCAGGATGGAGATGCCGCTGGTGTCGGTCAGGGCCGCGGTCAGTTCGTCGCCCGGTCGCACGCGGAACCGGCCGCCCTCGAAAGCCAGGCGGATCTGCGGCCCGCGCGCGTCGTCGACCGCTCCGATGGACCCGCGCACAGCCGGCACCGTCTCCACGGCGGCATGGTCGCCGTCGGGAGTCTCGACCAGCAGGCGCACCCGGCCGCGGTTTCCGTACTGGATCTGCGCCGGAACCTTGAACGGGACGACCAGGTCGCCCGAACCCAGCGTGCCCTCGCCGACGAAAACAGCCGCGCCGCTCTCGATCCAGGTGCCCGTACCGCCGGACGGCGTGTTCGGGTAGGTCCGCGCCGCGGCGCTTTCCTGCACCCGCAGGCGGTAGCGGTCGCCGGCGCCCAGCAGGGCCTTGCCGCTGCCGGCCAGCACCACGGTCTGTCTGGCGCCGGCGCGCAGCGTGTCCAGGCTGGTCGCGGCCAGCGTCAGGTCGTCGACCGGGTGCGGCAACCGCAGCGCCGGGTCGCCCATCAGGTTGTAGCGCTGGCTGTTCGCGCGGTAGTCGGGCGTGCCCATCTGGCCTTTGCCCAGAAGCAGCGCGTCGCCGACCGAACGGTCGGTCATCACGTGACGCGCCGGGAACAGGTTGCGGAAGAAGGCTTCGGTGATGGCGTCGTTGTCGGTGCTCCAGCTGACCTGGCTGGCGCAGATGGCGCCGATGGCGCCGCCGGTCGGATAGCCCAGGAACTGTTCGGCCATCGACAGCCGCGTCGGGCTGTCGTACACGCCGACATCGCAGCTGAACGCCACGAACAACGGCCGCCGGGCGGCATTGCCCAGGTTGGCGATGTCGCGTGACTGGAAGATCTGCTCGTCGGCCAGATTGTCCTCGGCCCCGTGCCCGACGTAGTAGTAGATCGTCGTCCCGGCCGTAATCCCCGCGTTGATCGCGGCGCGGCAGGCCGGCTTGACCTGCGACGACGGCGGGAACGGGTAGTCGATGCCGTAGACCTTCTGGATTTCCAGGCTCGCCGGCAGGTAGTTGTTCGCCAGGTCCTCGGCTTCGCGCGTGTGGGCATCCTCGCCGAAAACGGGCGTCTGTCCCGAACTGGGCCGATTGACGTCGTCCGCCGACAGCAGCACGTGGTTGCGCCAGGGGCCGGCTTCCGGTTCCTGGGCGTAGGCGATCACGCGGTCGACCATGGCCCGCGCTTCCTGCGCATTGAGCGCGGGCAGGCGGCCGCACGAGAGATCCGGCAGATCGAGATCGGCGCGCGTCCCCAGCGAGGGCGGCGGCGTGTCGAACGATCCGAAGGCATCGTCGGACGCGAAGGGCATCTGACGGTTCAGCGGCACCGGGAACTGCGGGTAGAAATTGCGGAGCACCGTCGGCAGCAGGTCGTACAGGTCGACCAGCGGCACACGATCCTTGTAGTTGCGGTAATCGCGGCTGGACTTGCCCAGCAGGCAGACGTGCCGAAGGCGCTGCCCGCCGTCGTTGTACAGACTGCGCAGGTAATTGCGGATCGCGAAAGGATCCTTCTGCCCGCCGGAGAAGTTGTTGTAGATCGCTTCGGCGGTCACCGCGCGCGTCCGCGGCAAGGCGACACCGGGCAGCGAAGTGGCGCGGAATTCAGCCAGATCCTCGGCGGCGCCGGCCAGGGCCGACGCGGCGATGACCACGTAGTCGAGGTCGCTGGCGTCATCGAGCAGCGACGTCGGCAGCACGCGCGACCCCGAGGCCACCGCGAGCAGGTCCGAAGCTTCGGTCGCCACGAAGTGCCGGTCCTGTCCTGGTTCGCGGACCAGGCCGATGACGACGCGCCCGGTCTCGGCCGTGCCGCTCAGAACGAACGCCGAATCGGGCCGCGTCACGTCCCAGACGATGGGCGACAAGCCGGCCGGCACCGTCAAGCGCAGGTCGGTAGCGGTGGCCGGATCGATGACCTGGTCGCCCCAGTGGGAGAAATCGAACTGCCCGAGCGCCGGGTCAAGCGCCAGCGCGGTCCAGTACAGGACATCGACGCTGTCCAGCGCCAAAGGCTTGCGCGGAAGCGAGGTCGAGGCGTTCTGCACCGTGAAGGAATTCGAACCGGCCAGCAGCGCCGTGCTCTCGCCGAAAACGCGCAGGCGCAGGCTGTCGTTCTGCGCGCTGTAGTTGAAGGACATGGTCCCGGCCTGGTTCTGGTCGCCGTTCAGCCAGACCTTCGCCGTGAAAACGTAGCCTGCGGAAAACACGTCGTACATGCCGCGCACATCGGCGACGACCCGCGCCGACGAGCCGGCCAGCGGCGTGCGCAGGTTGAACGTCTCGGTCCGCGAACTGCTGATGAACGGATCCCACGTCCAGTTGTCGGCCACCACACCGGGCGAGTCCGAGAACTGGTTTTCCAGGTGTACGCGCAGACGCGCGCTGTCCACAGCCAGCCCGCCGAGGGCCGGCGCCGCGACCGTCGCCGCGCGCCGCGGCACACCCGGCAGCGGCGAAGCCGTGGCGTCGTTCTCCCACGTCAGCCAGTAGACGGCCTCGGCCGCGTACGGGTGGTCGTAATGGTCGAGTCGTTCCGCTCCGGCTTCGAAGCGGTCGCGCCAGGCGCTGGTCGCCACCCCGTAGAAGCGCAGTTCGTCGTCCAGATTCCATTCGCCGTCGCCGCCGTCCAAGACGTTGATGGCGACCTCGTTCAGACGGGTGCGGTCGGCCTGCAGCGAATCCGGGAATTCCGGATCCATTTCCAGCGCCAGCCCGCCACCGCGGTACAGGCGCAGCTTCGCCGGATCGACATCGCCGACGGGAACACCGAAGCCGGCCAGTTGCTGGCCGGTCAGCCGGTAAAGTCCATTCTCCGAAACAGGCAGCGTCACCCAGCGCGAGGTGGCCAGGAACGGGTCGAACGCCGCGGCTTTCGCGGCGCCGCGCGACCGGGACTCCACGCCCGCCCCCGCGGCCAGCGCCGCGAACAGGTCGCCGTTGACCACGCCGTCGGGCGCCGGCACGACGGCGGCCTTCGCGAACGGATCGTCGTCGCGGGCCGCGAGCGCCAGGCGTCCGGCGAACGGCGCCGACGCCGGATGGCGCAATTCCACGGTCAATCCCGCCAGCACGCCGCCTTCGGCCGCCAGCGTCACATTGCAACCGGCCAGCGGAACGGCGCGGAACACGGCGGGCGGTCCACTGCGCACCAGCACCGCGGGGTCCAGGCCCGTGTCCGGTTCACGCCACCAGCGGACGTCGGTGACGGTCACCTGCGGCTGCGCGCGCGTCGGCATCGCGACGCTCAGGCGCAACTCCGGCGCCGACTGGCGCAGATCGCCGCCGATGCCGTCGTCGAGGTCGTCGACCACCGGCGGCAAAGCGAACTGCACCGCGGTCGGATCCAGCGCCTGCCAGTCGGCCGGGCTCTGCCCGACGGGAAAATCGATCCGCACGACGGTGCGGTCCGCGGTCTGGCTGATCACGCGCACCACCGGCCGCTCCATCACGGCGCCCGGGGTCTCTCCGGCGGCCGCCGCGTTCCCGGGGCGCGCCAGGCCCAGCAGCGCGAAACAGCCCACGAAAATGGCGGCCTGCACGCCCAGGTTGCGCGGCCCCAGAGGCCGGCCGTGCCGCAGCAGGCCGGTGTGCGTCGGGTAGATGAACTGGTCCCGGCGCATTTTGCCCAGCTTCTGGAAGAGGTTCTCGAGATCAGGCAGCATACCGGCGATCCCCCCGATGACGGCGGCCACGCTTGCAAATGGCATCACCAGCAGCAGCGCCAGCGCGGCGATGCCGCCGCCCAGTTCCAGCCGCCAGTCCGGATGGTCGTAGTGCGGCAGCACATCCAGGACGGCGTGTGACGCCACCCCGGCCAACGCGCCCCAGACCGGCGACCCGGTCAGTCCGCCGGCCAGCGCTCCGGCCGCGAAATGGGTGAACAGGCACACTACGACTGCTCCCGCGGCCCGCCGGCGGCGGGGATCGGCTGCGCTTCGTCCGGAAGCATGATGGGGATGCCGTCTTCCACCCGGTACCGCACCGAGCAGCCGCGGCAGTAGAGCCAGGCGTGCGCCTCGTCGGGCGCCACCGGCTGGCGGCAGAGCGGGCACGCCAGGATCTCCAGGAGCTTCGGGTCGAGCATCGTGATCGCGCCTCCACCTTGGTACGGTACCTGATCGGCCGGCAGTGGTGCCGGACGACAATTTGCCACGCATCATAGTACGATTGCAGCGGGTTGCAAACACACCAGTTCCCGCCGCCGCGGCGGATCCGGTCGTGTCGAACGGAGATACAAAACGAGCCGCCCCGGTACGAGACCAGGCCGGCCGGGGCAGCACGGATTTTCGAAGCGGTTGGCAGGGATCAGATTAAACCGAAACCGGCGCCGTGTCAACGGCAATCGGAGCGGGCGCCGCGGCTTTCAGCGCAGGATGACCAGCTTCCCCGTTTTCGTGATCTCATGTCCGTCGGTGGCGGCTCCCGTGCCGCGCAGCACGTACAGGTAGGTTCCGTTGGCGATCTCGTCGCCCCCGGCATCACGGCCGTCCCATTCCAGGATGCGCGGACCGGCTTCGGTGAACGCTTCGCGCAGGGAACGGATCCGGCGCCCGGCCACCGTGTAGATGTCCCACTGGACGGCCATCGGGTCGCTCAGTTCGAAGAGCAGCCGGCACGGTCCGGGCGTCGGATTGGGGAACGGGGTGATGCCCTCGATGCCGGCGACGCCACCCGGGATGATCACGAAGCTCAGGGTGTCGGAGCCGACGTTTCCCAGCGCGTCGCTGGCGTGAAGGGCGGCCCGGTGGGCGCCGCTCGCGAGGTCGGCCGGCAGTGGAAACACCAGAGTGCCGCTCGTGAAGCTGTCGGGGTCGTAGACGAAGGACGCCGTCAGGTTCGACATCCTTCCCGAATCATCCAGTTCCAACAGCAACGAATTGCCGGGACTGGTGCCCAGGATCGCGATGCCGCTGGTGTCGGTCAGCGTCGCGGTCAGCGGGTCGCCGGGCCGCACACGGAAGCGACCATCCCCGAAGGTCAGCCGGATGAGGGGCCCGTGCAGATCGTCGACGACGCCGGTGGAACCACGCACGGCCGGCACCGTCCGGACCGCCGCATGGTCGCCGTCGGGCGTCTCGACGATGAGGCGCACGCGGCCGCCGTCACCGTAACGGATCTGACTGGGCACCTTGAAGGGGATGATCAGGTCGCCGTCGCTCTGCGTGCCCTCGCCCCGGAAAACCGCCGCGCCCGGCGCAACCCAGGTGCGGGTGTACACGGTGGGAGGATTGGGCGCCGGATTGACCACCGTCATGGCGACGTACGATCGGATCGCGGCGCTCTCCTGCACCTGCAGGCGGTAACGGTCTCCCGAAACCACCGCCGGGTTGCCGTCGCGCGCCAGCACCACGGTCTGGCGCGCGCCGGCCCGCAGCGTGTCCAGGCTGGCCGGCGCCAGCACGAGATCGTCCAGCGGGTGCGGCAGCCGCAGCGCGGGATCGCCCATGAGATTGTAGCGCTGGCTGTTGGCGCGCAGGGTGAGCCCGCCCATCTCGCCCTTGCCCAGCCTGAGAGCCTCGCCGACCGTACGGTCGGTCGTCACCCGGCGCCCCGGGAACTGGTTGCGGAAGAACGCCTCGGTGATCGCGTCGTTCTCGCCGCTGTAGCTGACCTGGCTGGCGCAAATCGTGCCGACGGCGCCGCCGGATGGAGAAATCAGGAATTCCTCGGCCATCGACAGCCACTTCGGGCTGTCGTAGACCCCCACGTCGCAACTGAAGGCGACGAACAGCGGCCGCCGCGCGCCGTTGCCGAGGTTGGCGATGTCGTCGGTCCGGAAGATCTGCTCGTCGGCCAGGTTGTCTTCCGCCCCGTGGCCCACGTAGTAGAACATCGTCGTGCCCGCGTTCAGCGCGGCATTGATGTCGATCCTGGCAGCCGCCTTGACGGTTGATGAAGCCGGGAAAGAGTAGGCGGATCCGTAGACCTTCCGCACGTCCAGGCTGCCAGGCAGGTAATTCGCGGCAAGATCCTCGGCTTCACGCAGGTGCCTGTCCTCGGCCAGGCGGAAGCCCTCTGTCGGCCGGAAGGTGTCGTCAGCCGTCAGCAGGACCTGATTGCGCCACGGGCCGGTTTCCGGCGCTTCGTGGTAGGCGATGGTCATCGCGACCATGGCGCGCGCTTCCTGGCTGTTCCGGGCCGGCAGTCGCCCGCAGGCGAGATCCGGGAAATCCAGGTCCTGTGCGTCGCCGGCCGCGACCGGCGGGCTGTCGAAGGACACCAGCGCGTCGTCGGACGCATACGGCGTCTGGAACGTCGCTGAAACCGGAAACACGGGGAATCGGGTCCGGACAACGGTGGGCAACAGGTCGTACAGATCCACGAATGGCGTGCGCTCGAGGTGGTTGCGGTAGTCGCGGGTGGCCTTGCCCAGGAAGCAGACGTAGCGGAGCCGATGGCCCCCGCTCTCGTAGAGATGTTTCAGGAAGTTCCGGATCGCCGCCGGGTCCTTCTGCCCGCCGGAGTAGCTGCCGTAGATCGCCTCGACCGCGAAGGCGCGCGCCACGGGCGAGGCCACGCCCGGAACCGAGCGGGACCGGAAGTCCGCCAGGTCCTCGGCCATCGGCGCGAAGGACTGGGGGGCGATGACGACGTAGTCCACATCACCGCCGACCGCGGCGAGCGGCGTCGGAAGAACCCGGGCGCCGCCGGTCACCGTCAACAGGTCCGCCGGTCGGCAGATCACGAAGTGGCGGTCGGAATCCTGGTCCCGGAGCACGCCCCAGCGGGTCCACTCGGCGGTCGCCGTGCCGGCGATCGCCAGCGCCGAATCGGGGTGGCTCACATCCCAGATCAGGAGCGGTGCGCCCGCGGCATGCGTCACGACGAAATCCGTCGCCGACGACGGCGCCGCCACCTGGTCGCGCCAGTGGGCGAATTCCAGCTGCCCCGAACCGGCGGGAAGTTCCAGCGGAGCCCAATACAGCACATCGAAGCTGTCCAGGATCAGGTCGAGCCGGGTGTCCTGTCCCTGAGCCGAAGAGTTGGCGATGGTCAGGGCGTTGGCCCCGCCCACCACCGCGGCCGACGATCCCCCGACGCGCACGCGCTGACTGTCGGCCTGCGTGTAGTAGGTAAAGCTTGTGATGCCCGCCGCGGCCCGGTCACCGTTGAGCCAGGCTTCGGCGGTGAATTCGAACGCGTAGGTCTCCCACCGCGCTTCCGCGAAGTTCCCGCGCACATCGACGACGAACTCCGCCGCCGTCCCCGGCGCGGGCGTCCGCAGGTCGAACGTCGCCGTGCGCGAACTCGAGATGGCCGTCATCCAGGCCCAGTTGTCCGCGAACACGCCCGGGGAATCGACCACCTGCTGCTCCTGGTGCAGGCGAAGCCGGCAGGTTTCGACAACCTGCCCGCCCAGTCCCGGCGCCTCGACGGTCGCGACGCGGCGCGGGATGCCCGGCAGCGGCGACGGCGTCGCGTCGTCCTCCCAGGTCAGCCAGTAGACGGCCTGGTCGGCGAAGGGATGGTCGTAGTGGTTCAGCCGGTCGGCGCCGGGCGCGAGCCGGTCGCGCCACGTGCTCGTCGACACGCCGTAGAAGCGGATTTCGTCATCGAGATTCCACTCGCCATCGCCGCCGTCCACGACATCGATCGCCACTTCGTTCAGCCGCGAGCGGTCAGCCTGCAGGGAATCGGGAAATTCCGGATCCATCTCCAGCGCGAGGCCGCCGCCGCGGTACAGCCGCAGCTTGCCGGGGTCGATGCCCCCGGCCGCCACGCCATAGCCGGCCAGTTGCTGGCCGGTGACGCGGTAGAGACCCGTGGCGGGCACCGGCAGCGTGACCCAGTGCGAGGTGGCGGTGAACGGATCGGGCGTGAGGCGCTTGGCGGCTGCTTTTTCCCGGGCCCGGAGCCCGCCGCCTTTCGCCAGCAGGGCGAACAGGTCGGGATTGAGCACACCCGCCGGCACTTCGGCGGCGGACATGTCGGCGGCGGACACGACGTCCCCGAACAGCCCGGTGTCCGCCGACTCCGCCCGTTCCAGGAGACGACCGTGATCGGCGGAACGGCGGTGCTCGATCACGAGCGTGACGCCCGCCAGGACGCCGCCGTCCACGGCCAGGGGCAGGGAGCATCCCGTCACGGGCACCGAGCGGCAGACCGCCGGCGCGGAAAAAACCGCCAGGGACGCCAGGTCGGGCGCCCGGTCCGGCTCGCGCCACCAGCGGACATCCGCCACCTGGACGTCGGGCGCCCGCAGCGTCGGCACCGCCAGGGTCAGGTTCAAACGGGGCGGCAGTTCAGCACGCGCGCTCGCGGGGTCGTCGGCCGGCTCGGGGCTCGTCCCCGGCAACGCGAAACGCACGGAATCCAGCGGCACGGAGAACCAATCGAAGGGAGCGCTGGCAACCGGGAAATCGACGCGGACGACGGTGCGATCGCGGGTCTGGCTCAGCACGCGGACGACCGGAATCTCCATGACCGCGCTGCCGGGGTTCACCAGTTGCGGCCAGGCGGCGCCGGCCGCCGCACAGACGAGCGCCAGGACCGCCGCCGTAACGACCGCGAACCGCGGGCCGGTCCGGCCGCCGGCCGCTCGACTTCGACGCGTTGAAGACGAAGAGGGATCCGGCGATCGCCGATGGAGCATGGTGAAGACACCCCGCGTTTCGGAATCCCGCGCGGCGCCCCCCGCCGGAACGCGCCGTACGCCAAGCCCCAACCCGCCGGTCGTCAGGCCTGACCGGCCTGCTCGCGCAGGCCCGTTCAGTCGCCGCCCGACTCTTCCCAGACACCCATGCCCAGGAACTTGCGCAGACGCCGCTCCAGGAGTTCGGAGGTCGGCAGGGGCTCCAGTTCGGCCAGCGCGTCCAGGACGACAGACTTGACCGAAATGGCGATGGCCTTGTGGTCGCGGTGGGCGCCCCCGATCGGCTCGGGAATGACCCCGTCGATGACCCCCAGTTCCAGGGCATCGACCGCCGTCAGCTTCATCGCCTTGGCGGCTTCCTTGCTCTTGGCCGGGTCGCGCCAGAGGATGGCCGCGCAGCCCTCGGGGCTGATGACGGAGTAGATCGAGTTCTCCAGCATGTAGACACGATCGCCCACGCCCAGGGCCAGCGCGCCGCCCGAGCCGCCCTCGCCCGTGATGAGGCAGATGATGGGCACCGGCAGGTCGGACATCTCGCGCAGGTTGCGGGCGATGGCTTCGGCCTGCCCGCGCTCTTCGGCGCCGATGCCCGGGTACGCACCCGGCGTGTCGATGAAGGTGATGACGGGACGCCCGAAGCGCGCGGCCATTTCCATCAGGCGCAGCGCCTTGCGGTAGCCCTCGGGGTGCGCCATGCCGAAGTTGCGGCGGATGTTGCTCTTGGTGTCGCGGCCCTTCTGGTGGCCGATGATCATCACCTTGCGTTCCCCGAGCGAGGCGATGCCGGCGACGATCGCTTCGTCGTCACGGAACATGCGGTCGCCGTGCAGCTCGATGTAGTCCGGGAACATGTGGTGGATGTAGTCGTTGGTGGTCGGCCGGCGGGGATGGCGGGCCAGTTGGACACGCTGCCACGGCTCGAGCTTGGCGAAGATCTCCTTGCCCAGCCGGCTGGCCTTGGCGCGCAGGCGCTCGACCTCGTCGTCGACGTCCATGCCGCGGACAGCCGCCGAATCCTGGAGAGTCTGGATCCGCTCTTCCAGTTCGACGATGGGCAGCTCGAAGTCGAGCCAGATCGATTTCTTCTTCCAGTCCATCCCACGCCTTCCGGCGGCCCGGGGGCCCCCTCGCCCATGATCGGCCCGCTTCGGGACCGGCCGGCTCACGCCCGGCGCGCAACCAGGACCGGCTGTTCCCGGATACCGAAAACAGCCGGTCGAAGCCAGATTAAGTCACTCTGCCGCAGCGGTGTCAAGGATCGGCTTGACCCCGGCCCGGCCGGGACCGGCCCGCCTCAGGCCCGGTTGAACCGTTGTTTTCGCTCCACTGCGGCCGGCAATTCGGCCCGCAGACGCAATTCCACGGCGCCCGGCACGGACCGCAGCCGGCGCAGGCTGTCCAGGGTCAGGGCGATGCCCCGGCCGTCGGACCGCAGCAGCCAGGGCCGGCCGTCGCGCTCCACCTCGACCACCAGCGGCACCGGCCGGGCCAGGACCTCGGGCGGCGCCAGTTCGGGATCGGGACCGGGCGCGGTCATCGTTTCGCCGGCGGGCGCGTCGCCGTCGGCGGCCCGGGCCGCGTTCTGGAACGTCTGGGCCGCCTGGGCCGCCGTTTCGGCGCGCTCCAGTTCGGCGCGGTCCAGTTCGGCATCGACCACCACCAGCGGCCGCAGCGGCATCGGCCGGCCGAAGTCCTGGAACAGGCCGCCGAGGGTCTCCAGCCCCGCCCGTCCGGCGACGTCCAGGTCGATCTTCAGGAAAACATCGCGCACCCAGACGCCCAGCACCTCGTCGATGCGCGTCAGCCGGTCGACCACGATCTCGCGCTGCCCGTCGCTGCGCATCTGCACGCGGCCGCCCACGGCCAGGACCGACTCGCTGCCGATCAGGTGACGCACCTGCTCGTAGATGCTGGAGTAGATGGTCAGCGAGATGACCCCGGCGCGGTCCTCGAAATGGGCGCGCGCGTACACCCGCTTGTGGCGGTCGCGATGCGAGGTGTGCGAGGTGATGATGCCCACCAGGTCCGCCCAGGCGCCGTCGCCCGAGCGCGCCGCCCCCGCGGTGGAGCCAACCGGCATCCCGGCGATCAGTTCGCGGTATTCGTGGAACGGGTGCCCCGACAGGAAGAACCCGACGGCGTCCCGCTCGCGCCCCAGCAGGACCAGAGGATCGAACGGCTCGCAGTCGGGCAGCGCGGGGCGCAGCTGCGGAGCGGCCAGGCCGCCGAACAGCGAGGCCTGGCCGCCGGCGCGGTCCCGGGCGGCCTTCTGCCCGAAAGCCAGCGCCCGGTCCAGGCTCATCAGCATCTGGCGGCGGTGGCCCGGCAGCAGGTCCATGGCGCCGGCGTTGATCAGGCCTTCGAGCACCTTGCGGTTGACCTTCTGCAGGTCGACGTGTTCGCAGAGGTCGAACAGGTCCGTGAAATCGCGCCCGAGTTCACCGCGGCAGGCGGCCACCACGTCGATGGCCGCGGCGCCGACGCCGCGCACGGCCCCCAGCCCGAACACGACCTGCCCGTCGCGCACACCGAATTCCGAACGCGGCCGGTTGATGTCCGGCGGCACGATGACCAGTCCCAGCGCCTTGCACTCGTCAATCAGCTGCGTGATGCGCTCGCTCTTGCGCATCTCGGTGGTCATCGTGGCGGCCATGAACTCGGCCGGATGGTGCGCCTTCAGCCAGGCGGTCTGGATCGACAGCAGGGCGTAGGCGGCCGAGTGGCTCTTGTTGAAGCCGTACTGGGCGAAGAACTCCATTTCCTCGTAGATCTCGCGCGCCGCGCGCTCGTCGTGGCCGCGCGCGAGCGCGCCGTCGACGAACTTCACCTTCAGCGCCGACATGATGTCCATCTTCTTCTTGCCCATCGCCTTGCGCAGCGTGTCGGCTTCACCCATGGTGAAGCCGCCCATGGCCGCGGCGATCTGCATCACCTGCTCCTGGTACAGGATCACGCCGTAGGTGTCGCGCAGAATGGGCTCGAGCACAGGGTCCTTGTACTGCACCTTCTGCCGGCCGTGCTTCCGCTCGACGTAGGCCTTGTCCATGTCCGCGCCCAGCGGCCCGGGGCGGTACAGCGCGCAGATGGCCGTGATGTCGTCCCAGCCGGTGGGCGCCATCTTGCGGACCAGTTCCTGCATGCCGCTGCTCTCGAGCTGGAAGATGCCGACGGTGCGCCCTTCCTGCAGCAGCTTGAAGGTGGCCTCGTCCTCGGTGGGAATCCGGTCCGCGGTCAGCCGTTCACCCGTGACCTCGGCGATCAGGTCCAGCGCCTTGTCGATCACCGTCAGCGTGCGCAGGCCCAGGAAGTCCATCTTCAGCAGACCGAGCGCCTCGCTCATCTTCATGTCGTACTGGACGGTGATGTCGCCCTTGGTGCTGCGGTACAGCGGCGCGTGCTCGACCAGCGGCGAGGGCGTGATCAGCACGCCGGCGGCATGGATCCCCGTGTTCCGGTTGAAGCCCTCGAGAACGAGCGCGTTGCGCATCAGCCGCGCGTGTTCGGGAGACTCCTTCGCCAGGTCCTTCAACCCCGGCGCTTCGTCGATCGCCTTTTGCAGCGTGATGCCCAGTTCCTCGGGAATGAGCTTGCTGATGCGGTCGCTCTCGGCGAACGGGAACTCGAGCACGCGTGCGACGTCCTTGATCACCGCGCGCGCGGCCATGGTGCCGAAGGTGATGATCTGCGAGACGTTCTCGCGACCGTACTTCTGCGCCACGTATTCGATGACGCGGCCGCGTCCCTCGTAGCAGAAGTCGACGTCGATGTCCGGCATCGAGATGCGCTCGGGATTCAGGAAGCGCTCGAACAGCAGCTGGTGGCGGATGGGATCGATGTCGGTGATGCCCATGCTGTAGCAGACGAGGCTGCCGGCCGCCGAGCCGCGGCCCGGCCCCACCGGCACGTTCATGCGCCTGGCCGCGTCGATGAAGTCCCAGACGATCAGGAAGTAGCCTGCGTACCCTGTCTGCTTGATGACCCGCAGTTCGTAGGTCAGGCGCTCCTCGAGCTCCGGCGTCAGGCTGGAATAGCGCCGCGGCAGCCCGGCGCGCGCCAGGTGCTCTAGGTAGGCGTCGGCGTCGGTAAAGCCCTCCGGCAGCGGGAACGCCGGCAGCAGAAGCTTGTCCAGCTCCAGCTTGAAATCGACCTGGTCGGCCACGCGAAGCGTGTTGGCCACGGCCTCGGGCCAGTCGCGGAACAGTTCCAGCATCTCGGCCGACGACTTGAAATACACTTCGGGCGTGTTGCTGCGCCAGCGCGACGGGTCGTTGATCGTCTTGCCGGTCTGCAGCGCCATGAGGATGTCGTGCGCCTCGTGGTGCTCGCGATCCAGGAAGTGGCAGTCGTTGGTCGCGACGATGGGGCAACCGGTCTGCCTGGCCACCTCCGGCATCAGCTGGCGAATGCGCTCCTCTTCCGGGATGCCGTGGTTCTGGATCTCGAGGTAGTAGTTGTCGCGGCCCAGGATGTCGCGGTACGTCGCGGCGGCCTCGACCGCGCAGGCCACGTTGCCCGAACGCAGATGGAAGTTCGGCTCGCCGCTCATGCACGCCGACAGGCCGATGAGCCCGTCGGCATGTTTCGAGAGGATCTCGCGGTCGATGCGCGGCCGGTAGTAGAACCCTTCCAGGTACGCGGTCGAGGCCAGTTTCACCAGGTTGCGGTAGCCCGTCTCGTTGCGGGCCAGCAGCACCATGTGGTAGCTCTTGTTCTCACGCTCGGCCGTCCGGTTGTGGCGGTCGGCGGCGATGTAGGCCTCCATGCCGATGATCGGCTTGATGTTCTGCTTCAGGCAGGCCAGGTAGAACTCGACCGCGCCGAACATGTTGCCGTGGTCGGTGAGCGCCAGGGCGGGCTGCTCGAACTTCGCCGCCCGCTTGGCCATGTCGGAGGTCTTCTGCGCACCGTCCAGCAGCGAATAGTCCGAATGATTGTGCAGATGGACGAATGTCTCGGTCGCCATGGCAGCCTTCTGGGAACTTTCGCGGCGGTACATCGGTCAGGGGTGCGGGCGCCGCGCAGGGTCGGCGGCGGGGCGAAGATAACAGGAATCGCCCGCGGTCACAATGGCGGCCGCGGGCGATCACGGGGGTTCAGCGAACGGCGCCCGCGAGCGGGCTTCCCGACCGCCTAATGGCCTGCCGCGAAATGATCACGCAGTTTCGCGATGCCCTCGCGCAGGGTGACCGGCGGCCGGTCCAGCAGCGTGAGCATCTTCGTCACGTCCGGGCAGCGGCGCGTCATGTCGCCCTCGGCCAGCGGCGGCAGGAACTGCAATTCCGAACGCGACCCGCAGACCTCGATCACCAGTTCGGCCATCGCGCGGATGCTGATCTCTTCGGCTCCGCCCACGTTGACCACGTCGTTGACGAAGGCCCGGCGGTAGTGCGCGCTCAGGATGGCGCCGACGGTGTCGTCCACGTAGCAGAACGTGCGGGTCTGCCCGCCGTCACCGTAGATCGTCAGCGGTTCGCCGCGCATGGCCAACCGCACGAAACGCGGCAGCACGAAGTCCTCGGTCTGGTTCGGACCATAGGTGTTGAAGAAACGGAAGATGGTGTACGGCAGCGCGTATTCGCGCTGGTACGAGGTCAGGTAGGCCTCGCCCACGTTCTTGACCACGGCGTACGGCAACCGCGAATTCAACGGCGTGGTCTTCTCGTTCTGCGGGATCTCGAACGGCTCGCCGTAGACTTCGCTGGACGAGGAGAAATACACACGACTGACGCCGGTGTTCTTGCTCAGCTTGAGCACGTTCTCGAAGCCCTTGATGTCGTCCAGCACCATCAGCGGATTGGCCAGCGTGCGCTGCACGCCGACCACGGCCGCGAAGTGGAACACGAACTCGAAGTTGTGCACGAAGAACAGCGGGCCGATGTCCTCCCAGCGGTTCACGTCGCACTTGACGAAGCGGACGTTCGGCAGGTGGGTCGGCACCTTCTTCAGGCTGCCGGTCAGCAGGTTGTCCGCCACCACCACGAAGTTCTTGGCGTCGGACGCCAGACGCGTCGCCAGGGCGCTGGCGATGTTGCCGGCGCCGCCGGTCACCAGAATGTTCGGCATCGGATCCTTCTCCAATCACGGACTGAATGGGCCGAGAGGCCGCGCGCCGACTTGCTTTCCCAGCGCACGGCGTCCGGCGGTCCCAGCCTAGGCATCGACCGCTTCCATCGCAACTTGAATTCCGACCGCTGATTGCGCCGGTCCGGGGTCACCCGCCCGGATTGTACCAGGCGTGCAGGGTCCGATACTGCCGCCAGGCCGTGGAAACCAGGTCCAGGTCGCCGTCGCCGTCCAGATCGCAGGCCCGGGCACCCAGATGGCTCGAACGCGGGCCCTGGTCGACAGCCACGGCGGGCCACCTGTCCTGCGGCCCGGCGTTCAGCAGCAGAAAGGTGCGGTTGTCCGCCGCCACCTGGTCCGGTTGCATGTCCGTGTGCTCGGCGACCGCGAGGTCCGGGCGCCCGTCGCCGTTGAAATCGGCCACGTCCAGGCTGTTGGCCGAACGCACCACCGCCAGGGCGTGGCGCCGCCAGGGGCCGCCGCCGGCGGCCGCTGGCGCGCCGAACCAGGCCACTGCGGCGTTGTATTCCAGATCCATCGACTCCTCGGTCACGACCAGGTCCAGCCGTCCGTCGCCGTCCATGTCGGCGGGGATGATGCGGTCGGCCCGCCCGGGCGTCGTGGCCAGGATGCGCGACGGCCAACCGCCGGCCGCGGCAGCCCCCGGCCCCGGATTCAGGAAGGCGACCAGGCTGAAACCGTCGCGCGTCGAGGTGACCAGATCGACCGTCCCGTCGCCGTCCACGTCGAGCGCGGCGACCGCCTCCTCTTCCGTGGGGTCGGCCACCGTGGTCAGCTGCCACGACTGACCGCGGTCGTCCGGAAGCTGCAGGAAGCACAGGTGCATGCCGCGCGTGAAGGCCAGCTCCGGCGGCCCGCCGGGCACCAGTTGCGTGGCCACCGCCCCCTGGGAGCGCCCCTGCGGCACGGCCGCAACCACGCGCTCGGTCCAGGCCGTCGCCCCGGGGTCGGTCGCCTCGAGCCACAGCGCCTGCTCGCCGCGGAACCCGACCAGATCGGTCAGCGGATCGCCGTCGATGTCCTCCGTGAAGAACACGTCGACACCCGCCGGCAGGGCCACCCGCTGCCAGGGGTGGCCGGAGCCCCCGCGGTTGAGATAAAGCAGGCCTCCGGCCACGACATCCGGCCGGCCGTCGTGGTCGGCGTCGCAGAACACCAGCCCCATCGTCCCGTACTGGTCGTCGCCGCGCGCAGCATCGATCGGTTCGTACGGCCAGGCGCCGGCCACGGCGCCGGCTGCGTCGGTCGCGAAAGCAGGTCGCAGAGCCTGCTCGATTCGCTGATTCTCCCACAACTCGAACACGCGGCCTTCACCGGCGTAGTTCTTGCCGGCCAGATCGAGGTCTCCGTCATGGCCCAGATCGAACGCGCGCAGGTTGTGCGAGCCGGTGGACGCCAGCTGTTCCTCCTGCCAGAGGCCGGCGTCCTGCAGATAGAGCAGCACCCGCCGGCCGCCGGTGTGCATCTCGGCCGTGGCCAGATCCAGGTCGCCGTCGCCGTCGAAGTCGCCCAGTTGCAGGCTGTGGGCGCCGGTCAGCGTCAGGGCGCCCACGCGGTGCTCGGTCCAGCCGCCGTCGCGCGGGTCGGCCGGCGCGGCGAACCAGGCGATCGGTCCTTCGCCTTCGGAAGCGGTCAGCGCGACGTCCAGGCGCCCGTCGCCGTCGATGTCGCCGGTCTGCACGCGCGCGTCCTTGTTCCACGCTGGCGCGAAGTCGTGGCGCGTCCACGGGCCGGCCAGCGGATCGGCGGGCGCTTCGAACCAGAGCCCGCCCAGCACCAGATCCAGGTCGCCGTCGCGGTCCAGATCCGCCAGATGAGTGCCTTCGCCGTCGCGCTCGATCAGCACGCGGGGCTGCCAGACGCCGGCGGCGGTCTGCAGCCAGACGCGCACAGCCTCCTTGTCGCAGGTGACCAGGTCGATGTCGCCGTCCCCGTCGATGTCGCCGGCTTCCAGATCGTGCACGTATCCGGGGCCGATGAGCTGCGAATCCCAATCCGCTTTCAGGTCTCCCGGATTGCGCAACCAGACCAGGCCGTTGCCCATGTCGCCGACGACGACGTCCAGGCGCCCGTCGCCGTCCAGATCGGCTAGCTGCATGTCGGTGGTGAATTCGCCGCTGGCCAGCGCCCGCTTGTCCCACAGAGGGTACCGGTACCAGAACAGCCCCGGCCCGTCGGCGTGTTCGCCGCCCAGCACCAGATCGGCATAGCCGTCTCCGTCCAGGTCGCCGGCGGCGCAGACATCGGTGCAGCAGTCCTCGCCCCCGGGCGGAGCGGGATCGACGACGCGGTGGCGGAAGACGACCGGGCCCTCCACATAGGGGGACACCGGGGGCGCATAGTCGTTTGATTTGCCGCCGCAGCCGCCGGCGGGAATCATGGCCGCCAAAGCGACGGCGGCGATGGCCCATCGTGCGGATGAGATCATGAATGCCCCTCTCGCGCCGGCTCACGGCCCAATGGCGTCGCCAGCAGATGGATCACCTGCCAGGCGATGCCTGGATAGGCGTCCGGCAACCGCCGCACATGGTAGCGGTGTTCGACGCAGAAGGCACGGCAGCCTTCGGCCTTGGCTTCGGCGCCGGCCGAGGCCGGATCGTCCAGTTCGATCAACAGCGCGGGCCGATCGCGGTCCACGGTGGCGGCCATGCCGCGCAGCACCGCCAGTTCCGCGCCTTCGACGTCGATCTTCACCAGCGACGGCCGGGGCGCCTCCGGACCGGCCAGCCAGTCGTCGAGAGTCGTCAGCGGCACCTGCAGCTCGCCGCAGGCATCGGGAGGAAGGTCGGCCCCGGCGAGCGATGCGCCGCCCGCGTGCCGCGCCAGTACCAGCGTCGCCGTGCCGGTGCGGTCGCCGACCGCCGACTCCACCACTTCGAGATGCCCCATCCGGTTCAGACGCGCGTTGCGCCGGATCTGGCGCGCGTTGGCCGGCACCGGCTCGAAGGCGATGACGCGGCCCGCCGGGCCGACCAGATGCGCGGCGATCACCGACAGGAAACCCACGTTGGCGCCGATGTCGATGACGGTTGCGCCCGGTCGCAGGACCTCGGCCAGCGCCGCCTGCACGGGCCGTTCGTTGGCGCCGGTGGCGTAGTCGGGATTGCCGGGGCCCGGCGCGAAGCGCAGCCCAAGGCCCGGGCCTTCGGTCAGACGGCCGGGACGCTCGGGCAGTGCGCGCCGGACCGCCGCCCGCAGCCGTGATCGCCAGGTGTGGTTCATGATCCTGCTTTCGCCGGGTTCAGCGCCTCGCCCGGCCCGGCGCGAGCCGGCGGCGACGGTAGTGTTCGCGCCCGCTGAAGAAGACGGCCAGCCATTGGCCGCCCGCGACATCGGCGAGCACCGGCCAACCGGGCTGATCGGCCGGCCGCGCGGTCTGCGTGGCATGGCAGGCCAGGGCGCGGCGTTTGATCGTGAGCACTTCCGAGACGTCGACCCGGTACCGGAGGTCGCGCAGCCGGCAGCCCGCCGCGGTCAGCCCCTGCACGACCACGCGCGGCAGGTGCAGGCGCCGCGCCACCGGCGGGCAGACCCACGGCCAATGGTGCCAGAACCAGACCGGGTATTCGAGCAGCGTCAGGGTCCGTCCCGGCTCCAGCCGCGCAACGGCGCCCAGCACGGCGTCGAGCGTGGCGCGGTGGTCGGCGGTGGTGTCGCCGCGGTACGGAGCCAACAGCAGATGATCGACCCGCTCGCGCAGCAGCCCCGCGATGCGCTCGGCGGCAGCCTCCACGTGCGCGGTCAATTCGCCGTCGCGGAATTCCAGGAAGACGACCTGCTCCGCCGCCACGCCGAGCGCGCCGCAGGCGGCCACCGCTTCGTCCCGCCGGCGCCGGGCCAGCGTGTCGCCATCCAGGAACGGCGCGTGAGATGTCCGGCCGTCGGTCACGAACACGACGGTGACCGGAACTCCGGCGGCGCGCTTCAGCGCGATGAGTCCGCCGCAGCCGAGCGTTTCGTCGTCCTGGTGCGGGGCGAACACGACGGCCGGAGCGGCCAGGTCGGCGGCAGGCAGCGGCCGCGCCAGCCGGGAGGCCAGCCCTTCGACCGCCGACCGCGCGGCGGCCCGCAGGCGGCCCCCGGTCCTCTGCCGAGTCGTCACGATGCCGGCCGCGCGAACAGTTCTTCCAGCCGACGCGCCCGGGCCTCCCAGGTGAACACGTCGAGGGCCCGCTTCCGGCCGGCGGCGCCCAGTGCGTCGCGCCGGCCCGCCGAGCCGAGGCAGTCCAGCAGGTCGGCCGCCAGCCCGTCGACATCGCCCGATTCCCGCAGGAATCCCGTGACGCCGGGCACCACGATTTCCGGCATGCCGCCCACGCGCGTGGCCACGGTGGGCAATCCGGTCGACATGCCTTCCACCAGGCTCATGCCGAACGACTCGCTGAACGAAGGGTTGGCCAGGACGTCGGCGCCGGCGTAGAGCGAACCCAGTTCCTGCTGCGGCACCGGGCCGACGAAGCGCACGCGCCCGGCCAGCGCTCCCTGTTCGGCGCGCGCGCGCAGCCAGGCCTGGTAGTCGCTGCAGACCGTACCGTCGTAGTAGGCGGCCAGGGCGCGCACGCGGGGCTGGTCGCTGATGCCGACGATGTACTCCAGCGGCAGCGAAGCCTGCGGTCCCACCAGATCCAGCCGGACATCCGGCCGCTGACGGCAGACCTGATCCATCGCCTCGAGCAGCGTGTGGACGCCCTTTTCGGGCGACAGGCGCCCGACGAACAGCACCGTCTTCGGCGTGCGACCGCGCCTCGCCTCCAACGCGTCGGGAAAGCGCTCGGGCTCGAAGCCGTTGTACAGAGGCACGCAGAAATCGTCCACGTGCGGGTGCGCCTGGCGGATGAGGTCGGCGATGTAGCCGCTCGAACCTGTGATCAGGTCGGCGCAACGCAGGCGGCGCCGCACGCTGCCGGCATCGAACTGCGTCAGCCATTCGCACTGCATTTCCAGCGAGAACCGAGAGCGCGGAGCGACCCGCCGCAGCACCGGCAGGAAATTCGAGAAATTCAGGACGTGCACCCAGTCGTAGCGGCCGCCGCGAAGCTGGCGCGCCACCGAGCGCGCATAGCCCCCGTAGTACAGTCCCGAGCGCACGATGCGCTCCTGGGAAATGTAGTTGGGGTACTTTGCCAGCCGTTCCAGCACCGCGGTGTCGGGCCAGTCGTCGGCGAACCGGTACTCGATGCCGTCGTCGTACCGGTTCTCCGGCCGGTTGTGCCGGCGGTTGACGATGATCGTCACCTCGTGCCGGCCGACGAGCCGCCGCGCCGTGTGGTGCACGATCAGCCCGATCGAATTCGGATGCGGCGGCAGCACGGCGTCGATCGGCTGGGCCACGAAGGCGATGCGCATGCAGGTTCCTCTCGGGCGGCGGCGTTACCGTCATCCGTCAGTCAAGTTCAGTGATCAAAATGGGTTCGGCCATATCCCGCCCATCTTAAGCCTCGACCAGGGAGCTCGCCACGGTCGATCGCGGTCACGGTCCGGTCGTCCCGGCCGGTCCGCACCTCACCGCCAGAGTCCTTCGGGTCCGGTGGCCGGCGCCGTCGGCGACCTCGAGTTCGAGCACATGGTCCCCCGCCCTCGTACTGTCCGGAAGCTCGACCAGGACGCGGTCGCGCAGCAGATCCGGCTCCACGACGAGCGGCCGGCCGTCCCACCGGGCCGCGATCGACGCGGCCGCCACGCCCGAGCCGGCATCGGTCACGCCCACCGGCAGGATCGACCAGCGCGGCGAGGTCACGCCGGCGATGGCACCCCCGAAGCCGGGATGCGGCGCGACGTCCAGATCGCCGGCGGCAATGAACGGCGCCAGCGTGTCGCGCATCGCCGCATGCAGGCCGGGCTTCGCCAGCGCGAAACGCCAGGCGCCGCCATCGCTCGCCGGCGGCAGCAGCGGTCCGGCCACAGCCCAGACCGGATCTTCCCAGCGGTACATCGACGCGCTTTCGTCCGCCGAACCGTCGGCGGGAATCCCGCCCGGAATCAGGTCGCTCCCGATTGCGACCAGCGGTGCGCCCTCGACGGGCCAGGCTGCGGCGTCCCAGCGGACGGCGCCGCCAGCCGGGACCAGGCCCTGCGCGGCGGCCTGCCGGCGCTGCGCCGGGACCATTGGCGTGCGGACAGAGACAACGCACACCGGAGCCAGGACTCCGCCGCCGTCGCCGGGACCGAGACGGAGCACCTCGACGCCCGGCACGGCTGCGGGCAGGATCGCGAACAGCGGCGTCAGGACGACCATCTCTCCGCTGTTCCCGTCCACCGTGATGGCCACCGGATCCGCACTCCAGGCGGGCGCGGGTACCGGCTGCCCGACGCCCGGCGCGGCCACCACCAGTTCCCAGGCGATGGCGGACCGGTTGCCGGCCCGGTCGATCGCGACCAGTTCCAGCTGGTGGCGCCCATCGCTCAGCCCCTGTCCGTCCGCGCCGAGGAACCACTCGCCGCCTTCGCGGCCGGCGACCGCCACGCCCGGCGCCCTGTGCAGCCACTGTTCGCGCAGGCCGGCGCCTTCCAGCCACTCCAGCCGCTGCTGCGCATTGGCCGCGAAATCGAAGGTCTCGTTGGCCCGGCGATAGACGACCTCGCCGTCGAGCCGCAGTTCGATCAGCCAGGGCTCGAGCCGGTGCCCGGCCGGGTCCGTCCCGTCGACGATCCGGGCGCTGAAAGCCACCGGCCCGGACACGCGCAGCGTCGGCGCCAGTCCGCCGGCCCACGGCTGGCCCGCCACCGGAAGCCGGCGCGCCGCCGGTTCGCCCTCCAGGCGTGCCGCCGCCGTCGCCGGAACCGCCCGCAGGTGGTGGATGACCGGCGCGATCGTATCCCGCACGGCGAAACCGGCCGCCAGCGGATCGATCGGCCGGCCGGCCGCGTCGCGCACCTCGAAATGCAGATGCGGTCCCGTGGTGCCGCTCTGCCCGGTCAGCCCCAACACCTCGCCGCGCGCGACCGGCAATGCGCCGACGTCAGGTTCCAGTTCGACGCGGTAGCCGCCTTCCCGGGCCTGCGCCGCGCCCACCAGCGCCGCGATCCGGTCGTTGAAGCGCCCCAGGTGCGCATAGACGTACGTCCGCCCCGAGTCCCCGCGGAGATAGACGGCGCGCCCGTACCCCCCCGGAGTGGCCCGCACGCGCGAGATCCAGCCGCTCTCGACGGCGAACGCCGGGAAGCCGTCGGTCTCGCGGGTCTTGAAATCGACTCCGGCGTGGTAACGGCCGCCGCGGTACTCCATGAAGTTGCTGGTCAGCCACCGCGCGGGCAGGTCGAGCGGCCAGCGGATCGCCGGTGCGGCCGCCGCAGGCATCGCTTCGCCGGCCTGGGTCACGCACACGCCGGGGAACGCCAGAAACAGCGCAAGTATCCACATCGAAAGCCGATAACGACGATGGGCCAGGCTCATTCAGGTCGGTCCTTGGCCGGGGTACGGGCGGGGTGACGGGCGCACTCTAGCACCGCGAACCGACAGGGGACAAGTCGCGAGCTTGACGCTACCATGGTCACCGGGCCGCCCGCCGCGGTCCCGAGGAAATCACCCGCGGACGCGCCCGCGCCGCGGGGCCAGACCAGGGAGGGAACCCCGTGGACGTTCACAACGGTCACTGGCTCGACGACGACCGCGCCATCCCCGTGCCCGCCGGCCGCAGCTTCCTGCTCGACACCAATGTCCTGCTCCACGACGCCGACAGCCTGCATGCCTTCGAGGAACACAACCTGATCCTGACCATCGACGTGCTCGAAGAGCTCGATCGCTTCAAGCGCGGCAACGACGAGAAGGGCCGCAACGCCCGGCGCGTCATCCGCGACATCGACGCGCTGCGCGACGGCCAGCCGCTCAGCCACGGCGTGCCCCTGCCCGGCGGCGGCAAGCTGTACATCCTGGTGCGCAGCTTCACCGAGCATCTGCCGACGGGCATGGACAGCAGCCAGCCGGACAACCGCATCCTGGCCGCCGCCTGCGCCATGCGCAAGGCCGGCGCCGACGTCGTCTTCGTCACCAAGGACATCAATGCCCGCGTGAAGGCCGACGCACTGGGCATCCGCGCCGAGGACTTTCTCAACCGCGTCGTCAACTTCGACGAACTGTACACGGGCTGGAGCGAGCACGTGGTGTCCGACGACTTCGTCAACGCCTTCTACGCGGGCCAGCCGACGCGCCTGGACGCGGGGCTGTGCCCGAACGAAGGCATCCTGCTGAAGTCCGAGAGCAATCCGAAGCACACCGCGCGCGGCATCTTCCGCGGCGATACCGGCTTGATCGAACCGCTGAAGCACGGCGACAGCCACCCCTGGGGACTGGGCGCGCGCAACCTGCAGCAGCAGTTCGCGCTCGAGATGCTGATGCGCGAGGACATCCGCCTGGTGACGATGCTGGGCCAGGCAGGCACCGGCAAGACGCTGCTGGCGCTGGCCGTCGGCCTGCAGCTGGTGGCCGAGGAGAAGCGCTACCGGCGCATCATGGTCTCGCGGCCGATCATGCCGCTGGGCAAGGACATCGGCTACCTGCCGGGCAGCAAGGACGAAAAGCTATCCAGCTGGATGCAGCCCGTTTCGGACAACCTGCAGTTCCTGGTCGACCCGAAACTGGAGCACAGCGGCGACAAGGTGCAGTACCTGTACGACACCGGCGTCGTCGAAGCCGAAGCGGTGACCTACATCCGCGGACGCAGCCTGCCGAAGCTGTTCATCGTGATCGACGAAGCCCAGAATCTGACGCCGCACGAGGTCAAGACCGTGGTCAGCCGCGCGGGCGAGGACTCCAAGGTGATCCTGACGGGCGACGCCTACCAGATCGACAACCCGTACCTGGACGCCTCGTCGAACGGCCTGACCTACGTGGTGGAGCGCTTCAAGGATCATCCGATCCACGGGCACATCACGCTGGCCAAGAGCGAACGCAGCGAACTGGCCTCGCTGGCGGCGGAACTCCTGTAACGGCGATCCGGCGCCTGGCGCGCGCACTGATGAAAAAGCGGCCGGTCCCGCGGGGACCGGCCGCTCGCTTTTCGTGAATCCGGGTCCACGCCGCGTCAGCGCGCGGCGGCCGAATCGGGAGCCGCGGGCACGGCGCGATCGCCCATCACCTGGCGGAGCTGCCCGACCAGACAGGCGTTGGCCCGCTTGACCGCGCGCGTCAGGTTGCGGTTGACCAGTTCCTGGTCCGGGCGCGCCGTCGGGGTGATGTACGTGCGGTCGCTCACTTCACCCAGACAGGCCTTCTGCCAGACGATCTCGCCCCGCCTGTCGCGCAGCGTCAGGCGCACTTCGGCTTCGGCGCGGTGGTTGGTCGGCACCGGGATCGCCATGATTCCGCCGACGGCCATCGCCACGCCCAGCTTCACGCGGTGGGAACTGTCGCCGCCGAGCGCGGCGCCCGCCGCGCCGCCGATCAGTCCGGTCAGCAGGTACGACGAGGGCGACCTCTCCAGCCGGCAGGTGAACGACAGCAGGTCCGCCGACAAAAGGTAGTCGGCCTGCGACGCCAGCGGCACCAGTTCGACCAGGCCGGTCTGTTCCAGATCCTGCGTCAGCGCTTCGGCGTAGATCCGCGTGGCCGGCGCCTCCCAGGCCTGATCCTTCGGAAAGGTGATGCCGAAGAAATGCCCCTCGCCCTGCCTCTGCACCAGCGGCCGCAGATCACTGACCGTATCGATGTAAACGGAGGGCGTCCGGCTGCCGACCAGCGCCAGATTCACCTCTTCATCCGGATAGATGAAGGTGATGCGCCGGCTGCTGCACCCCGACAGCGCCGACAGCGCCAGCAGCAGCGGCAGCATGGCGCACGCCAACGCCAGGCGTTTGCGGCTCCGCATGATGTGCCTCATCGTATCCTCCCGGGCCGGGCGGTGGGTCGCCGGCCAGTCCAAGTTAAGGATCGGTCACCTGCAGCACCAGCCCCGGCCTCAATCCAAGCGTCGTCGCGGCGTCACCCAGTGGCACGGCGATCTCGACGGTGCCGCCGCTGCCCCAATACCAGAACGGCAAGCCGGCCGGAGCCTCCGCATAACACGGGAACGGCCCGGCAATGGTCCGCCCCGCCGCCTGAAGCCGGGCGCCCGCGGCCAGACGGCGGCCATCGGTCGCGTCGGCTTTCAGGTCGCTGATCCCGTTGCCGAACGCATCGATCCACACCAGCCGCGGCCCGCCGGCGCGTGCCGGCGCCGGCCCCAGCGCGGCCGCCGTGACGACCGGTCCCAGCAGGGCCGCCGGTTCGCCGAGGGCCAGCCGCGCCGCCGCCGGCGCGAACAGGTCGCGGCCGTGGAAAGTGGCGCTGACTTCGCCTGTGGCCGGATGCCCGCGTCCGCACAGTTCTTCGAGTCCGACCACGAGCAGATCGGGTTCACCCGCCAGAAAAGCCAGCAGCCCGTTGCCCGGTCCCACGAAAAGCTGCCCGCGCGCGGCGCAGGCCACCGCCGGACGCGCCGTGCCGACGCCCGGATCGACCACCGCCAGATGCACCGTGCCGCCGGGGTAGGTCGCGGCCGCGCGTTCGAGGAACCAGGATGCGGCCGCGATGTCGCCGCGCGGCACGTCGTGCCCCAGATCCACCAGCCTGGGCCGCTCGCCTTCGAACGGCCAGCGCGCCCACGTCGAGTGGATCGCCCCCTTGAGTTCGGCCACCCAGGGATCGCGCCAGCCGAAATCCGTCAGTAGTGTCAGCACGCCGCTCAAGGTTTCTCCGTCTCCACGACCCGCTTGCCCAGGCGCAGCCAGACGACGATCAGGACGCCAGCGCCCAGGGCCAGCGAGACCCACGGCGACAGGCCCAGCCCCACCGGCAGATAGCCGCAGACGCCGCTGATGCCCGCCACCAGCAGCGCGTACGGCAACTGTGTCTTGACGTGGTCGATGTGGTCCGAGCCTGACGCGAGCGACGACATGATCGTCGTGTCGGACACGGGCGAGCAATGGTCGCCGAAAACTGATCCCGCCAGCACGGCGCTGACGGCCGCCAGGTGGATGCCCGCGGCCAGCCCCGGCGCCAGATGCGCGTCGGCCGGCAGATGGGCGCCCAGTGGGTAGACCAGCGGCATCAGGATGGCCATCGTGCCCCAGCTGGTGCCGGTGGCGAAGCTGATCGCGCCGGCCAGCACGAACGTCACCAGCGGCAACAGGCGCGCCGACAACACGCCGCGGCTGGCCTCGACCAGGAAATCCGCCGTGCCCAGCGCGGTGCACACCGCGCTCAGCGACCAGGCCAGGATCAGGATGCAGACGGCGATCACCATCGACTTCGCGCCGTCGATGAAACTGTCGAAGGCCGCGCCGAGCGACTGCCGCCGCGTGCCGACCATCAGGCCGATCGCCAGGACGGCGCCGCTGAGCGCCGCCCACATCAACACCGAAAAACTGTCCGCCAGATTCAGCACCTCGCGCAGCGTAGGCGACGCGTTCCCGGCGACCACGGCCTTGGCACGGCCGTCGAAATAGAGTCCCAGCGCGGTCACCAGCAGCACGGCCAGGATGGGCAGCCCCGCCAGCAGCGGGTGGGCCGGCCGACCGCTGACCGTCGACGCCGCCACCGGCTGATCGGAGGCGGGCCGCGCGCCGGGGCGGATCACCTGACCGGTGGTCAGGGCGCGGCGCTCGGCCTTCAGCATCGGCCCCCAGTCGCGGCCCGTCAGCGGCACCAGATAGACCAGCAGGATGGTCAGCAGCGGGTAGAAGCTGTAGGGGATCGATTGGAGGAAGAACGTGTAGGCTTCGCCGCCCTGGCCCAACTGGGTCATGGCGTCCTGGATCAGCCCCACCTCGAACCCCACCCAGGTCGAGATGACGGCCACCGTGGTCACGGGCGCCGCCGTGCTGTCCACGAGCCAAGCGAGCTTCTCGCGCGATACGCGCAGACGGTCGGTCAGCGGACGCATGGTCGAGCCGACGAGCAGCGTGTTGGCGTAGTCGTCGAAGAAGATGATCGTGCCCATGGCCGAGGTCGCGGCCTGCGCGCCGCGGCGCCCGCCCACGCGCCCGCCCAGCCAGTGGACGATACCCTCGGTGGCGCCGCTGCGCGACAGCACGCCGACCATGCCGCCGAGGATCGTCGAGAACAGGATGATCGCCGCGTGCGAACGGTCGGCCAGCGCGCCGATCAGGAAGCGGTCGCCCACCCGCAGGAACGCCGTCGCCGGATCGCCGGCCAGGACCCAGGCCCCCACCCACACGCCCAGCAGGAGCGACAGCAGCACCTGCCGCGTCAGCAGCGCCAGCGCGATGGCCAGCGCCGGCGGCAGCAGCGACATCCAGCCGACGGACTTCGCGGCCGGCGCCGCGGCCGCGACCGCGCCGGTCGAATCGGCGACGGCGGCAACAGCCGCCACGGACAGCGTCGCCAGGAGCAGAACCGCCGAACCCGTCCAGGCCATGCGCCGCCCCGTCACGGATTGGTCCCCTGCGCCCAGACCAGGTATTCACGCGACACCACGCCCGACGGCCAACCGATGATCTGCGGGATCTCGTAGGGGTGCTGCAGCTTCAGTTCCCCCAGGCAGAGGTCGAGACGATCCGGCAGCACCTTGAGCACGACGCCCACTTCGTCGGTGCGGCAGAGCCGACCTTCCCAGAGGTAGATCGACAGGACGTCGGCGCCCACCTGCCCGCAAATGACCAGTCCGGCATCGACCAGAAGCCCCGTGACCCGCTCGGCCGTCGCGCGGTCCGGGAACGTCGTCGTCAGGATGATCAGATCGGGGGCGCTCATACCGGCTCCCGCCCGGCGGTTTCGGCCAGCATCTTCAGCATCCGCCCATGCAGTCCGGGCGCGGCGGCCACCACGCCGGGAGACGGCACCGCCACTTCGACGCCGGCCAGGTCGGTCACGATGACGCCGGCTTCCCGCGCGACGAGCGTGCCGCCGGCGGTGTCCCAGGGGCGCAGTCGCAATTCGAAGTATCCGTCCAGACGCCCGGCCGCCACGTGCACGAGATCAGCCGCCGCGCTGCCGCCGCGCCGGATGCCGTGGCAGGGCGCGCGCAGGAAGGCGCCGACAGCCGACAGCGTCCGGTCGACCGCCGCATCCCTCACATACGGGAAACCGGTGGCCAGCAGCGCGCTCTCCAGTTCCACCGGCGTGCGCCGCGCCAGCGGCGCGGCGACCCCGTGTCGCGGCCGCTCCAGCCGGGCGCCGCCGCCCCGGAAGGCCAGATACAATTCATCCAGATACGGCAGGTAGACCGCCCCCAGCACCAATCCCTCGGGACCGGCGCAGCCGGCCGAAACGGCAAAGATCGGGTAACCGTGCGCGAAGTTGGTGGTTCCATCGAGAGGGTCGATGTACCAGGTGCGGCCACCGCTGCCGCCGCCGCCGGGATGGGCCCCGGATTCCTCGGCCAGGACCGCGTCGGCGGGGAACGTCCGCGCCAGCCCCTCCAGCACCAGATCCTCGACCCGCTTGTCCACGTCGGTGACGAACTCGGTGGCGGCCTTGGCCTCGATATGGACGATGCGCCCCATGCTGTCCAGCAGCATGTCGCCGGCAGCCAGCACCAGTTCGCGCAGACACAGGAGTTGTTCGGCCAATTCGTCGTTCACGCGCGCTCCGTCGTTTCGGGCCCTCCGCGGAGAGGCCGGTTCCCAGCGGCCGCCGGACGCGCCCGTCTCACTATCCTAGGCCACGGCGGTCCGCCCGACAAGCCCCCAAGCCACCGGTTGACTTCCCGCGCGGCTGTTCTAGCTTGGAAGGACAGGGACGGTCGGATCCGCCGCACGCTGGCGTGCCGATCCGAAGGCAGACCCTCACGCGCAAAGGGAGTGGCCATGAAGGACAGGATTTTGGCCGTGCTCGAAGAGATCCGCCCGACGCTGCAGGCCGATGGCGGCGACATCGAGTTCATCGATTTCCACGAGGGCGTGGTCATCGTGCGCATGCGCGGGGCCTGCGGGTCCTGCCCCATGAGCATGGTCACCCTCAAGCAGGGCGTCGAAGCCCGGATGAAGGCGCGCATCCCGGAAGTGCTGCGGGTCGAGCAGATCTGACGGCGGTCGCCGGCCGGCGTCCGCTCCGGCTAGGCTTCGTAGACGTTCACACCCTGGACGTTCGTGAATTCCCGCAGTCCGTGCCAGGACAGCTCCCGCCCCAGTCCACTCTGCTTGACGCCGCCGAACGGCATCCGCGGATCGCTCTTGACGATCGAATTGACGAAGACCGTGCCGGCCTCGAGCCGCCGGGCCAGGGCTTCTCCCCGCTCCAGGTCCCGCGTCCACACGCTGCCGCCGAGCCCGAAGATCGAGTCGTTGGCCACACGCACCGCCTCGTCCTCGTCCGCCACCGCCAGCACCGGGGCCACCGGGCCGAAGACCTCGTCGCGCCAGACCGCCATGCCGCACGTCACGTCCGCCAGCACCGTCGGCGGGAAAAAGCAACCGGCGACCGGGAGCCGCCGGCCGCCCGTCACCAGCCGGGCGCCGCGCGACAGCGCATCGGCGCACTGATCGGCCAGCACCTGCAACTCCTGCTCGTTCACGATGGCGCCGACCCGGGTGCGCTCGTCCAGGGGATCGCCCACCGGCAGCGCCGCCATGTCCGCGGCGAACCGCGACGTGAATTCGTCGGCCACCTCGCGCGCCACGATGAACCGCTTGGCGGCGATGCAACTCTGCCCCGTGCACAGCGTGCGCCCCGTGACCGCGCCGCGCACGGCCGCCTCCAGGTTCGCATCCGCCAGCACGATGAAGGGATCGCTGCCGCCCAGTTCCAGCACGACCTTCTTCAGATGCCGCCCCGCCAGTTCCGCCACGCGGCGGCCCGCCTCGACCGAGCCGGTCAGCGACAGGCCCCGCACGTCGTCGTGGGCGATCAGCCCCGCCACCGTCGCATGGTCGCAGACGACGGTCTGGAAGGCGCCGTCGGGGAACCCGGCTTCGGTGAACAGCTCGGCGATGGCCAGCCCGCAGCCGGTCACGTTCGACGCGTGCTTGAGCAGGCTGGTGTTGCCGGCCGTGAGCGTGGGAACGCCGAAACGCAGCGCCTGCCACAGCGGGTAGTTCCAGGGCATGATGGAAAGGATGACGCCCAGCGGCTGGTAGGCGACGCGGTGGCGCAGGCCGTCCGCCGCCACGGGCGTGTCCGCCAGCCAGGCTTCGCTCTGCCGGGCATAGACTTCGCAGAGCCAGGCGCACTTCTCGACCTCGGCCCGCGCCTCGGTCACCGGCTTGCCCATCTCCAGGCTCATCAGGCGGGCCAGCGCCGGCGCGCGGTCACGAAGCCGCGCCGCGAGCGGGATCAACAGAGCGGCGCGTTCGGCCACCGGGCGGCGGGACCACGAACGGCCGGCCGCCACCGCGCGGGCCAGCACGGCGGCCGTCGCGGCGGCGTCCTGTTGCGGGTATTCGGCGAGCCGTTCGCCGGTGGCGGGATTGACCGTGATCACGTTCATCGCGACTCCCCGGCGGCCGCGCCAATCCGCTCACGTCGATTGGCGGCCGTCCTGGCTGACCACCCGCCTCAGAAGGTGATCTGCCTGAAGATGATCAACGCGGCCCGGTGCAACGAATCGGGCATCACGCCCAGCAGCAGCACCAGCGCCGCCAGCAGCGCCGCCGCGCCGATCGCGACCGGCTCGCCGCCTTCGTAGCTGTCCGCTTCGGGCTGCTTCATGTACATGACGACGATCACGCGCAGGTAGTAGTACACCGACACCAGCGAATTGATGACGCCGATGACCGCCAGGGGCACCAGCCCCGCGCGCACGACGGCCGAGAACAGGTAGAACTTCGACATGAACCCGACCATCGGCGGGATGCCGGCCAGCGACAGCATCGCGATGGCCAGCACGGCCGCGGCGACCGGACGACGGCGGCTGAGCCCGGCGTACCGCTCGATGTCGTCGGCTTCGCGTCCCTTGCTGCCCACGGCGCCGATCACGCCGAAGGCGGCCAGGTTCATCAGACTGTAGGCGAGCAGATAGAACAGCAGGGCCGAGCCCGCCGACTCCCCGACCTCGCGGCCGAGCACCATCTGCGCGGAACCGCCCGTTCCCGGCGAGATCAGCGTCACCACGCCCAGCATCAGATAGCCCGCATGCGCGATCGATGACCAGGCCAGCAGCCGCTTCAGGCTGCTCTGGGCCAGGGCCACGAGGTTGCCCACCGACATCGTCAGGACCGCCAGCACGGTCAGCACCGGGTACCAGGCGAACGCCAGTTGCGGCTGCATCAGCCAGGCGAATCGCAGCAGGATCGCGAAGCCGGCGGCCTTCACCGCGGTGGCCATGAAACCGGTCACGTAGGCAGGCGCGCCGTCGTAGACGTCGGGCGTCCACATGTGGAACGGCACCAGCGCCACCTTGAAGCCGAAGCCCACCAGCACCAGCCCGCCGCCCAGCAGGGCCAGCGACATATCGCCGCTGTTCTGCGCCAGGGCCCGCGAGATGTCGCTGAACGCGGTGCCGCCGGCGAAGCCGTACAGCAGCGCCATGCCCATCAGCAGGAACGCCGAGGCGAAACCGCCGAGCAGCAGGTACTTGAAACCGGCCTCGCTGCTGCGCGTGTCTCCGCGCACGCCGCCGACCAGCACGTAGACCGCGAGGCTCATGGTCTCGATGCCCAGGAAGACCGTCAACAGGTCCGAAGCCGCCGCCAGGACCATCATGCCCAGGATCGAGAACAGAAGCAGGGGATAGAACTCGGGCCGGTAGTGCTCGTCACGGTCGAACGTCGAGGTGGCGAACACCGTCGTGAGCACGCCGCAGCCGATGAACAGGTAGTTGAAGAATCGCGCGTAGTCCCCCACGGCCATCATGCCGCTCAGGATTTCGCGCTCGCCGCCGCCGCCGCCCCGGACCAGCTGCGAAAGCGCCGCCAGGAGCAGCACCGCCAGCGTCAGGAGCGAAAGGTGGTCCTTCCTCATCGTGCGGACGAAGGCGTCCACGAGCATGACCAGCAGACCGCCGCCGGCCACGACCAGATACGGCAGCAGGACATCGAGCTGATCGCCAATGGCCGGCACAAGGAATCCGTTCATCACCGCATCTCCGGTTTGGCGAACACGAACCGTCCCTGCCCGTCAGGCAGTTCCACCGCGGGAATCTCGAGTGAGGCGCCGTGCACGGGCGGCGTCATCCCCTGGGCGGCCAGCGGGGCCATCACGTGCGCCACGCTGGCTTCGATCCGGTCCAGCACCAGGCCCGGCCGCACGCCGAGCCAGAACATGAACAGCACCAGCGGCAACAGCACCGCGAGTTCGCGACCGCTCAGGTCGGCCAGCCCCTCGTTCTTGGGATTGTCGCGCCGGCCGAAGAACACGCGCTGGTACATCCACAGCATGTAGATGGCGCCCAGCACGACGCCCGTGGCCGCCAACACCGCCAGCAGCCGCCCGTGGACCAGCGTGGCGCTGTCGAAGGTGCCGAACAGTATCATGAACTCGGCCACGAAGCCGGCCATGCCCGGCAGGCCGATGCTGGCCAGCGTCGTGATCAGGAAGATCGTCGCGTACACCGGCATGCCGTGGGCCAGCCCGCCGAACTCGGAGATCTCGCGCGTGTGGCGCCGCTCGTAGATGACGCCGACCAGAAGGAACAGCGCCCCGGTGGACAGGCCGTGCGCCAGCATCTGGTACAGGCTGCCGGCCACGCCCAGCGGCGTCAGCGAGAACAGGCCCAGCACCGCGAATCCCAGATGGCTGACCGACGAATAGGCCACCAGTTTCTTGACATCCGGCTGCACCAGGGCAACCAGCGCCCCGTAGATGATGCCGATGACCGCCAGCACGCTGATGGCCGGGGCGAACGTCGTCACGCCCTCGGGGAACAGCGGCATGGCGAACCGAAGCATGCCGTAGGTGCCCATCTTCAGCAGCACGCCGGCCAGGATGACCGAACCGGCGGTCGGCGCCTCGACGTGCGCGTCGGGCAGCCAGGTGTGCAGCGGGAACAGCGGCACCTTGATGGCGAAAGCCAGGAAGAACGCCGCGAACAGCCACAACTGCGCCTGCCGGGGCAGATCCAGGGCCAGGAACGCCGCCAGGTCCATGCTGCCGGCCTGGAAGTAGAGGTAGATGATGCCGACCAGCATGAAGACCGAGCCGACCATGGTGAAGATGAAGAACTTCACCGCCGCATACAGCCGTCGCTGGCCGCCCCAGACGCCGATGATGAAGTACATCGGGATCAGCATGGCTTCCCAGAACACATAGAACAGCAGCATGTCGCGTGCGAAGAACGTGCCCAGCATCGCCGCCTGCAGCAGCAGCACGAAGCCCAGGAACTCGGCGACCCGATCGGTGATCGCGCGCCAGGTCGACAGGATGACCAGCGGCCCCAGGAACGTGGTCAGCATCACCAGCATCAGGCTGATGCCGTCCATGCCCAGGTGGTACGAGATGCGTCCGTCGGCCAGCCAGGCGACGCGCTCCACGAACTGGTCCACGCCCGTGGCCGCGTCGAAGTGGAACCACAGGTGCAGCGACAGCACGAAGTCGGCCAGGGCCACTCCGAGCGCCAGCCACCGCGCGGGTCCTTCCCGGCGCACGACGGTCCACAGGAGCAACGCGCCGGCCAGCGGCAGGAACGTCACCCAGGACAGGATGTGGTCGGTGATGAACGGCAAAGCGCTTTCCTCCTAGCCTCTCAGGCTCAGGTAGACGACGAACACCGCCACGCCCACGGAGAAGGACCAGGCGTAGAACCGGACGAGGCCGTTCTGCATGAGGCGCAGCAGCGAACCGACCACGGCCACGACCAGGGCCGTGCCGTTGACCAGCAGCCCGTCGATGACGCCGGCGTCGATGCCTTTCCACAGCACCGTCTTCGACAGCCGGAATCCCGGCCGGAGGATGGCGCCGTCATAGGCCTCGTCCACGTAGTACTTGTTCAGCAGGACACGGTACGGCCAGCCGCCGGCCAGATTGCGCATGCTGTCGGCCACTTTCGTGCGCCGCGAATAGACCAGGAAACCCAGGGACAATCCGAGCAGCCCCCACACCAGCGAGGCCGCGGCCAGCCCGCGCTCGAGCGCCACTTCGCCATGGCCGCCGCCGTGAGCCGCCGCCGCGCCGTGCGCCAGCGCCTCGGCCCCGTGTCCGGCCGCCGCCGCGCCGTGGCCCCCGCTCGCGAACACCGGCGCCAGCCAGTGCTCGAAGTGGTTGCTGCCGCCCAGGAAGGCCGGCCAGCCGATCCAGCCGCCGACCACCGACAGCACGGCCAGGACGACCAGCGGCAGGGTCATCGTCCACGGCGATTCGTGGATGTGGTGACGCACTTCCGCGCTGGCCCGGTTCTCGCCGTGGAAGGTCAGCACGACCAGGCGCATCATGTAGAACGCCGTCAGTCCGGCCACCAGGAACGCGATCGCGTACAGGGGCACGCCGCCGACGTCGCTGCTGAAGGTCTTCCAGAGGATCTCGTCCTTGCTGAAGAACCCGGCCAGGGGGAACACGCCGGCGATCGCGAAGGTGCCGGCCAGGAACGTCCAGAACGTGACCGGCAGCTTCCTGTGCAGACCGCCCATCACGCGCATGTCCTGCTCGCCGCTCATGGCGTGGATGACCGAACCCGAACCCAGGAACAGCAGGGCCTTGAAGAAGGCGTGCGTCATCACGTGGAAGATGCCGGCGGCGAACGCGCCCACGCCGCAGGCCAGCATCATGTAGCCCAGCTGGCTGACGGTGGAATAGGCCAGCACCTTCTTGATGTCGTTCTGCGTCATGGCGATGGTCGCCGCCAGCAGAGCCGTGGCGGCGCCGACGATCGCGACCACCTGCATCGCGGTCGGCGACAGCACGTACAGGAAATTCATGCGCGCGATCATGTAGACGCCGGCCGTGACCATGGTCGCGGCATGGATCAGCGCGCTGACGGGCGTCGGGCCGGCCATGGCATCCGGCAGCCAGATGTACAGGGGGATCTGCGCCGACTTGCCGGTCGCGCCGACGAACAGCAGCAGGGCGATGGCGGTGGCCGCCGGCGCCAGGACGTTCGCGTGGTGCTGCATGGTCCGGAAACTGAACAGACCCTCGCCCGCGCCCAGGTGCGGCAGCAGCGTGGCGCCCAGCAGGAAGATGCCCAGCAGGAAGCCGAAGTCGCCGACCCGGTTGACGACGAAGGCCTTCTTGCCCGCGATCGCGTTGGCCTCCTCGTTGAACCAGAAGCTGATCAGCAGGTACGAGCACAGGCCGACGCCCTCCCAGCCCACGAACAGCATGAGCAGGTTCTCGCCCAGGACCAGCGTCATCATCGCGAAGATGAACAGGTTCAGGTACGTGAAGAAGCGCGCGAAGCCCTTGTCGTGCGACATGTAGCCCAGCGAATAGATGTGGATCAGGAACCCGACGCCGGTGACCACCAGCGCCATCACCGCGCTGAGGGGATCCAGGGCGAAGCCCAGGTCCACCCGCAGCGGGCCGTAGACGATCCACGAGCCGACGATGTCCGTCAGCAGGCGCGCCTCGGCCGGCAGAGACGCCAGGCGCGCGAACGCCACGACCGACAGCACGAAGCTGAGACCGACCGAGCCGCAGGCGATGGCCCCCACCACCGGGCGCGCCAGACGCCGGTTCAGCAGGCCATTGATCGCCGCCCCGAGCAGGGGCAACAGCACGATCCAGCGCAGCAGGCTTTCCTGCACAAGACTTTCTTGGACGGGACTGTGCACGGCGTCACTCCATCAGGGACTTGAGTTCGTCGACGTCGACCGTCCGGCGGCGCCGGTAGATCTCCACCAGGATCGCCAGGCCGATCGCGGCTTCAGCGGCCGCGACCGCGAAATTCATCAGCACGAAGACGTGGCCGCCCGCGTCGCCATGGTGACGGGCGAAGGCGGCGAACACGATGTTCACGGCCGACAGCATCAGTTCGATGCACATCAGCATGACGATCGCGTTGCGCCGCACCACGAAGCCGGCCATGCCGGTCACGAAGACGACGGCCGCCAGCGCCAGGAAGTGGTTCAGGGTCAGGACCACGTCTGATTCCTTTCCCGGTGTCCCAGGGACAGGGCGCCGATGATGGCCACCAGGAGCACGATCGAGATCAGCTCGAAGGCCAGCAGGTAACGACCCAGCATCGCCGCGGCGACGTGGCCCGGCGAACCGAAGCCCGCCGGGGGGGCCGCCGGGAAGGACCCGGCGCTGTTGCGGCCGAGCCAGCCGCCGACCAGCACCAGCACCGCCAGCGGCGGGATGGCCGCGCCCGGCCACAGGGGCAGGGCCATGCGGCGGCGTTCGCCCTCCATCACGGGGCCCTGCAGCATCATGATCACGAACAGGAACAACACCATGATCGCGCCCGCGTAGACCAGAACCTGCATGATGGCCAGGAAGGGCGCGGACAGGACGGCGAACACCCCGGCGGCGGCGATGAAGGCGAACACCAGCCACAACGCGGCCACGACCGCGCTGCGCTGCAGCACCATCATCACCCCGCCGAACACCATGAGGGCGCCGCAGGTCCAGAACAGGAAAGCCTCCATCGGTCGTCCTTTCGCGGGTCAGCGCGTCCCGTCGGTCCGGTTGTGGAGCAGGAATTCCTTGTCGACCACGAACTTGTCGCGGTGGTCGGCGGCGATCTCGTAGATGCCGGTGTCCAGGCGGATCGCGTCGCAGGGGCAGGCTTCCTCGCACAGCCCGCAGTAGACGCACCGCAGCAGGTCGATGTCGAAGGTCGCCGGATACTTCTCGATGGCCGGGTCCGGGTGCTCGGCGGCCGTGATGTAGATGCAGTCGGCCGGACAGTACGTCGAGCACATCTGGCAGGCCACGCAGCGGGGCGTGCCGTCCTCGCGCTGCATCAGCCGATGCCGCCCGCGGAAGCGTTCGCCGTAGACGCGCTTCTCTTCGGGATACTGCATCGTCGGCATCTTGCCGGTGTGGAAGATGTTGTAGACAAGGTGGCGGCCCGTCACGACCAGCCCCTTGACGATCTCCCACAGGTAGATGGACTCAAGCAGCGATCGCCGCTTGTTTCCAGCTCCCTTGGCCAATCCTTTGAAACTCATGTCACTTCCCGCTCCCGACCGCCGCTATCACGAGCGCGGTCACCACGAGGTTGGCCAACCCGAGCGGCAGCATGACCTTCCAGCCCAGGCGCATCAGCTGGTCATAGCGGAAGCGCGGCAACGTCCAGCGCACCCAGATGAACAGCCAGGCGAAGAAAACGACCTTGCCCACGAAGGCGCCGACCTGGAAGAAGGTGGCCACCAGGCTGCCGCCGGCCGGGCCGATCTCCCAGGGGCGCAGCACCAGCGCGCCGGCCGCGAACGCCGCCATGACGAGCCACAGCCCGGCGCCCAGCACCGGCTCGCGGTCGCGGGCGTCGCCGAACTTGCCCTTCTCGCGCTGGACCCGGCGCAGGAACAGCACCGCGAACAGCAGGCTGACCACGACGGTCGCCACCATGGCGATCGTCAGCAGCAGGCCGGCGTGCGCCTCGAGCGCCGGACGCGGCAGCCAGGGAATCTGATAGCCGCCGAAATACAGCGCGCTGATCATCGCCGCGCCGACCACCATGTGGCAGTACTCGGCCATGAAGAATAGTGCGAACTTCAGCGAACTGTACTCCAGGTGGTAGCCGGCGACGATCTCCGACTCGCCTTCGGGCAGGTCGAACGGGTTGCGGTTGGTTTCGGCGAAGACCGCGGTGATGAACAGCACGAAGCCGAGGGGCTGCAGGACGATGCCCCACATCGGCAGCCAGCCGAACAACAGGCCGCCCTGGCCGGCCACGATGTCGGTCAGGCGCAGGGTGCCGAAGATGAGCATCAGGCCCATGATCGCCAGGCCCATGCTGATCTCGTAGCTGATCATCTGCGCGGTGGCGCGGATGCCGCCCAGGAACGTGAACTTGTTGTTCGAGGCCCAGCCGCCCAGCACGATGCCGTAGGTGCCCAGGCTGGCGACAGCCAGCACGTAGAGCAGCCCCACCTGCAGATCCGCCACGACCAGCGGGATCCGCTTGCCGCCGATTTCCAGGTAGTCGCCGAACGGGATCACCGCGTAGGTGCTGACCGCCACGGCCATCACCAGCCACGGCGCCAGATTGTACAGGGCGCGATGCCGGCCGGCCGGCGCCACGTCCTCCTTGAAGACGAGCTTCAGCACGTCGGCGATCGGATGAACCAGACCCGCCAGCCGCACGCCCCCGATGGAGGCGCGGTTGGGGCCGGTGCGGTCCTGGATGAAGGCGGCGCCCTTGCGCTCGGCCCAGATCAGCGCCGGGACCATGCCCATGATCAGCAGGAACATGAACAGGATCTTGGCCAGCGATTCGAGCACGATGTCCATCAGGCTTCCCCTCCGGGCAGCGCGCCGTCGGCGGGCAGCCGGTCCAGGTCGACATTCAGCGCCAGCTGGGCGGCGGTCGCCGCGCGCAGAGCCTTCAGGCTGGTCGGGATCGTCTGGCCGCCGCGCGGCAGCAGATCCGCCAGCACGCGCCAGTCCTCGCGCGCGTTGCCCGGCCGCGCCACCGCCTGCGCGAACGCCTGCAGGCGGCCCTGGCGGTTGGCGAACACGCCGGCCTTCTCGGCCCACATCGAACCCGGCAGGACCAGCGCCGCCAGCTGCGCCGTGGCCCGTCGGTGCGTGCCCACATACACCACGTTGTCGCGTCCGTTCAGGGCCCCGGCGATCTCCGGCGCCGCCGCGGGATCGCCGCCGTGCACCAGGATCGCCCCGCGGGCGGCACGGATCAGCGCGGCCAGTTCCGCCGCGCCGTGCTCGCCCAGACCCGCCAGAGCCAGGCCGCGCCGGTTGGGCGTCCGGTCCGCCGACAGCAGGATGTCGTCGCCGGTGCCCATGTCGCTGCCGGCCAGGCCGCCGCTGACGGGTGCCGCGCCGGCCACCTGCTTCAGCAGCGCCAGCTCCTCCAGCGAAAGGTGCGCACTGCCGATCACCAGCGCGAAGCCGCCGGCGGCCACCGTCGCCAGATGGTTCGGCACTTCGGCCCACGTCACCGTCTGCCCGCGCCACAGGGGATCACCCAGACGATCCGCCTCGTGCACGGTCTTGTAGGTCAAGCGTCCCTCGTCGCACATCCAGGAGCCGTTCACCTTCGCGTTGCGACGCGGCTTCAGGCGGTAGATGCGGCCGGCCTCGTGGTCGATGCGCACGTTGCAGCCGGTGGCGCAACCAGGGCACACGCTGTCGGTGGACTTCAGCATCCACACGCGCTTCTGGAAACGGAAGTCGCGGCTGGTCAGGGCGCCCACCGGACAGATGTCCACGGTGTTGACCGAGTACGCGTTGTCCAGTTCGCGGCCGGGCGCCACGCCGATCTCGGCGCGATCACCACGGTTGAAGATGCCCAGTTCGCCGGTCTTCGTCACCTCGTTGCAGAAGCGAACGCAGCGGCTGCACAGCACGCAGCGCTCCTTGTCCAGGATCACGTGCGGGCCGATGACCTGCGCCTTGGCCTTGAGCACCTTGTCGCCCTGCGCCACCTGGCTGTCGTACAGGCCGTAGTTCATGTACTGGTTCTGCAGTCCGCACTCGCCGGCCTGGTCGCAGATGGGGCAGTCGACCGGGTGGTTGATGAGATGCATCTCGAGGATCTGCTGCGCCGCGTTCCTCACCTTTTCGCTGCGCGTGTGCACGACCATGCCTTCACGCACGCTCGTGTTGCAGGCGATGGTCAGCTTGGGCATGCCCTCCACCTCGACCTGGCACAACCGGCAGACGCCGGCGATCGACAGGTCCGGGTGGTAGCAGAAGTGCGGCAGCGCCTCGCCGCGCGCCAGCCGGCAGGCGTCGAAGAGCGAGGTGCCGTCGGCCACCTCGATCGCACTGCCGTCGATGGTCAATTTGGCCATGGGCTCACTCCTGCTCGCCGCGCGGCCAGCGGCTCGAAGCCGCGACCGGGGCCGGGTGCTGGACAAGGGCCTCGAACTCGCCGCGGAACTTGGCGAGGAAGCTGCGCATGGGCATCACCGCGGCATCGGACAGCGGGCAGATCGTCAGACCCGCCATGCCCGAGCACACGTGTTCGATCCGTTCCAGATCCTCCGGCGTGCCTTCGCCCCGCCGCAGCTTCTTCACCAACCGGTGCAGCCAGCCGGTGCCTTCGCGGCACGGCGTGCACTGGCCGCAGCTCTCGTCCCAGTAGAAGTGCATCAGCACCTGGATCAGTTCGACCATGTCGCAGCGCTTCGGGATGACGATCATGCCGCCCGAGCCCAGCATGGTCCCCGCCGCCCCGAGCGACTCGTAGTCCAGGTTGCAGTTCATGATCTCGTCCGCCGGCAGCACGGGCACCGAACTCCCGCCGACGATCACGGCCTTCAACTCTTCGCCGTCGGCCATGCCGCCGAGGACGTCATTGAAGAAGTCGCGGAACGGCATGCCGAGCGGGATCTCGTAGACGCCCGGCCGCTTCACCGGCCCGCTGACCGAGAACAGCTTCGTCCCGGGCGACTTCTCGGTGCCGAAAGCGCGGTAGGCCGCCGCGCCGTTCGTGATGATCCAGGGCACCGAGGCCACCGACTCCACGTTGTTGACGATGGTCGGCTTCTTCAGGAACCCCGACACCGCCGGGAACGGCGGCTTGATGCTCGGCTGGCCCTTGCGGCCCTCGACCGAGTTGATCAGACCCGTCTCCTCGCCGCAGATGTAGGCGCCGGCGCCCTTGTGCACGATCAGATCCAGATCGTAGCCGCTGCCGAGGATGTTCCGTCCCAGATAGCCGGCTGCGTAGCACTCGTCCACGGCCTTCTGCACGCGGTCGATCAGCCAGCCGAATTCCCCGCGGATGTAGATGAAGCCCAGCCCGGCCCGCACCGCGAAACAGCTGATGATCGTCCCTTCGATCGTCTGGTGCGGATCGTAGTCCAGCAGGTAGCGGTCCTTGAAGGTGCCCGGCTCGCTCTCGTCGGCGTTGACGAAGAAGTACACCTGTTCGGCGGCCGCGGGCACGAAGCCCCACTTGGTGCCGGTGGGGAAGCCGGCGCCGCCGCGACCGCGCAGGCCCGAGTCCTTGACGATGGCCGTGACTTCGGCGGGCTGCATGCCGCCGAGCACCTTGCGCAGCGCCTGGTAGCCGCCCTCCTGCTCGTACACCGCCAGACGGTGGCCGTCCGTGCGATCGAACCGCGCGGAAAGGATCTTCGGCCCGGCCGGGCCCCCGGTTCCGTTCTGGTTCAAGTCACTCCACCCCTTCCCGGTCGGTATCGGCGCGCGGCACGACACCGCGGCGCAGGCTGTCCAGCAGCGTGTCGGCCTTGTCCGGCGTCAGGTGTTCGTACAGGTGGCTGCCCAGCTGCAGACAGGGCCCCATGCCGCAGGCGCCCAGGCATTCGACGCCTTCGATCGCGAACATCCCGTCGGCGGTCCGCTGGCCGAGTTTGACGCCCAGGCGCTGTTCCAGATGCGAGATCAGCGGCCTGGCCCCCATGATGTGGCAGGAGATGTTGTGGCAGACCTGCAACGTGTGGGTGGCCTGCGGCTCGGAGCGGAACATGGTGTAGAAGGTCAGCACCTCGTTCACGCGCGCGTGCGTCACCTCGAGCTTTTCCACCAGCAGGTCGACGCCGCCGGGCGGCACCCAGCCCACCTCGTCCATGATGACCCACAGGCAGGGCATCAGCGCACTGGCCTTCGTCGGGTAGCGCCCGATCAGGGTCTCGATCCGCGCCAGCGCCCCGGGCGAAAGCGCGAAGCCGGCCTTGTCTTCCATGGGCATGCTCATCGGTTCGGGCCCTCCAGGCACATGTCCCTTAGCGGTCAAGTTCGCCGGCGATGATGTTCAGGCTTCCCAGGATGGCGATGGCGTCCGGGATCATCCGCCCCTCGATCAGGAACGTGTACGCCGAGAAGATCGGGAAGCACGGCGGCCGCACCTTCAGCCGGTAGGGGTGCCCCGTCCCGTCCGCGACGGCGAAGAACCCCAGTTCTCCATTGGCGCCTTCACCGAAACCATAGGCTTCCCCGGCCGGCACCTGGATGCCTTCGTAGACCAGCTTGAACTGGTTCATCACGCCTTCGATGCTCTGGTACACGTTGCGCTTGGGCGGCAGCGTGATCGCGCGATCGTCCAGGTTGACCGGACCGTCCGGCATCTTCTCGAGCGCCTGCAGCACGATCGACCGGCTCTGCACCATCTCGGCCATGCGGACCATGATGCGGTCGTGCGTGTCGCCGACGGTGCCGGTCGGGATCTCGAAGTCGTACTTCTCGTAGCCCGAATACGGCGCGGCCTTGCGCAGGTCCCAGGCCAGGCCGGTGGCGCGCAGGCACGGCCCCGTGAACCCGAAGCTGAGCGCGTCGGCCTGGCTGATCGCCCCCACGCCCACGGTGCGGTCCAGGAAGATGCGGTTGCGCGCGATCAGCTTCATCACGTCGTCGGTCGCGGCCACCAGGTCGTTCAGCTTCGAACGCACCTCGGCCGCGAATTCCGGATACAGATCGTGGCTGAGCCCGCCGATCCGCGCGTAGTTCGTCGTCAGCCGCGAACCGCAGAGCTTTTCCAGCGACTCGTAGAGGCTTTCGCGGATATTGTACAGGTACCAGTAGTTGGTCAGCGCGCCGATGTCGACGAGATTCGCGCACACGCACACCAGATGGTCGATGATGCGCGACAGTTCGCTGACGACCACCCGGATGGCCTGGCAGCGCGGCGTGACCTCGACGCCCAGCAGCTTCTCGACCGCGGCTGCGTAGATCGAATTGTTGAGCATCGCCGAGCAGTAGTTCAGCCGATCGGTGTAGGGCATCACCTGCGCCCAGGTGTGGTCTTCGGCTTCCTTCTCGAAGCAGCGGTGGATGTAGCCGATCTCGGTACGCGCGTCGAGGATGGTCTCGCCGTCCAGCAGCATCTCGGCCCGCAGCGCGCCGTGCATGGCCGGATGGCTGGGGCCGATGTTGACCGTCAGCAGATCGCTCGGGTGCACCTCGTCCTGGTGGCCGCTGGGCGTCGTGGACATCGCCGTGGCGCGCCGCGCCGCGCGCGCGATGTCCTCGTCACTGAACAGGTTCTCGGGCCGCGAGCACTCCTGGCCCTGCTCGATCGGGTAGTCCTTGCGCAGGGCGTGCCCTTCGAACTCGTGATGGCACAGGATGCGGCGCAGGTCCGGATGGCCGGCGAACGGCACTCCCAGCAGATCGTACACTTCGCGCTCGTGCCAGTCGGCGCTGCGCCACAGTCCGGTGGCCGTGGGCACCGGTTCGTCTTCGGCCGCGTCCACCTTCACCCGCAGGCGATGGCCCTTCGACACCGAGCGCAGCAGGTAGTTGATCTCGAAACGCCCGGCCCGCTGCGGGTAGTCGACGCCCGCGATGTCCGACAGCTGTTCGCAATTTTCGGCGTCGCGCAGATGAGCCAGAACGTCCAGCAGCCGGTCGCGTCCGACCGTCACCGTCTCGTCGCCGCGGTACGAGCCCGCCGCGAGGATCGCGTCCCCGAACTCCTGGCGCAGCCTGTCGACCAGCTTCTGGCTCATGCTCATCCGTTCCCGCCGCGCGGCCGTCCGGCCGCGCGCGCGCAAGGTGTTGGACTGTCGCTCAGACCTGGACCCGCCCGGCGTGGCGCACGGCCGCCGGGACCAGCCCCTCGCGCTCGACCCGTTCCTGGATCTGCGTCAGGGCGTACAGCAGGTTCTCCGGGGTGGGCGGGCAGCCGGCCACGTACATATCGACCGGGATGACGCGGTCGGCCCCCTGCAGCGTGCTGTAGTTGTTGTAGAAGCCGCCGCTGCTGGCGCAGGCCCCCATCGCGATGACCCAGCGGGGCTCGGCCATCTGCGCGTAGATCGTCTTGAGGATCGGCGCCTGCTTGTAGCTGATGGTGCCGGCGATGATCATCAGGTCGCTCTGCCGCGGCGAGAACCGCACCAGTTCGGCGCCGAAGCGGCTGATGTCGTTGTACGACGACACCGTGCTCATGAATTCGATCGCGCAGCAGGCCACGCCGAACGGCAGCGGCCACAGACTGTATTTGCGACCCCAGTTGACGGCCTGACGCACGCGCGTGGTCAGGTAGTTGCTGGGATTTTCGAGATCTACTGCCATTCCAGGCCGCCTTTGCGCCAGATGTAAACGAACCCGACCACGAGCACCAGGACGAAGGCCCCCATCTCACCCAGCGCGAAGGCGCCGTGACCCGCGGCGACCAGCTCACGGAAGGTGATCACCCAGGGGTAGAGGAAGACCGCCTCGAGGTCGAAGAGCAGGAAGAAGATGGCCACCAGGAAAAACCGGACGAAAAAGCGGATCTGGGTCGTCCCGCGGGGCGGCACGCCGCACTCGTATGAGGAGTCCTTCAGGGCCGACGGGCGCCGGGGCCCCAGCCAGAAGCTCATGCCGAGGAACAGGCCCGCGAACGCGGCCGCCACGGCCAGCACCAGCAGTACGGGCATGAACTGAGCGAACATCACGACTCTCCGGGCAGAAGACGGTGCCGCAAGCCGGCGAAGGCGCATCTGTTGCCAAAATAACAGAGCGAAAGAGGCTGTCAATCACGGGGTTGCGCGCTGGCCGATCCCCCACCCGTTACAGGCTGATTTTCAACCACTTCCGGACGCCGCCGGCCCTCCGCGCCGGCGACTGGACGACGCCGCATACGCCAACTCTTTATAAATCCTTACTTTACGTTTGGGCCGGGAGTCGGCCGTGACGCCGGCCCCCGGCATGAGCCTTGCGCCGGGGATTCCGGCACAGGCCCCCAGCTGCCGCCCGCCGGCAGCGGTACGTCCAATCGGGAGAGGATCCATGAACGATTCCAGCCACCAGACCGCCACGGCGCCCGCCACCGACCAGCATCTTGCGGATATGGTCGAAGCCGGCCGTTCGGCGCTCGAGGCCGGCGACCTCCGCCGCGCCCTCAGCTGCTATCAGGCCGTGATCGACGCGTTTCCGGATCGGCCCGAGGGCCACAACAATCTGGGAGCGCTGTGGTCCTCGCTGGGCGAATGGACCCGCGCCGAAGCCTGCTTCAGCCGTGTGGTGGCCCTGTTGCCCGACAATCCGCACGTCCTGTACAACCGCGGCGTGATGCGCAGCCACCTCGAACGCCATGCCGCCGCCTGCGAGGACTTCGCCGCGGCCGTGGCCCTGTCCCCCCACGATCCGGATCTCCACAACAACCTGGGCGTGAGCCATTACCTGCGCGGCAATCCGGACGGAGCCCGTCGCCACCTCGAGGCCGCGCTCCGGCTGCGGCCGGACTACGCCAACGCGGTCCTGAACCTGTGCGATGTCGACGAGGCCTGCGATGATCTGGCGCGAGCGGTGCGCCGCTGCACCGATTTCCTGGCCGGACATCAGGACACGAACGTGCGACGGCGCCTGTTCGAACTGCACGCGGCGGCCGGTCGCGCACATCTCGATGCGGCCTGCGGCACGGCGGAAGCTCTGCTGGCCGCGCAACCGGACGACACGCCCCTGCGCCAGAAGCTCGGCCGGCTGATGACGGCCCGCCACGGTCTCGGAGAAACTGTGCAACGCGCCCACGCCGAAGCCTGATCCGCAACGACACCGCCGCGCCGCCGCCGTCCCCACCGGCGGCGGCGCGGCCATTTCCGCACGGCCGCCCGACCGGGATTGCGGCGGCGCGCCGGCTGTGGGATCTTTCCGGACGGAGTACGATGGCCGCGCCACCCCGCCACCGGGAGTCTTCATGCAGGTCTATCTGAACGGGAACCTCATCGATGCCGCCGAGGCGCGGGTTTCGGTCTGGGACGGCGGCTATCTCTACGGCGACGGCGTCTACACCACGCTGCGCCTGTACCGCGGACGGCCGCTGGACCTGGCCGCGCATCTGGAGCGGCTGCGACGCCACGCGACCGCACTGGCGCTGCCGGTGCCCCTCGACGACGCGGAAGCCGCCGCCGTGATCGATCGTCTGGTCGCCGCCAACGACCTGCAGAACCATGACGGCCGTCTGCGCATCACCATCAGCCGCGGCGGCGATCCGGGCGATCCCCTGCCCCTGCACGATCTCGACCGCCTGCCGTCGACGGTGCTGATGACGCTGGCCGCGGTGCCGGACGCCTTCGCGCTCTGGGCCCGCGAAGGCATCAGGGTGTGTCTCCTCGAACCCGGTTCGGCGCGCGGCAACCTGCCCCATCTCAAGACGCTCAACGGCCTGCCGGCGCTGCTGGCGCAGCGGCAGGCGGCGGCGCGCGGTTGCCGCGAAGCGATCCTGGTGAGCGAGGACGGCCGCCTGCTGGAAGGTGCGGTCAGCAACCTGTTCCTGGTCCGCGGCGGCCGCCTGCAAACGCCCGCCGGGGCCGACGGCCTGCTGCCCGGACGCACGCGTGAACGCATCCTGTCGCTGGCCGCGAACCTGGGAATCGGGTGCGATCGCCGCCGCCTCGACCCCGCGGACCTGTTGGCGGCCGACGAGGCCTTCACCGCCAGCAGCGTGCGCGAGATCCTGCCCATCGTGGCGGTGGACGACCGGCCGCTCGGAGCAGGCACCCCGGGTCCCATGACACGGAGACTGCAGGGCGCCTACCGGGAACTGGTGGAAACAGCACTGCCGGCGGCAGGGCCGCCGGCAGTGTGAAACGAACGCAAGGGACGCGGCCTCAGAAGTCGAAGCTCGTGTCCTGCACCTTGAACGTGTTGAATTCGTCCTGTTCGTTCGCCGGCATCTCGTTCTTGACTTCACGCGGCAGCGGCGGCGCGCCGGCCAGTACCAGTTCGTCCTTCAGGCTGGCCAGATCGATGTACTCGTCGGCCGCGGCGATCAGGTCGGTGCTCGTCATCTCGCGCAGTCCGCAGACTTCGACGTGCTTGCCACGCCGGGCCAGCGCCGCGACCAGCGGCTGGAAGTCGCCGTCGCCCGTGCACAGGACCACGCTGTCCAGATGCGCGGCCATGTCCAGCACGTCGATGGCCATCTCCATGTCCAGGCTGCTGCGCACACTGCGGGTGCTCGTGTCCATCTCGTTGAAATTCCGCACTTCCTTCGCCACCACCGTGAAGCCGTTCAGCTTCAGGAAGTTGATGAAGTCGATCTTGCCTTCGGACTGGTTGCTGATGGCCGTGTAGAAATAGGAACGCACCAGACGGCGATCGCCAGCCAGTCGCCGACACAACTTCAGGTAGTCCATCCGCATGTTCATGTGCTTGGCACTGTAGTGGATGTTCTCCCCGTCAATGAATACGGCGACGCGATCCAGAGGGCTGTGGTGATACATGGACCTTCACCTCGATTCGGTAAGGGAACCTTTTCGGTAAATAAGCCGGAGGGCCGGCCAGCCAGGCGAGTCAAAGAGCGGCGTCAGGCCAATCGGCCGCAGCGCGCCCTTCTTGCGGAAAACGTAATATTTTCGCCATTGATTCGCAATCGCGGAATACGAAGCGGTTCGGTCGGCCACCGGCGCATTGTCCGCCTTTTCCTACGGCCGTCAGGACGCCACGGGTTCCCCGCTCCCCAACCGCTTCGTATCCGCCGAGTTACGGAGCGACGGCGCCGCTCCGGCCAAGCGCTCGCGCCATTGCACGGCCAGCCGGAAATAGGTGGGCATCACCAGCAGCGTCAGCACCGTGCTCGAAGCCAGCCCGCCGCTGATCGCGCGCGCCATCGGATAGTAGGAGGCGTCCGCGACATGCGCACCGCTGGTCACAGCCAGGGGCAGCAGGCCCAGGATGGTCGTGCCCGCGGTCATCAGGATCGGCCGCAGGCGGTCGGCGCTGCCATCGAGCAGCGCGTCGTCGAGGGAGCGTCCGGACCTCTGCAGGCCGACGATGTGATCGATCAGGACGATTCCGTTGTTCACCACGACACCGATCAGGATCACGATGCCGATCATCGCCATCATGTTGAACGGCGTGCCGGTCGCCATCATCAGCCAGAACACGCCCAGCGACGCGAACGGCACCGTACCCATGACCACCAGCGGCAGCAGGAGCGACTCGAACAGGCTGGCCATCACGAAGAAGACGCACGCCAGCGCCAGAAGCATGTTCAGTCCCATCTCGCTCTGTTGCTGCTGCGCACGGCGGATCTCGCTGCCGAAATTCCACCCGTAGCCCGGCGGCATCGTCATCGATGCCATAACGGGAGCTATGGCTTCCAACGCGTCGTCGAGACGCTCGCCGGACCAGGTGCCGCTGACCGTGATGCCGGAGCGCTGGTCGCGGCGAAAGATACGCTCGGGTCCGTGCCCGAACGTGAAATCGGCGATCTGGTTCAACTGCACCGACTGGCCGCCCCGCGATCCGATCGTCAGCGTCTCCAGGTTTTCCAGCGACTCGCGGTCTTCCGGAAGCAGCGAGACCACAAGATCGATCTCGCGGTCACCTGTCCGCAGCCGCGGCAACTGCACGCCGCGGTAGGTGAGTTCCATGACCCTCGAGACCGCCGCCGGCGTCACACCGAAGCGCCCGGATTGTACCGGATCGACGCGCACCTGCACCTCGGCCCGGCCGGACTCGTCATCACTGCGCAGGTCGCCGATGCCCTCGACCAGCGCCAGCCGCCGCCGCGCCTCGCGTGCGTATTCCTGCAGCAGTTCCGTTTCGTCGCCGCTGATGGTCACCGAGAAGGTTTTGGCCCCCGCATCCTGCCCCTGCTCGTCGCCGAACCGGTACTCGACGCCCGCCTGCACCGGCAGGTTCTTCCGCAGGTCGTCGCGCACCTTGCCGAAGTACTTCTCGGAGACGACGCCGTCCCGGAAGAACAACGTGATGCCGCCGCCGTCCGCCACGTAGAACGAATAGATGTCGCGCAGACCCAGTTCCTCGCGCCGGGTCTCCAGGTACCCGGCGGCGCGCCCGACAGCCTCGCGCGCCGTCTCCTTGTCGACCGGCCCGGTGTAGTGGAACTGCACGCGCAGATTCTCGCGCCGCATGCCGGCCTGGCCCTCCACGTCGGGCTTGAATCCGGTCGCCTTGATCGCCCCGACGGTCACCAGCAGCACGCCCGGCACCAGCACCAGGGCCGTCAGCAGCGGGTGGCGGATGGCCGTCCAGACCAGCGCCCGGCGATAACGCACCTGCAACCCGAGCAGCCAGCGGGGTTCGGGTGCCGGCGCGGCCGTCCGCGAACCCCGCAGTGCCAGCAGCGGCACCACCGTCAGGCTCACGAGCAGCGACAGGATCAGCGTGACGCTGATGGTGACGCCCACTTCGCCCAGCCACACGGCCATCTCGTCGGCCCGGCTGACGACCACCGGCGCGAACACGATCACCGTGGTCAGCGTCGAGGCGGCAATGGCCCGCCCCACTTCGCGCGTGCCCCGCAGCACTGCGGACAACGGGCGCGCGCCCTGCAGTTGCCAACGGTGGATCGACTCGAGCACCACGACGGCGTTGTCCACGAGCATGCCCACGCCCAGCATCAACCCCATCATCGTCAGCACGTTGAGCGAGCGCCCGCTCAGGTACATGAACACACAGGTTCCGATCACCGAAAGCGGGATCGCGACCGAAACCACCAGGGTCATCGACACGCGGCGCAGGAAGAGGTACAGGACCGCCACCGCCAGCAGCGAACCCGTCAGGCCGCCCTGCAGCAGGCTGCGAAGCGAATCGGTGATCTGGTCGGCCTGGTTGAAGAAGGCGAAGCTGGTGATGCCCTGCAGGGCGGGGTCGTGGTTGATGCGCTCCAGTTCGGCCTCGATCGCCCGGCAAACGGCCACGGTATTGGCGCCGGAAGCCTTCTGGATCCAGAAGGCGACGGCCGGCTCGCCGTTCAGCACGCGACCGTAGTTCAGGGCCGGAGCGCCGTAGACGACTTCCGCGACATCGCCCAGGCGCAGCCCGCGTTCATCGATGGGCAGTTCGCCGAGGTCTTCGGCGCCGGCCAGGCCGCTGACCGTCCGCACGTCGTAGCGCAGGCCCTGATCGGTGATCCGGCCCACGGTCAGTTCGACGTTCGCCGCTTCCAGCGTCCGGAAGAGGCGGTCGACGTCGACGTTGTGCTCGCGCAGCTTGTCCAGCCGCAGATAGACCGACGCCTGCGTGGGAAGCACGCCGTCGATATTGACCCGACCGACACCGGGAATGCGCTGCAGCGGGGCGATGATCTTCTGGTCGATCAGGTCCCAGCTCTCCGACAGGTCGCGCCCGCGCGCGGCGATGCGCCCCTCGATGACCGGGATGTCGCTGGTGTTGAAGGTCAGCAGGAAGATCTGCGGGATGTCGGCCGGGAGCCGATCGCGGATCTGGTCGATCTTCTCCTTGACCTCGAGCCGCAGGAGATTGACGTCGCGCCCCCAGTCGAAACTCACGCCGACCTGCACTTCGCCGGCATCGCTGTAGCTGGAGATCTCCTTCACCCCGCCCAGCGTCGCGAGCACCTCTTCCAGCGGCCGGACGATCTCGCGCTCGTTCTCGGCCGGAATGCCGCCCTGATACGGCACGTACACCGCGATGAAGGGGAACTCCACCCGCGGCAGGAAATCCAACGGCAGCTTCAGAACCGACACGGCGCCCAGCACGACCACCGAAGCGACGGCCATGGCCAGGGTCACCGGACGACGGAGAGCAAGGCGGGTGAGCCACATCTCAGGCGTCCTTCCCGGCGTTGGCCAGGCCGCCGCCCGCCGGCAGGTGCGCGGAGTACAGGTCGGCAGCCGCGTCCGGCGCGACCGCGGTCGCGGCTCCGCCCGCCAGAGCCACATAGGCCACGGGCACGACGATCAGCGTCAACAGGGTGGCCAGCGACAGGCCGGCGATCACCGTCACGGCCAGCGGCGCCCGCAGTTCGGCGCCTTCGCCCAGACCCAGGGCCATGGGCAGCAGGCCCAGGACGGTGGTCATCGTGGTCATCAGGATCGGCCGCAAGCGCTCGCGCCCCGCCAGCCTGACGGCTTCGGTCAGGGGCAGCCGCCGACGCAACTGGTTCATGCGGTCCACCAGCACGATGCCGTTGTTCACGACGATGCCGGCGAGCATGATGGCGCCGATCACGGCGATCACGCTGACGCTCATCCCCCGCAGCCACAGACCGTAGACGGCGCCGCTCAGCGCCAGCGGCACCGTGAACATGATGATGAGCGGGTACAGGAACGACTCGAACTGCGCCGCCATCACCAGGTAGACAAGGAACACGGCCAGCAGGACCGCCAGACGCAGCGAGCGGTAGGAAGCGCCCATCTCCTCGTTTTGTCCGCCCATCTCGACGGTGATCCCCGCCGGCAGCGGCAGGTCGGCCAGCCGATCTTCGAGTTCACGGGTGACCGAGCCCAGGTCGCGGCCCGAGAGGTTGGCGCCGACGATCGCTACACGCTTGCCCCCGAGCCGGTGGATCTCCGCCGGTCCCGTGGCCGTGCCCAGTTCGGCCAGGGAACCCAGTCGGACCGGCACCCCGTCCTTTTCGGCCACGATCAGGTCCTGCACCGCGCTCAGGGTGGCGCGCTGGTCAGCGGAGTTCAGCACGCGGATGTCGATATGCCGTTCGCGATCGCGGAAGCGGCTGGCCACGGTGCCCCGCAGCTTCCCGCGCACGGTTTCCGAGACCGCTCCCAGGCTCAGTCCGTGACGGTTCAGCTTGTCGCGATCGAAGCTGACCTGAACTTCCGGCGAACCGGGAACCAGGCTCTGCCGGACATCGCGCAGTCCCGGCGTCTCGCGCAGGCGCGCCGCGACCTGGTCCGCGGTCGTCTGCAGGTCGGCCAGGTTCCAGCCGTACAGGTTCACCTCGACCGGCGACCCGAAATTCAGAAGCGACTGCCGCTGCACGCGCATCTGCACGTCCTCATGGGCCTTGATCACGCCGCGGATGCTCTCGAGAACCCGGCCCTCGGCGGCCGCGCCCGTGTCGGTCAATCGGACCTGGACTTCGGCCCGGTTCTCCTTGCGCCGGACCAGACTGCTCTGGCCGTCACGGGCGATGCCGATCTCGCCGGCCACGAGCGCCACGCCCGGCAGCGCGCGCAGGCCCGTCTCGATTTTGCCGACGGTGTCCGCCGTCCGCGCCAGCGGCGTGCCTTCGGGCAGTTCCAGCGCCAGGGTCAGTTCACCCTGCGCCAGCGGCGGCACCAGCTCCGTGCCCAGCCGCGGCCACAGCAGCACGCCCCCGGCTGCGAACACTACCGTCAACACGCCCACCAGCAGTTTGCGGTGCAGCACCGCGGTCAGGGCGCCGTCATAGGCCGCGACCAGGATCGGGAAACCCCGCGCGAACCCCGCCGTCAGCGGCCGCAGGAACCAGCGGAATGCGCAGCCCAGACCCCGCCCGGCGCGATGGACCGCGAACGCCGCCAACCGCGGCAGTCCCAGCGCCAGGAACAGTCCGCTCCATTTGAGCCAGCGCGCCGGACGTCCGCCGCTGACGCCGCCGTCCGGCTTCCATGCGTACGCGGGGGCGCCGCCGCCCAGGGCCGCGCCGCGACCAGCCGCCATCGGCGTGAAGGTCAGCGAAACCAGCAGCGACACCAGCAGCGAGAACGACACCGTCAACGCCTGATCGCGGAAGATCTGCCCCGCCACGCCCACGACCACGAAAACGATGGGGACGAACACGGCCAGCGTGGTCAGCGTCGAGGCGGTCACGGCGCCGGCCACCTCGGCCGCGCCCCGCACCGCCGATTCGGCGGCATCCGGATCGAGCCGTTGCTCTCTTCGCCGGTGGATCGCCTCCAGCACGACGATGGAATTGTCCACCAGCATGCCCACGCCCAGAGCCAGGCCGCCCAGGGACATGATGTTCAGCGACACGCCCCGATTGAGCATCAGGATGAAGGTCGCCACGATCGATACCGGAATGGACAGGGCGATGATCAGCGTGCCGCGGATGTCGCCCAGGAATACGAAGAGCACCAGCACGGCCAGCAGCCCGCCGAGCAGCGCGTTGTCGCGTACTTCGCGCACGGCGTTCGCGATGAACACCGACTGGTCGAACAGCACTTCCAGCCTCAGCGGCGCCGGCAGTTCGCCCTTCAGGCGGTCCAGTCGGGCGCGCACCACACGCGCCATCTCGACCGCGTTGGCATCGCCTTCACGGAAGACCGAGATTTCCACGCTCTCGGCGCCGTCGATGTGGGTGATGCTGGCGCGATCCTTGTGCGTTCGGGTGACGGTCGCCACCTCGTGCAGGCGCACCGGTCGGCCGGCGACCGTGGCCACGGTGATCTGCTCGATGTCTTCCAGCGTCTCGAATCGGCTGAGGGTGCGCACGATGTATTCGGCGTTGCGGTCGCGAAGACGCCCGCCCGAGGCATTGACGTTCTCTTCGCCCACCACGCGGTCCACCGCCGAGATGTCCACGCCCAGGGCCGCCAGCTGCGCCTCGTCCACTTCGACGCGGATCTCCTCTTCGAGTCCGCCGTCGACCTGGGCGGCAGCCACGCCGGGCAGCCCCTCGATCTCCTGCTTCAGCACTTCGTCGGCCAGGCGCCGGAGCGTGACCAGCGACGTGCCGCCGGACAGGCCGATGCGCAGCACCGGATCCTGGCCCGGGTCGTACTTCAACAGCAGCGGGATGGCGGCATCTTCGGGCAGGCGGACCAGGTCCACCTTTTCGCGCACGTCCAGGGCGGCATAGTCCATCGCCGTGCCCCAGTCGAACTGCAGCGTGATCTGCGACAGACCGGCCTGGCTCACCGAATGCACACGCCGCAACCCGGGCACCACGCCGACCGCTTCCTCCAGCGGGCGCGTGACCAGATTCTCGACATCGACCGGGGCCGTGCCCGGGAAATCGGTCTGCAGCGTCAGGGTCGGGTAGCGGATCTCCGGCAGCAGACGCAGGTCCAGCCGGCTCAGGGAGGTGATCCCGAACACGACTGCGGCCAGGGTCAGCATCCACACCGTGACCGGTCGCGTGACCGCCAGACGAATGAGCTTCATGGCGCTACTCCGCCCGCGCCAGGTCGGAGTTCCCGGCCGCGACGACCGGCTTCACCACACTGGTGTAGCCCGCGGCGTCGGCATTCAGCGCGCGGATCGGAGTGCCCGTCCGCAGCCCTCCCTGGCCCATCGTCACCACGCAGGCGCCTTCGGCCAGCCCGGTGAGAACTTCGACATGGGATTCGTCGTGGAGACCCGTCTCGATCTCCACCTTGCGCACGGTGTCGGCTTCGGCCACGAACACGCTGCGCAACGCGCCCTCTTCGACCAGGGCCAGTTTGGGGATGGCCAGGGCGTCATGGTGCTGGTCGGTGGTAATGCGCACCTTGACGAACCCGCCCACGCGAAGCGACGAGCCGGCGTCAGCCAGCAGAAGGGTCAGGCGCACGGTGCTGGTGGCCGGATCGACCACCGGGGAAACGCGTTCGACCACCGCTTCAACCGACAGGTCCTGGCCTTCGGGCGCCACCAGAACCCTCTGGCCGGCCGTCACCTTGCGCGCCACGTCTTCGGGCAGGTGCACCCGCACGCGAAGCGGCTCGAAATCGCCGAGGCTGAAGGCCGAAAAGCCGGCGGCCAGCTGCTGTCCCGCGACGATGCGGCGCTCGGTGACCAGGCCGGCGAACGGCGCGCGCAGGCGCGTGTCTTCCAGCGCGATGGCGGCCAGATCGCGCTCGGCCACGGCCAGACGCCAGATCGATTCGAGGTCGTCGAATTCCTGGCGGCTGATCAGTTCCTCGTCGAGCATGCTGCGGCTGCGCTCGAGCTGGCGGGCCTTGTCCGCGACCGTCAGTTCTGCCTTTGCCAGCTGGATGCGCTCCCGGTCGTTCTCGAGTTCGGCCAGCACCTGACCGCTCTGCACCCAGGCGCCTTCCTCGACCGCCACCTGGCGGACCCGGCCCTGGACCCGTGCGACCAGATCCACCAGGCGGTCGGCTTCGATCACCGAAGCGGCTCGGTAGTACGCCGAGATGCCGCGGGCGCCCACACGCGCCAACTCGACCGGCACGGGCTTCGGCTCTTCGGCCTCTTTGCCCTTGCCTTTGCGTCCCTTGGGTTTGGCCTTGTCCGGAGCGTCGACATCACCGGCGCCCGTGGTGTCGGCCGCCGCGGCCATGGTGGCCAGGGTCGGCGAGGGCACGCCTGGCAGGGCGCCGGTCAGCCACAGCGCGGCGCCGCCGCCGAGCACGAGAATCGCCACCGCCGCAATGGCTAAGGGTTTCCTGCCTGGCTTTCTCATGGTCGTCCTTTCGCGGAAAATCAGGGACGCGCCGCGCGCGCCGCACCACAGGCGTAATTCATGAGACGCATGACCCGCGGCAAGGTTGCATGAACGGGAGCCGACGCTGGAAATCACCGCTCGCCCGGGTTATCGTGGCCGGGCCGCCACCGACGGCGGCGCTGTCGCACCCGGTCCGCTGCGAGGTAGCCCGCATGCAGAAGCTCGTCGAATGCGTTCCGAACATCAGTGAAGGCCGCGACCGCGGCATCATCGACGCGGTGACCGCCGTGATCGGTGAAGTCGAAGGCGTGCGTCTGCTGGACGTCGATCCCGGCGCCGACACCAATCGCACCGTCATCACCTTCATCGGACCGCCCGAAGCCGTCGCCGAGGCTGCGTTCCGCGTCGTGCGCCGCGCCGCCGAACTGATCGACATGAGCCGGCACCACGGCGCCCACCCGCGCCACGGCGCGACCGATGTGTGCCCCTTCGTGCCGGTGCGCGGTGTCACCATGGCCGAGTGCGCCGAACTGGCCCGGCAGGTGGGCCGCCGCATCGGCGATGAACTGGGCATTCCCGTCTACCTGTACGAAGAGGCCGCCTCGCGGCCCGAGCGCCGCAACCTGGCGGACGTGCGCAAGGGCGAGTACGAGGCGCTGCCCCGCAAGCTCGGCACCGCCGAATGGGAGCCCGACTTCGGCCCCAACCAGTGGAACGAACGCACCATGCGCACCGGCGCCACCAACGTGTCCGCGCGCGGATTCCTGGTGGCCTACAACGTGAACCTGAACACGCGGGACAAGGGGCTGGCTTCGCAGATCGCCCTGGACATCAAGGAGGCCGGCCGCGCCCGACGCGATGCCCAGGGTGCCATCGTCAAGGACGCCGCCGGCAATCCGGTGCTCGAGCCCGGCCCCTACCGGCTGCCCGCCTGCAAGGCCGTCGGCTGGTTCATCCCGGCCTATGAACGGGCGCAGGTTTCGATCAATCTGGTCAATACCGACGTGACCAAACCGCACCAGGCGTTCGAGGCCTGCCGTTCCGGCGCCGAGGACCGCGGCGCGCGCGTGACCGGCAGCGAACTGGTGGGACTGGTGCCGGAAGCCGACCTGCTGGCCGCCGGCCGCTTCTACCTCCGCCGCGCCGGCCAGTCGGCGGGCGTGCCGCGACGGTTGCTGATCGAGACCGCCATCCAGAGCCTGGGCCTGCGCGATCTGGCGCCGTTCGATCCCGCCGAAAAGGTGATCGAGTACCAGGCCGGCCTGACCGACGGCCCGCTGGTCTCGATGACCAACCGCGCCTTCGTCGACGAACTGTCCACCGACTCGCCGGCTCCCGGCGGCGGCTCGGTGGCCGCGCTGAGTGCCGCCCAGGGCGCCGCGCTGACCGCCATGGTGGCCAATCTGACGGTGGGCAAGAAGAAGTACGCCGCGGTCCAGGAGCGCATGAAGGACCTGGCCGAAACGGCCCAGGCCCAGAAGGACTTCTTCCTTTCCGCCATCGACGAGGACACCGCCGCCTTCAACGCGGTGATGGCCGCCTTCGGCCTGCCCAAGGGATCACCGGCCGAAGCGGCGGCCCGCGACCTGGCCATCGCCGAAGCCACCCGGCAGGCGACGCGTATCCCCTTCGGTGTCCTGGATCGCGTCCCGGCCGCGCTCCAGCTCGCCGCCGAAGTGGCGGCCGACGGCAATGCCAACAGTCTCAGCGACGCGGGTGTCGCCGCCCTGACCCTGCTGACCGGCGCCGAGGGCGCCTACTACAACGTCCTGATCAACCTGAATGCGCTGCGGGGCCTCGCCCCCGGCGACGATCCGGAATTCCCGACCCGGACCCGCGCGGATGCGATTCGGCTGATGTCCGAATGCGGTCGACTGGCCGACGCGGTGCGCGTGCAGGTGCGCCGCCGGCTGGAAGAGGAACTTGGCGCCTGAGACGACGGCCGGCGACGGAAAAACGGCGACGGCACCCTGGTGCCGTCGCCGTTTCGATTGCCAGCGCGGAGCGGGACGTCAGCGCTCGACGGCCTTCCGCATGCCGGCGGTCATCCATTTGGCGGCCAGGATCAGGGCCACCGGAGAGACCAGCGCGATGAACCCGTAGATGAGCCACATCTGGCCGCTCTGCATCGGCAGGCCGAGGTTCGGATCCGGCAGGTAATTCGCCACGAAGTACCCCGAATAGAGACCCGTGACGAACTTCGTCAGGAACCACGGGAACTGCCCGATGCCCATGTACATGCCGGTCTTGCCTTCGGGAGCGATCTCGGCGATCCACTGCAGGAACCGGGGCTGCCACATCGCCTCGCCCACGGACATCAGTAGCACGTAGGTCAGGAACAGGGGCACACTCGGACCGACCGCGAGCAGGAATGTTGGCAGCGCCATCACCAGCGTGCCGATGATCATCATGCGGTAGATGTTGGCCCGCGCCGTCAGACCCGCGACGATCGGCGCCAGCACGAAGATGATGATCGGGTTCAGGTTCGAGAAGAACTCGAAATACTCGCTGACCACCCCGCCGCGGAACGCGCGGTCGAGATAGTACGGCAGGGTCAGCCAGTTGTGCGCGAACAGGGTCTGCACCGGGATCAGGATGAAGATGAAGAACGTGAAGCGGGCGTCCCGGAACGGGTGATCCGGCCGATGCCGCATGAACTCCACCACCGAACCGATGGCCAGAGCCCCGCCCACGATCGCCGCGATCGGGAAGGCGCCGCCCTTGGTGGCCAGCTGCTGCAGGGCGAAGGCGATTCCCGCCACCGCCAGCACGACCAGCCCGATGAACGGCCAGTTGTTGATCGACGCCTCTGCGACCGGCGCCGCCGGCGCCTTCTCCACCGAATTCGGATCGGCGGCGATCCGCGCCGCCTTGGCTTCGGCGGCCAGGCGGGCGACCGCTTCGGCATCGGTCTTGGGATTCAGGATGACGACGGTCACCAGAAGGGCCACGCCCACGAGCGCCGCATACGCCCAGAAGACCGCGGTCAGTCCGTTCGGCGGCAGCATCTCCGTGAAATTGTGGCGAACCAGCGGCGAGATGAAGCCCGAGAAGAAGGCGCCCAGATTCATCAGACCGTAGATCACCGCGTAGCCCATCGCCGCGGTCTGCGGCGTCGTGTAGCGCTTCACGCCGGCGTAGGCCGCCGGCTGGTAGAGCCCGTAGGCCACGACCATGATCAGCAGGCCGATGCAGGTCAGGAAGAACATCGGCGAACCGACGCCGTGGCCCAGCGGCAGCGTCCCCGCCAGCGCGATCAGCACGCGACCGACCGCGAACATCAGGAACGCCATCACCAGCGCCTTGCGCACGCCGATCTTGTCGCTGACGCCGCCGAGAAAGAGCATCGACAGCGTGATGCCGCTGGTCACGCCGGAATAGACCCAGCCGGCCTGCTGGTCGGTCATCTGGATGTTCTCGGAACAGAATTTGCCGAGGATCGTCAGGATGCCGAAATAGATGAGCCCTTCCAGCACGTAGGGGATGTTGATCCCCCACAGGGCCTTCGGGGCCTTGACGAACGCCACCAGGGTTTCACCCAGTTCCTTGAACGAATCGCGGACGACTTCGCCCGCCGTCTTCTTCTCATTCCCAGCCGGCAACTGGCTCATCATCCCATCCTGTCCAGGCCGAGGCCCGCGCTGTGCTGCACCAAAAAAAGGACGCCAAGCGTCCCCCCTCTTCGACACCCGGAGATGTTACGTCCCCCGCTACCCGCCCGTCAACCCGCATTGCCCCCCACTCCACCTTCTTGGAGCCTTCGTATCCATAGTACTTCTGGTCGTAATAGTACGGCAGAACTTCTCCGAGATTGTTGGCCACCACGCCCAGGATGTTGGCGCCTGCGCTCTTGAGGAGATCGACGCCGCGCTTGGACACGTCCTTCGGCGTCTGCCCCGCCATCACCATGTAGATGCACCCGTCCACGGCGTCCAGGAAGTGCAGGGGGTCGCTGACCGGCACCACCGGCGGCGAATCGAGCACGATCAGGTCATAGGTGCCGTGCAGTTCCTCGACCAGCTTGCGCACGCGCCCGTCGCCGAACAGACGGCTGGCATGGCCGCCCGCCACGCCGGCGGACAGGAAATCGAGATTCTTCACGCGCGTCTTGTGCACGGCTTTGGCGACGGGCAATTCGCCGGCCAACACATTGGCGAAGCCCGGGCCGAGATCGACCTGGAACACCGAATGCTGCACCGGGCGACGCACGTCGCCGTCGATGAGCAGGATCCGCTGCGCCAGATGGTAGGCCAGCACCAGCGAGAAATGGAGCGAGAACAGGCTCTTGCCCTCGCCGCGCTGGGCACTGGTCACCATCAGCGCCCGCTTGCGATCGAAATCGAGCGTCCGCGAAAGGCGGATCATGATGCGGCGCAGCTCGATCGCCATGGGCGATTCGATGTCGAACATCTGTCCGCTGCCCGCCGGATCCCTGGATTCGGCCACGTCAACCGTCCTGTGTTCGGATCAGCCCAGCCGCGGGTAGACCACGAGGAAGCCCACCGCTCCCACGGCCAGGATGCCCAGCACGATGGTCACCCAGCGCAACAACCGCACGGTGCGCTTGCGCTGGAAATGTTCGTCCTGGATCATCGGCAACGTGCCGATGACCTGCACCCGCAGTACCTTTTCCATGCTGTCGACGCTGCTGAAGGAACGGTCGAGCATGATCGCCAGGATCACCAGCCCGATCCCGATGCCCACCGACAGGATCACGCCCATCGCCATCAGCTTCAGCTTGTTGGGCTCGACCGGGGTCAGTTCCAGCTGGGGGTCCTGGCGGATGCGGATCTGGATGCCGATCTCGGACAGGCTCGCCTGCAGATTGAGATTGTGCTGCGTGATCTCGCCTTCGATCGACTCGACCAGTTTGCGCGCCCGCGTGACGGCGCTCTGCAGTTCGGCCACGCGCGTGGACTGCTGCGGCTGCCGCGCCGTGAAATTGCGGAAACTGCGGATGCCGGAGTCGAGACGCCGGATGACTTCGCCCACGCCCTGCCGGTAAAGCGAGAAGTAGACGAATTCGGCGACCTGGTTCCGCGACATGAAACTCAGGGACGGCTGCTGCTGCGCCACCTGCGAATCCACCAGTGCGCGCAGACGAACCCGCATTTGGCCCAGCCGCGCTTCCAGATCGCGCGCGTCGCGGTCGCCGGTGGCGACCAGCCGGGACTGGAATTCCAGATCCTCCAGTTCGGACAGGGCGGCCATGATGCCGCTGTCGGCCTGGTACATCGACAAGGCCGGCAGTTCGCCCATCACGCCGCGCGCGGCCAGGCTCAGATTGCGCAGTTCGGCAGCGTCCTGGCCGTTGAAGCGGATCTGCAGCGCGGAAAGCGACGCATCGGCCGTGCCGATGTTCAGCGCATTGACGGAATTGTCGACCAGCGCGGCCGACGCCAGACCGGCCTGGTAGCTGTTGAGCTCGTTCTCGGCCGTGGTCAGGTCGTTCTGGTAGACTTCGAGCTGCCGCGTCAGGAAATCGCGGGTGCTCGTGTTGGTGGCCATCTGGCTGGCCCGGTACTCCGCGACGAAGCGCTCGAGCACGAACGTGGCCAGCCGATGGGCCTGCGCCGGATCGGGATCGCGGACCTCGAGCCTGAACAGGCGATTGCCTTCGGACTTCAGGCGGATCATGCCGGACAGTTTGCCGCGCGCCCGCCGAATGGCAAGATCATCGTCGCCTTCCGCTGAATCCTTGTCCTGATCCCGCATCGCCGACGCGAGATTGAGTTCTCGCACCACGTTGTCCAGGAACTCGCTCGAAGTCAGAAGCAGGTTCATCTCCGAATAGGCGATGCCGTTCACGTCACCGTACTGCCCGCCGAATCGCGCCCGCGGATCGTCCAGGAGGTTGCTGCTCGCGGTATTGACCTTGATCACGACCTGGCCCGAGGACGCGTAGATCGGCGTCATCGTCTTGATGGCGATGAAGGCCATCGTCAGGCACAGGACGAACGGGATGATGAACAGCAGTTTGCGGCGCCAGAAGGCCCGCAGCAGGGACATGGGGTCGAATCCGCCCCCTCCCGACGACTCTTGTTCCTCCAGAAACGGATCCATGCAGCAGACTCCTCCCTGATCGCGTGACGGCCGGCGGTCAGGCTAGCGGACAAGCCCGGGCGTGGCAAGCGCCGGACAACAGGCGAACCCGGATCCGGCGCGGTTCAGCGCACACGGATGGACACGGGCATCAGCGCCAACGGACGCCCGTCCAGCATCGCGGCGGCGGCCAGGGTGCCGTCGTCGCGCAGGACGCGCGCCAGACCGCCGGCCAGCAGATCCACCGTTTGCGCGGCCGGCCCCCACCCGGCGGCAGGGTTGTCCAGGCCCGCGCGGGCGGCCAGGCGGGCCACCCCGCCTTCGCGCAGCGAGCGCAGCAGCATGCGCTCGAAGAGCGACATGGGCTCACCATAGGTCAGCACGGTGATCCTGGCGTCCGGGTCGACCCCCAGCAGACGTTTGGTCGCCACCAGGCTGCGGCGCAGACCGCCCAGATCGTCGACCAGCCCGCGCTGCACGCCCTGCCGGCCCGTCCACACGCGCCCCTGCGCGATTTCGTGCACCTGGTCCCGCGTCATCCGCCGCCCGTCAGCCACCTTGGCCAGGAACCGCTCGTAAAACCCGTCCATCTGTCCCTGGAACAATTCCCGCTGTGTTTCGGTGAACACGCCCTCATCGCTGAACAGGAGGGCGTTCTCGCCGCGGGTCACGAACTCGCGATTGACGCCGATCTTCCGGTACATTTCCTGCCGGTTCATTTTTCCGGCGAACACGCCGATCGAACCGGTCAGCGTGCCGGTGTCGGCGAAGATGGAATCGCCGAGACAAGCCACGTAGTACCCGCCGCTGGCGGCCAGGCCGCTCATCGAGACGATGACCGGCTTGTCCTTCCGCAGTTCGGCGATCTCGTGCCAGATCAGGTCACTGGCCAGCGCGCTGCCGCCGGGGCTGTCCACGCGCAGGATCACCGCGTCCACCGACTCGTCGTCGGCGGCGGCCTGCAGATCCTCGATGATCGATTCGCTGCCGGCGATCTTGCCCTGCAGGTTGTCGTTGCGGCTCTCGCCGGGCATGATCACGCCGGTGACGAACACCATGGCCACCTTGCGCGCCCCGCCCGCCTGCGCCGGCGATTCCAGAAGATAGTCTTCCAGGAACGTCACGTCGTCGTCCGGGAATTCCGCGTCGATCATGTCTTCGTAGTACATCAGGGTATCGGCCAGACCGGCCGCCACGGCGCCGGGACCGTCGAACAGGCCCTGGTCGATCCAGCGGACGGCCTGTTCGTGATCGGCGTTGCGACCTTCGGCCAGCATGTCGAGCAGGGCGTCGAACTGGTCGCCGACGATCGATTCGACCATCTCCCGGTTCGCCTCCGAAGCCGACGAACGCGTCATGCGCTCGGGCGCCGATTTGTAGGCCCCGACGTGAACGAAGTCCGCTTCCATGCCCAGCTTCGCCAGCGTGTCCTTCAGAAAAGCCATTTCGGCCGACAGCCCCAGCACCATCAGGTTGGCCTCCGGTGCCAGAACGATGCGTCCGGCAGCCGTGGCCAGGGCGTAGTCCTGGGTGAACCCCGACTCCAGGTAGGCGACCACCGGTTTGCCCTTCTCGCGGAACGCCGTCACGGCGCCGCGCAGCTCCTCCAGCTTCGCCCAGTCCATGTCGGCGGCCCGCACGTCCATCACCAGGCCGGTGATGCGCTTGTCATCGGCGGCGCGCATCAGCGCGAACAGGGTCTCGGAGAAGGTGGCTTCGCCGCCGTCGCGCACCTGGCCCCAGAAGGACTCGTCGCGTTCTTCCGGCAGGCCGCCCTCGACCCGCCAGACCAGCACGCCGCCGGCGACCGTCGTGTGCTCTTCCAGGCCGCGCAGCACGTACCACATGAAACCGAACCCGCCGCCCACGATGACAGCCAGGATGATGAACACGATCCAGAACTTCTTCATCGGTCGCCTTCCCTGCCGCGGCAGTACGCGGCCAGCGCGCGCGCGGCGCGGTCGATCTTGCGGAACACGGGAACACCCGCTTCTTCGAAGCGGCGCCTGAGGGGCTGATAGATATCTCCGGAATCGACCACCACGACCGCCGGTTTAGGAGAAGCCTCGATTCCGCGCAGCATCAGCGACGGCAAGCTGTCCGGTCCGGCAATGTCTTCCGGGTGCATTCCTGCCGGATCGGCCGGCAACGTGTCCATGGCCCCGGTCACCGGCACCGCCGAGAAGATCGCCACATCCACTTCGGGACAGGCCAGGATGGCCGCGCAACACGCCGCGAACGCTTTCGAATCGGCGATCGGTGTCGCATCAACCGGATTCTGCCGGTGTGCGAACACAGGCAGGACACCGTCCAGCACGGCGCAGGCCGCTTCGTCCAGGCGCGCCAGTTCCAGACCGCCCAGTTCATCGGTCACCGTCGAGCATTCAAAACCAGCGTTGCTGATGATCCCCACCCGCGACCCGTGCGGCGGGCGGTCCGCCAACAGCGTGAACGTGCGGATCAGATCCTCGAATTCGTCCAGCGAATCGGCCACGGTCACGCCTGCGTCCTCGAGGCACGCCCGGGCCACGGCGTAGTCGCCGGCCAGTGACGCCGTGTGGCTGGCCGCCGCCTGGGCGCCCAGGGCCGTGCGCCCGGCCTTGAAGATCACCACGCGCAGGCCGCGGCTACGCGCCAGACGCGCCTGTTCCAGGAACCGCGCGCCGTCGCCGTCGCGGAAGCCCTCCACATAACACGCGAAAACGTTCACCGACGGCTCCGCGAGGTAGTGCGCCAGGAAGTCGCTGACCGTCAGGTCCATCTGGTTGCCGAAACTGACGGAACAGCGAGGTTCGATCACACCGTCGAAATTGCTGATGAACGTGACCAGATAGGCGCCCGACTGGCTGACCAGCGCCAGATTCCCGCCGCGGCCGCTGCGAAACGGCAGTTTGTACTCCGGCAGGAAGAACGTGTTGTAGCGCTCGCGGCTGACGATCCCCAGGCAGTTGCCGCCCACCAGGACAGGTCCGCCGCCGGCCCGCGCCTGCCCGCGAGCCAGGGCCCCTTCGATCGACGCGGCCAGATCGGCCCGGCCCGCCTCGGCGAAACCGCCGGGATTCAGGATGATCGCCGCGGCACGGTCATGCTCCACCAGTTCCGCCACGGCGGTCACGGCCTCGGCGGCAGGCAGGGCGATCACCGCCAGATCGCAGCGTTCCGGCAGGGAAGCGATATCGGGGAAACAGGGGACGCCGCCGATCTCCGTCTGCGTCGGATGCACGACATACAGGCGCTCCGCGGCCACCGCCCGCGAATGCCGCAGGTTATCAAGGATGATGCGACCGGGATTGCGCCCCTTCGCGCTGACGCCGAACACGACGGCGCTGCGAGGATCCATGAGGACCTTGACCCTCTCCAGCGACCGGGTCCGAACCGGCCATTTGCGCCGCGAAACCCGGGCCACGCCGTCCAGAGCCGTCAGCCCGTCGGGACCCGCCACGGCGGGATTGATCTCCAACTCCTCGAGCGTCCACGGGAACGCGCCGCCCGGCCCGGCGGCGACCCCCAGCGCAGCCAGGGCGCAGGCGGCGGCCGCCAGCTCCGCGAGGTCGAACGGTGGCTCGGGGTACAGGCGGGAGGGCTTCACCAGCAGCGAAAGTTTTGGATGTCCCCGCAAGGCCCGTTCGACAGCCGCGGCCTCGAGTCCGGCCGCCGGCAGGATCAGCGTCGCGGCCGCTCCATGCCATTCGGTGAGTGTGCCTCCGACCCCGATCACCACGCAGGGCCCGAAACCGGGATCCTGGCGCAGGGTCAGCAACACTTCCTGGCCGGGGCGATTGGGCGCGTGAGGCACGAACGCGGCTGCGATCAGACCCTCCACACCGCCGACCCCGCGCTGACGCGCGGTTTCGAGCAGATCGCGCCCGGCCGCCTCCAGTTCGGCAGCGGCGGCTCCGGGGTCCAAGTGGAGAATGCGGACGCCGCCGGCCTCGGTCTTGTGCAGGATGTCGCGGCCGACGAGTTTCAGGACCAACCGTCCCTCGGCGTCCGCCAGACGGCACGCCTCGGCGGCCCAGACGGCGGGATCCCCATCAGCCCCCAGGAACACGCAGCTGCCGTGCTTCAGCCCCAGCGCCGCCAGCAAACCATAGACTTCAGGTTCGTTCAGGTGGAAAACCGTGGCGCCATCGGAGGTCGCCGCCGGCGCCTTTGCCTTGCTCCACCGTTCCGCCAAACCGGCCAGATGATCGACCGCTGCCTGGACCCGCATCCCCAGCTCCTTCTTGTCGCCGACGAACCCCCAACCGGGCGCCGGCACCCAAGATACGCGTCGGCCGGCAATCCCCCAACCAGATCCTGCGGAATCATTCAGGGAACCGGAAAGATGCGCAACCCCGCGCCACGTGTTCGGTGGGGGACAAAAAGAAAGACCCCCGACCGTGAGGTCGGGGGTCTTTAAGAATCCGGCGGTGTCCTACTCTCCCACAAAGGAAACTTTGCAGTACCATCGGCGCTACGCGGTTTCACTTCTGTGTTCGGAATGGGAACAGGTGGTACCCGCGCGCTATCGCCGCCGAAAGTCAATTCCGGGTCCCGGCGGCCGAAGCCACCAGGCCGGAGTTGTCCTTGAACAACTGAATATGGAGAGCAGCACAAGATACATTCACAGCCACCGACCCCTTTCCGTTGAAGGAAAGGAGATGATTAAGCCTCACGGCTTATTAGTACTACTCGGCTGAACGCATTACTGCGCTTACACCTGTAGCCTATCAACGAGGTAGTCTACCTCGAGCCTTCAGGGACTTTCGTCCGGGAGATCTTATCTCAGGAGGGGCTTCACGCTTATATGCTTTCAGCGTTTATCCCGGCCGTACATAGCTACCCAGCACTGCCTCTGGCGAGACAACTGGTACACTAGTGGTACGTCCATCCCGGTCCTCTCGTACTAGGGACAGCTTCCTTCAAATCTCCTGCGCCCACGACAGATAGGGACCGAACTGTCTCACGACGTTCTAAACCCAGCTCGCGTACCACTTTAATTGGCGAACAGCCAAACCCTTGGGACCTTCTCCAGCCCCAGGATGTGATGAGCCGACATCGAGGTGC
>JAIFKS010000046.1 GCA_020049465.1 bacterium | reverse complement strand
CGCCCGCGCGGCCGGAACGGCCGACGCCGAGGCCGCGGCGACGGCGTTCGCGGGTCTTCTGGCGGCAGCCGCTCCGGCGGCGACGGACGGGGCAGCCCTGTCCGACGATCCGGCGACCGCGGCGCCTGCCGCAACGCCGGCGGAAGCGGCCGGGGCCATGCCCGTCGACGCCACGGCCGGTGCCGCCGAAGCGAAGGCAGCCGTTCCGGCATCCGCGACCGCAACCATCGAGGCCCCGGTTGTGACGCCCGGTGTCGACCCCTCTGCAGCGGCGGTGGCTCTGCCCACAAACCCGGTCGCGGAACCGGCGGGCGACGCGGTGTCCTTCCTGCCCGCAGCCGTCTCCGGAACGGCGAATGCGGCGATGCCCATCGCTTCGGCCACCACCACGGACGCGCCCGTCACGCCGGCAACGCCGGCGGTCGCAGCCGTGGCGGTCCCTGCCGCAACGCCCGCCGAAAGCGCCGTCACTCCGACGGCGACCGCCGAACCGGTCGTCGAGACCATGACGTCCATTCCGGCGGGCACCGAAGCGCAGCCCTCGACCTCCGAACCGACTCCGGCGCCGGCCGTCACGCCCGATCCCGGATCGGTCACCGTGCTCCATCGGACCGCGAGTCCGCCCGCGCCGGCAACGGACACTCCGGCCGACCATCCGGAGCGGCCCCTGGTCTTGCTGGATGCCGACCAGGCCCACGACACCGGCGCAACCGCCCCTGCGGTGTCGGGCCCTGCGGACGAACTCGACGCGGACGCTGCGCTCCGGGACGGACTGACCGGCGAGGAAGAACCCGCACCCGCCGACGCGGAATCCGCAACGAGCGACGAACCCGAGGCCGCCGCACCGGCCGACCCGAAACCGGCCGCGTTGCAGGCGCTTCTGGGTCTCGGGCTCCAGTCGTACCTGAAGGCGGGGGCATTCGTCGATTCGCGGCCGCTCGGCATGGCCGTGGCGGATGCGTTCGTCGACGTGGAATCGGGCGACGCGCAGGCGACGGGGACGACCCTGTCCGGCCGCCCGGCGGCGTTCGCCGCAGCGGTCGACAGCGCCCTGGCCGGTCTGGCCGGTGACGGCGACTCCACCACCGAGGACACGCTCCTGGCCCTGACCCGGGGCGGCGCGGGCCGGCTCGCGCGCGCATCCGATCCCGCGGGCGCCATCCGTACCCAGGTGGCCGAACAGATCACGCGCAGCCTGGCGTCGAACCAGGGCGAACAGAAGCTGTCCATCCGCCTGGATCCCGAAAATCTGGGCCGGGTGGATGTCGACTTCAGCTCGGTCGATGACCACCTGACCATCGTGCTGCGGGCATCCACTCCTGAAGCGGAACAGGCGCTGCGCTCGGGCGCCCGTGAACTGACCGACGGGATCCTGGACCGCGCCGCGCGCTACCAGCATGTCGAGGTCCGCGTGGAACTGCGCGAAGGCGCGACGGTGCGCTCGGAGAAGCAGGACGAGCGCCAGCAGGATCAGCACAAGGACGGCCGCCAGGACGCCAAGGACGGGCGTCGGGACGGACGCGAGGACGGCCGGGGCCGTCGCTCGGATGACGGATACGACGGTGCGCGTGCCGCCTGGGCGCGCGCCATGGCCGATCTTTCGCAGGAGGTCTGACGAATGCCGATCGCCGGAATCACCGATGGGACGGGCGCCGTACTCGGCGCCGCCGGTCGCGACTACTCGCAGGTCAGCAAGCTGGACTTCATGACCCTGCTGGTCGCCCAGATCAAGAACCAGGACCCCACCAGCCCGATGGACAATGCGGAGTTCACGGGTCAGATCACGCAGTTCTCGATGCTCGAGCAGCTGGAAACCATGTCGGCCAGCCTGCAGGACAACGTGGCCGTGGGAACCGCCATCAACAACACCGCGATGCTGGCTCTGGTGGGCCGCAAGGTCACGGTCGAAGGCAACGATCTGACGGTGACCGACGGCAAGCCGAGCGAGAACATGATCGCCGCCGCGGCGAGCGGCAAGGCCATCGTCACGATCACCGACGATGCGGGCCACGTGGTGCGCACCTACGAGCGTCCGGTGACCACGGGCCTGAACGACATCACCTGGGACGGCATCAAGGACGACGGCACCGTGGCGGCCGAAGGGGAATACACCGTGTCGACCGTGCTCAAGGACAACAGCGGCGCCGACATCAATTTCGAGAGCTTGATGACCGGAGCGGTCTCCGGACTGCGCTACAGCGATAACCAGGCCGTCGTGATCGTCAACGGCCAGGAATTCTTCGTCTCCGAGATCTACAAAGTCAGCTGACGTGGCAGCCCCCGAGGGGGCAGTACGGGAACCCGGGAGGAATCCATGTTCAAGTCTCTCTACTCCGGTGTGTCTGGCCTCAGTGCGAACCTGACGAACCTGGACGTCATCGGCAACAACATCGCCAACAGCAACACCGTGGGGTTCAAATCGGGCCGCGTCACGTTCAACGAGATGCTCACGCAGACCATGAAATCGGCCAGCCGCCCCGTGAGCGGCGGTCTGGGCGGCACCAATGCGCAGCAGATCGGCCTGGGTACGTCGGTCGGCAGCATCGACACGAATTTCAACCAGGGCAACTTCCAGACCACCGGCAAGAAGACCGATCTGGCCATCCAGGGACCGGGCTTCTTCGTGCTGAGTGACGGCAGCAGCCGCGTCTACACGCGCGCCGGCGTCTTCGGCCTGGACAGCGAGAACCAGCTGGTCAACCCGACGACCGGTATGCACGTCCAGGGTCTGATGGCCGATTCGAGCGGCAACATCATCGCCGGACCGCTCGGCGATATCTTCATCGACCCGGCGCTGGTCGTGCCGGCGCAGCCGTCGACGACGGTCCAGTTGATGGGCAATCTCGACTCCGCCAGCGATGCCAAGGGTACGGTCAAGGAAAGCCCGTCGTTCCTGGTCGCGGCGGCCGGAACCGACCTGCTGTCGACGCTCAGCGCGCCGTCCAGCGGTTCGCTCGGGCTGGGCACCGGCGACACGGTTTCCATCAACGGCCGCGCGGGCGGGGTGGACTTCACAGCCGCGTCGGTCACCGTCACCGAAGGCATGACCTACCAGCAGCTGATCACCGCGGTCAACGCCTCGCTCGCCGCCGACACCCAGAACGTGACCCTGAGCATCGCCGCCGACGGCTCGCTGACCGCGGCGAATGCCGGTGCCAGCGCCATCGACGGCCTGTCGCTGACCGTCGAGAACGGCGGCTCGCTGTTCTCGTTCAGCGGAACCATCGCGGCCGCGGCCAGCGGTTCGTCGGGTCCCGCGCTGTCCTATGCGGATGAAACCGACCTGCTGGTGAACCTCTACAATGCCGAAGGCACCTCGCTGGGGATCAATGTCACCGCCGGCGCGGTGGACCTGAGCATCGGGGGCGACGTGGGCGGGACCGGCGTGGCCCCGCGCACGCTGACGGTCGACGGCACGACGACCGTGGCCCAGTTGATGGCGGAGATCCAGTACGCGCTCGGCGTCAACTCGAACCCGGTGGAGATCAACGGCGAAGGCCAGGTCGTGGTGCGCGGCGAAGTCGGCATGGACTCGGCGATCGGCACCATCTCGGTGGGTCAGGTCGGCGCGGCCAACGCGACGCTGATCGATGCCTTCGATTTCACGACCACACAGGCGGCCGAGGACCAGAAGACCTTCTCCATGGCCACCACGGTCTACGATTCGCTCGGCGGCCAGCACACCGTCAGCTTCGAGTTCGAGAAGGTCCCCGGCCAGAACGAATGGATGTGGGACGCGACGATGGAGGGTGGCGAAACCATCCTGGCCGGCGGCGACGGCCGGATGCGGTTCTCGGAGTCGGGCGCCATCAGCAGCTTCACCTTCAACGACGGCGGCAGCGGACTGCAGTTCCAGCCGCAGGCGACCGGCGTCGAGGGCGCATCGAACGTGACGCTCAGCATCGACTACGGCGACGTCAACGCCCTGAACGGCCTGACGCAGTTCGAAGGCACCGGTACGCTGAAGTCCATCGCCGACGGCTACGGCACCGGCACCCTGGTCGACTTCAACATCGACCAGAGCGGCATGATCACCGGGGTGTTCTCCAACGACACCTCGCAGGCCATCGCCCAGATCGCGCTGGCGACCTTCTCCAATGCCGACGGTCTGACCCGCGAAGCCAACAACACCTACCGCCGCAGCGGCAACTCGGGTGAAGCGATCGAGGTCTTCGCCGGCGACGGCAACGGCATTTCGCTGGTCAACGGCGCGCTGGAAACCAGCAACGTCGACCTGGCCCGGGAGTTCACCAACCTGGTGGTCGCCCAGCGCGCCTTCCAGGCGAACAGCCGGGTGATCACCACCGCCGACCAGGTCATGCAGGAACTGGTCAACCTGGTCCGGTAAATCGATCTAGCGGCCGCGCACCGCCACATCCCGCAGGGGTTGTGTGGCGGTGCGGCGGCCAGACAGGGCAGGCCGCATGATCAGGCTGACCAAGCTCGACGGGGAGGCCCTGGTGATCAACGCCGAACTCATCGAATCCATCGGGGCCGCCCCGGAAACGCTGATTTCGCTGACCACCGGGCGCAAGATCTGGGTCCGGGAGTCGTGCGACGAAGTCGTGCGGCTGTCGCTGGCGTACCAGGCCATGATGCGGCACGAAGCCATGGCCGCCGCCGGAAACGGCGGCGGCTGAAGCGTTTCGGCGCATTGCCGGCCGCTGGCACGATACTTTCAATGCACCGGCGCGGGCCGTTGCGGAATGTGCGCCGACGGTCTTCGCCCGCGGCCGGAACGACGGGGCAGGGCGGCGGCGCCGGCTTCGACCAACGAACCGGGATCGGAAGCGATCCGCGGACGGTGCCTGAAATCCCGGCGGTGCGGCCAGTTCCTGGCCTGACCGCCGACCGGTGGCGGCCCTGGACGCCGCCCCAAACACGGCAAGGAGCCACGCATGGCCGACAACAAGAAGGATGCGGACCAGGAGAAGGCGGCGCCCAAGGCCAAGGGCAAGCCGAATCTGCTGGAGAACAAGGCCGTGGTGCTGGGGGCCATCGTGGTGGCCCAGGCGGTGGTGGCCATCGGTCTGACGCAGTTCGTGATCGTGCCCCGGCTCGGGGTCGGCCATGCGGATGCCGGCGCGCCGGCCGAAGCGGCCGCCGCCCATGGCGCCAAGGCCGCCCCCGAAGGCAAGCACGGCGGCGAGAAGAAGGCCGAAAAGAAGGGCGGAGCTCACGGCGGCGGCGACGCGGCGGCCGCCGGCGAGGGAAGTTCGCTCGCGGACCTTCAGGAAATCGTGGTCACCCTGGCCGGGGATTCGGCCCGTCCGCGCTACCTGCGCATCGGGGTCAACCTGGAAGTATCTGACCCGTCGATCGTCGCCATGATCGATGCGCGTCGGCCCGAGATGCGCGACGCCGTCATCATGACCCTTTCGGACAAGACCGCGGCGATGCTGGGCACGCCGGACGGCAAGAAGCGCCTGCGGGACGAGATCTTCCGGCGTGTGGCCGAGAAACTCCCCGAAGGCGCCCTGACGAACGTTTACTTCTCGGATCTGGTCGTTCAGTAGTCAACGCGGAGACGAAGCATGGCGCGGCAGGGCACCCGAAACGACGACTCCCAGGATCTCGATGCGGCGATCAACGCCGCCGAGTCCATGGCCGGCGCCGTGAACGGGGTCGGCGGGGTGGATCTCGACGACGTCCTGCGGGCCGGTCCGGAGGACAGCGACGGCGACCATTCGCCCCGCCGGTACGATTTCTACCGGCCGCACAACATCTCGCGCACCTTCGAGCACAATCTGCAGGCGGTTGCCGACGGATTCGCCAAGACCGGCTCGATCGATTTCACGAGCCTCCTGCGGATGAGCGTCCAGATCGAATACAAGGGCCTGCGCCAGTGCACCTTCGGCGAGTACGTGGCGGACCTGCCCAACCCGACCTGCGTGGCCTCGGTCACGATGGCGCCCCTCAAGGGCCATGCCCTGGTCCACGTCGATCTGGGCCTGGGTTTCGTGTTCATGAAGAAGCTGATGGGCGGCATCCCCGACGCCGAAGACACGGTGCGCGAATTCACCGAGATCGAGCGCGGGATCAACGCCGGCATGATCGAGCGCTTCCTGGACATTTTCCGGCGTTCGGCGACCAAGTTCGTCAAGATCGAGCCTGCCTGCGTTTCGCTGGAGAACAACGCCAATTACATCAGCGGCATCAACGAGGGCGAGTCGCTGATCATCATGAAATTCCAGATCCGCCTGGACACCGTCGAGGGTCCGGTCCATCTGGCGATCCCGCAATCCGCCTTCGGGCCGGTACGGGACGTGTTCGATCCCCGCGACATTCTCGAGATGCGCACGGCGCCCGAGTTGCGCGACGATCGGCGCAAGATCATGGACATGGTGCGCGCCACCAGCAGCGAACTGGTGGTCGTGCTGGGCGAGGTCGAAATGAACCTCGAGGAAGTCATGAAGCTGGTCCCCGGCGACATCCTCCACCTGCCGCAGGCCGTGAACGGGCCGTTGCGGGTGCGGATCGAGGGCCAGGACGCCTGGCTGGGCGAGGCGGGACGCCTCGGCCAGAAGCGCGCGGTGAAATTGACCCGGCAGTTGAACAAGGAGTAGGGCCGCATGAGCAGCGAAGACACCAACCGCCGCGGCGGCGCGGTCGGACTGGGCGAAGACGACTCGAGTGCGCTGATCGCCGACCTGGGCGAGGAGCTCGTGGGAGCCGCCAACCTCGATCTGCTGCTGGACGTGAATCTGCAGATCTCGGTGGAACTGGGGCGGGCCCGCCTGAAGTTCCGCGACGTGCTGAACCTCTCGTCGGGCTCGGTCGTCGAACTCGGACGGCAAACCAGCGAACCGGTGGACATCATGGTCAACGGAGCGCTTCTGGCCACCGGCGAAGTCGTGGTCATCGACGACCATTTCGCCGTCCGGATCACCAAGCTCCTGAACCGTGTCGAGCGGTTCAAGCGGGTCCTGTGATGGACATCTTCACGCTCGCCGCGATCGAACCGGGCTCCCTGGAGAACGCCACCATGGGCATGGGCAGCTGGTGGCGGACCATCGGCGGGCTGGCCGTCGTCTTCGGTCTGCTGTTCCTGTGCCTCAAGCTCGTGACCAGATACGGAAAGAAGAGCGGCGCCGCGCAGGCCCGCGTGCTGGCCGTGTGGCACCTCGGACCCAAGCGCGAGATCCAGGTGCTGCGGTTGGGCGAAGAAGTGTCCTACGTCTATCGCCACGACACCGCCATGGTGCTGCTGCGGCAGGAAACGTGGGACGAATACCGGAGCCAGCACGGAGAAACGTCCTCCGTCCTGACCCCCGGCCCGACCCTCCCGGCGTCGTTGGCTCGCTGGCTGCATCCCCTGCAGTCCCGGCTGCCGGGATCCCAGGCCTGACCAGAATATGACCGCCTGGCTGGTGGCGTCCCGGCGCCGCTGGCCGCCCTCTCCGGAACTTTCCCTGCCCGATATGACAACCTATTCCCGCCCAACAGCTTGAAATGGGGGAGGCGCACGTCCGGCTGGCACGGGCGTTGCGGTACCGGCCCGGCAGTCGTCGCCAGATGGGCGCGACCATGCCGGAAACGGGGAGAACCACTTGTCGCTTCGTCCTGCATCGCACCGCCCCGGATACGCTCCGGCGCGCGGCCGTCGCCTGGTCTGCCTGGCGCTCATCCTGGTCCTGTTCACCGGTCTGGCGGCGTCCGCGGCGGCGGCGCCCGCGGCGGCGCCCATCAAGCCGATCAATCTGGCGGCCCCGGCCGGGCCCACGCTCACCCTTCAGATCGAGGGCGCTGACGGTCCGAAGTCGCTGAGCTCGGCCCTGAAGATCGTCCTGTTGATGACGATCCTCTCGCTGGCGCCGGCCATCCTGATGCTGCTGACCAGTTTCACACGCATCGTGATCGTTCTGGGCTTCCTGCGGCAGGCCATCGGCGCCAACCAGGCGCCCGCCAACCAGATCCTTGTCGGCCTGGCCGTCTTCCTGACCATGGTCGTCATGGCGCCCACATTCACGCGCATCAACGAGGACGCCGTCCAGCCGCTGCTCAACGAGCAGATCGGACAGCGCGAAGCCTTCGACAAGGCGCAGATCCCCCTCAAGGAATTCATGCTGCGCCAGGTCCGGGAGAAGGACATCGCCCTGTTCCTGGATCTGACCCAGACCGCGGTTCCGGAGTCCCCGGAAGCCCTGCCCATGCTGGTGGTGGTGCCGGCCTTCGTCATCGGCGAACTGAAGACGGCGTTCCAGATGGGCTTCGTCCTGTTCATGCCGTTCCTGATCATCGACATGGTGGTCGCGTCGGTCCTGATGTCGATGGGCATGATGATGCTGCCGCCCGTCCTGATCAGTCTGCCGTTCAAGATCCTGCTGTTCGTCCTGGTGGACGGCTGGTTCCTGGTCGTCAAATCACTCGTCCAGGCCTTCCAGTAGGCCGGAGGAAAGGATCCCCATGACTCCCGAGACCGTGGTGGATATCGGAGAGTACGCGATGCGCACGGTGGTGCTGGTCGCCGGCCCCATGCTGCTGGCGGGCATGATCGTCGGTCTGGTCATCAGCATCTTCCAGGCAGCCACGCAGATCAACGAGATGACGATGACCTTCGTGCCCAAGATCCTGGCCGTGTTCGTGGTCCTGATCGTGACGCTGCCCTGGTCGATCCAGCAGCTCACTTCCTTCACCGAGGCGATGTTCGCGCGCATCGCCAACATGTAGGGGCGCTGGTGGTATTCGAGGTCGACATCACGCTCCTGGCCGTCACCTTCGCGCTGGCCGTGCGGTTCGCGGTGCTTGCCGCCACGCTGCCCATGCTGGACCTGCGCAGCGTGCCGGCCCTGTGGCGCATCGCCCTGGCCGGAATGCTGGCCGCGGCGCTGGCGCCGGCGGTCGTCTCGGCCGTGCCGCCCGGCGCCGTCAGCCTGGCCTGGCAGCCGCTCGTGACCGAAGCTGTGCGCTCGATGGTCATCGGCATGATGCTCGGTTTCACGCTGAATCTCGTGTTCGTGGCGGTCCGCTTCGCCGGGGACGTCGTGGGCATGCAGATCGGCTTCTCGATCGTCAACGCCTTCGATCCGATGACCAACAGCCAGATCTCGGTCATCTCGCAGTTCTACCACCTGCTGGCGGTGCTGCTCTTCTTCGCGACCGGGGCCCACCAGGTGCTGATCTCGGCCATGTTCCAGTCCTGTCTGGCCCTGCCGCCGTTCTCGACCGGTCAACTGACCGGGGGCGCCTGGCATCTGCTGAGGGAATTCAGCAGCGTCTTCGTGGCCGGCCTCCGCATCGCGGCGCCGATCGTGATCGTGCTGCTGCTGATCAGCGCCGCCATGGGCGTCATCGTCAAGACGGTGCCGCAGTTGAACGTGCTGGTGGTGGGATTCCCGGTCAAGATCGGGGTGGGCCTGATCACGCTGGGCGCTTCCCTGGTCTTCTTCCGCCAGGTGGTGACGGGCATGTTCGCCGCACTGCCGGACCAGTTGGCCCGGACCCTGGCCACGATGCAATAGGCTTTCGAACCCGGCGGACACGCCGCGAGGAGGTGAACGATGGCAGACAGCGACACTGGCGAACGCACAGAAAAAGCGACAGGTAAACGGCGCGACGAAGCGCGCGACAAGGGCACTGTCGCCAAGAGCGCGGAAGTCAGCAGCGCCGTCGTTCTCATCGCGGGCATGGCCCTGCTCGTGACCAGTTCGGGCATGCTGACCCGCCATCTCTGCGAGAACACCGGCTACCTGCTCGGGCAGGCCCATATCCTGGCGCCGATCAACGTCTATGCCGCGCGTGAACTCCTGTCGGGCTCGTTCTGGCCCGTCGCTCTCGCCATGGCGCCGCTGCTGGTGGGCGTGCTGGTGGCGTCGGTCTGGGGCAACATCGCGCAGTTCGGCTTCCACATCTCGCCCCGCGCGATGGAACTGCAGATCGACCGCCTGAACCCGATCGCCGGGATGAAGAAGTTCTTCAAGCCGACCGCGATGTTCGAGGTTCTCAAGAACTTCCTCAAGATCGGCCTGGTCGGCCTGCTGGCCTGGACGACCATCAACGGGATGATGGAAACGATCGTCGGCACCGCGCTGCTGTCGCTGCCGGCGATCGTCGCCACGGGGAAGATCGCGTTCATCAAGCTGGTGGCCAAGCTGCTGGCCTTCTGCGTCGTGCTGGCCCTCTTCGACTGGTTCTGGCAGAAGCATCAGTACGAAGAAAACCTCAAGATGTCCAAGTACGAGGTCAAGCAGGAGAACAAGGACTACGAGGGCGACCCGCAGATCAAGGCCAGGCTGCGCGGCATGCAGTACGAGATGTTCCGCAAGCGCATGATGGCCGACGTGCCGACCGCCGACGTGATCATCACCAACCCGACGCACTTCGCGGTGGCGCTGAAGTACGAACAGGGCTCCCCGGCGCCGAAGGTCGTGGCCAAGGGCCAGGACCATCTGGCCGGCATCATCAAGAAGCTGGCCCGGGACTCCCGCGTGCCGGTTATCGAGAACAAGCCGCTGGCGCGCGCTCTGTTCGCCCAGGTCGAGGTCGGTCACTTCGTGCCCGAAACGCTCTTCCAGGCGGTGGCCGAAGTGCTGGCCTACGTGTACCGGCTCAAACGCTCATGACGGACAGGGGATAGACGGTGGAGCAGGACAAGGCCATCAATCGCGATCTGCTGCTGGCGAACAGCAACGTGCTGAGCGCCGTCGCGGTGCTGGTCGTGCTGGGCCTGATGATCGTGCCGGTGCCGCCGATCCTGCTGGACCTGATGTTGACGTTCAGCATCGCGTTCTCGGTGACGGTGCTGCTGGTCGCGCTCTATCTCAAGGAGCCGTTGCAATTCAACAGCTTCCCTTCCCTGCTGCTGATCATGACCTTGATGCGGTTGTCGCTGAACGTGGCCTCGACGCGGCTCATCCTGAGCACCGGCCAGGCCGGGCAGGTCATCGAGGCGTTCGGCGATTTCGTGGTCGGCGGCAACTACATCATCGGCGTCATCGTGTTCATCATCCTGGTGATCATCAACTTCATGGTCATCACCAAGGGCTCCGGCCGCATCGCCGAAGTCGCCGCCCGGTTCACCCTCGACGCCATGCCGGGCAAGCAGATGGCCATCGACGCCGATCTGAACGCCGGCATGATCACCGAGAAGCAGGCGCGCGAGCGCCGCAGCGACATCGCGCGGGAAGCCGAATTCTTCGGGGCCATGGACGGCGCCAGCAAGTTCGTCAAGGGAGACGCCACGGCCGGCATCATCATCACGGTGATCAACATCGTCGGCGGCTTCGCCATCGGCATGCTGCAGATGGGCATGCCCGCCGGCGAGGCGCTGGCCCGTTTCACGATCCTGACCGTCGGCGACGGCCTGGTCAGCCAGGTGCCGGCGCTGCTGGTCTCGGTGGCGGCCGGCCTGGTCGTGACCCGGACGTCGGGCGACCTGAACCTGGGCCAGTCGATCACCGTGCAGGTCTTCCGGCAGACCAAGGCGCTCTATCTCTCCTCGGGCGCCCTGGCGGTGCTGGCGCTGGTGCCCGGCCTGCCGACCGTCCCGTTCCTCCTCTTCGCCGTCGGCACCGCGATCACCGCCAAGGTGGTCGGCAAACGCGTGCAGACCTACGACGACGCCAAGACCGCCGAACGCGACGCCCCCGACACGGTCGACCCGCAGGCCAAGGCCGGCGACGAGCGCTCCGGGCCGCGCGGCGACGAGCTCTTCGTGATGGACAAGCTCGAACTGGAGATCGGCTACGGGCTGATCCCGCTGGTCGACGAGGCGCGGGGTGGGGACCTGCTGCACCGGATCGGCAGCATCCGGCGCCAGGTCGGCGCCGAGCTGGGCATCTTCATCCACCCGATCCGGCTGCGCGACAATCTGCAACTGGGTGCCAACGAATACCTGATCAAGCTGAAGGGCGTGGAAGTGTCCCGCGCCCAGCTCTTCCCGGGCCGCCTGCTGGCCATGAGCACGCGTCCGGACTGCGGTCCGCTCGAAGGCACGGCCACCACCGAGCCGGCCTTCAATCTGCCCGCGGTCTGGATCGATGCGGAAGCCAAGTCGCGGGCCGAGATGGAGGGCTACACGGTCGTCGAACCGGCCGCCGTGCTGGCCACGCACCTGTCGGAGATCATCCGGGCCCATGCCGACGAACTGCTCAGCCGGCAGGACGTCAAGGACATGTGCGAATCGGTGCGCGAGTTCGCGCCGTCGCTCATCGAGGATCTCGTGCCCGACCGCGTCCCGGTCAACGCCCTGCACAACGTGCTGCGGGCGCTGCTGCACGAGCGCGTGCCGGTCCGGGACATCGTCACCATCCTGGAAACTCTGGCCAACCACGGCGCCGCCTCGCATGGGACCGACTTCCTGGTGGGGCGCGTCCGCGAGGCCCTGGCGCGGTCCATCACGGCCCTGTACACCGAGGCCGGCGGCAAGCTGCACGTGGTCGCGCTGCATCCCGAGTGCGAACAGGTGCTTGTCGCCGCGGCGCGCGACTCGGAGAACAGTGGCGGCGTGGCCATCGCCCCCGGCTTCACGCGCGAATTCCTCGGACGGCTCGAATCCGTCCTGCGTACGGCCTATGCCGGCGGCACGCCGCCGGTCCTGCTGGTGCCGACGCCCATCCGGATGTTCGTCAAACGGCTCGTCGAGCCGACATATCCCAACCTGGCGGTCATGGGCTACACCGAGGTCACCTCCTCGGCGTCCATCGTCTCCGCCGGAACGGTGGTGACCAATGGCTCGAAGCTCGAACACCAGGCCGTCGCCTGACGGCGGCCCCGTGGTGATCACGGCGCCGTCCCTTCAGACGGCCCACCGGCGCATCCGCGAACAGTTCGGGGACGATGCCGTGATCCTCAGCACCCGCACCGTCACCCGGCGCCATGAACTGGGGCTGGGGCAGGAGCGCGGAGTGGAGGTCACCGTGCAGCCGCCCGGCGGCCGGACCGCCCGCGGGACCGCGCCTGACATCTGGACACCGTCCACGCCGGCCGCGCCGGCCGCGGGGGGCGAACTGCCGCCGGAGCTCATGCGCGAGATCGAACGCCTCGAGAATCTGGTCGAGCAGGTTTCGGCCGACTACGAGCGCGCGCTCGGCGACCAGGCCTGGATGCAGCGCGACCCGGTGGCCGGTCCGTTGCTCGCCGCCGGCGCCTCTCCGGCCGTGGTGCGGCGGACGCTGGCGCGGTTCGCCGCTTCCCGCGGCGCCAGGACCAACGATCTGGACGCCATGCGCACCTGGCTGGCGACGCAGCTGCGCGCCAGCAACTGCGGCTGGGACGGGTTCTACGGATGCCATGCGTTCCTGGGCGACAGCGGCTGCGGCCGTTCGGACCTCGTGCTGGCCGCCGCGGCGCGACTGCAGGCGCTGGGTCGCCGCACGCTCGTGCTGGCCGTCCTTCCGGCCGATCCGGCCTACATCCACCGGCTGCAGGAAGCCGCCGGAGCCGACGGTTTCGACGCCGCGATCATCAACGAGGCGCACAAGCTGGCCGAAGCCGAGGCTCACCTCGGCTCGTACGACGCGGTTCTGGTCGAGCTGCCCCGTCTGGACCACCCGGCGATGGCGCCCGGCGGCCCTCTGCACGCCTGGCTGGCGCCGAACGCGGGCTTCCACCGCCATCTGGTGGTGCCGGCGGACCGCGACCTGGCCGATCTGCCGGACGCGGCCCGGCTGACGCGCGACTGGAACTGCGACTGGGTGGCGATCACCCGTCTGGACATGACCCGCCGTCCCGGCAAGCTCCTGGACCTGCTCGATTCCGTGCCGCTGGCCGTCTCGCTCCTGGGCAGCAACCCGCGGCACGGCGGCGATCTGGCGGTCGGGGCCTCGGCGGCCGTGGCGGCGCTGATCGCGCCCGCGCGCGGCGGTCCGGCCGGCCGGCTCGATCGTGAGGTGCGCCGTTGATGGCCCAGGTCATCCAGACGGTCGCCGTCAGCGCCGCCGGCAGCGTCCTGGCGGTCGGGTTGTGGCAGGGGTGGGGCACGCTGGCGGTCCTCAAGCGAGCCACGATCGCCTATCTCGGATTCTTCATCCTGGGCGCGCTTCTGCTGCTTCTGATGCGGTCCGGCGCGCTCGAGGCCCACGAACGGGAAGGGAAGAACTGAGGATCCGACGATGGCATGAAAGCTGCTGCCCGGGGTCCAGACGTTCCTCCAGAAAGGTACCAGCATGATCGAGACCGTGCTCCCCATCCCGAATCTTGACCTGTGGCGTTTGTACCGACGCGAGAACTGCCAGGAAGCCCGCCGGGAGCTGGTCGATCTCCACGCCCGGATCGTCAAATATGTGGCCGGTCGGATGGCGATCGGACTGCCGCACTACGTCGAATTCAACGACCTGATCTCGGCCGGCCTGCTGGGCCTGCTCCAGGCGGTCGACAATTTCGATCCCGAGCGCGGCATCAAGTTCGAGACCTACGCGATCCCCCGCATCCGCGGCGCGATCCTCGACGAACTGCGCAGCCAGGACTGGTTCCCCCGTTCGCTGCGGCGCAAGGCGAAGATGCTGGAGGAGGCCTACGGCACCCTCGAAGTCCAGCTGGGCCGGCCGGCGACCGACGCCGAAGTGGCCAAGCGCCTGTCGATCGACATGAGCGAACTGGACGGCATGATCGGCGAAGTGGCCGTGGCGACGATCGTTTCCCTGGACGCCGACACCTCGGGCGACGACAGCGAGAATTCGACCAGCCTGGGCGACTACCTGGCCGACTCGCGCACCGAGGACATCGAGAAGGTGATCGCGCGGCAGGAGATGAAGGACCTCATCGGTTCGCGCATGGCCGAGCTGCCGGAGAAGGAACAGCTCGTCCTGGTGCTCTACTACTACGAGGAACTGACGCTGAAGGAGATCGGCGAGATCCTCGACGTGACCGAGAGCCGCGTCTGCCAGATCCACACGCGCGCGATCCTGCGCCTGAAGGGCAAGATCGATCGCCACGAAGGCCGCAGTTCGATCGGCCAGATCACGAAGCAGATCCGCCGCCGCCAGGAAGAGACCGAGCGGGTGGGCGAGGACGAACCGCTGTCCGTACCGGTCAAGACCGGCCGGCGCGAGTTCGAGCCGGTCAACGTGATGGCCTGTCTGTCGCTGTTCCAGCTCACGTCGTGCCTGACGTGGTTGGCCCGCAGCGGCAACTGGCCGGGGTAGGTCCGCGCTCACGGCGCGGGCGCCCTGTGAAAGGCACGAGCCATGCCCGGAGACGGGGTATCGCTGCCGACGACGCTGGCCCAGTTGGGCAACGTCGCCAAAGTCCAGGCGCGGGCGGCCAGCCCACCGCAGCCGACAACGCCGTTCGCCGACCTGGCTGAACAGCGGGGTCAGCTGAAGGCGCGGCAGGTGCAGGAGACCAAGGAGGACCAGGCCCAGCGCGGCCTGGAGACGGATCAGCAGGGGCTGGACAAACGGCAGCGGCGGCGGCAGCGCCGCAACGGACGGAACGACGGCACCGATGGAGCGGAAGGCGATGCGGACGCGGTGGCGCCCGAGGACGCTTCACCGCTCGGTCACCTGGTTGATTTGCGCGCCTGACCCGGCGCGAAAGGACGACACGTGGACCTGACCGGACTGCAGAACCTGGCCGCGAAGCAGGGGCCGCTCTTCTGGGGCGCCGCCGCCGCCGCCGCGCTGGGCGCTTCGCTGCTGGTCGCGGCGGTGGCGCTGCAGACCCGTCGCCTGCGCCTGAGAATCCACTGGCGGGTGCCCCGGCGCCGCCCGCGCCGGACTCCGGCGGCGGCGACGCCCCTGGCCCGCGCCATCCCCGGCGGCTACGCCCCGGCCGGTGCGGCCGGGCGCGCGTCGGTCCTGCCCCCCGTGGCAGGCTCCGCCATGCCCGTGGCCGGATCCGCTCTGGCCCCCGATTACAGCCTGGCCCTGACGCGATTGCGGCGGGCCAGCGAGAAACTGGCCCGTTTGCAGGCCGATTCCGGTGAATCCCGCCTAAAGGCGGCCGCCGGCGGGGTCGATCTAATGTCCCGCCGGGGTGTCGGTTGAAAGCCGAACCCCTTCCCGGTCCATTCGATGGGACCGCAGGCAGGAGTCGGCGCCGCGCCCCAGGGCGGCGGTACCAGGAGTCGGCATGAGCACAACGGTCGAGGTCGAAGGAAGCGTAGCCCTGCTCGCGCCGGAGACCGCCGAACGGCTGCAGAGCATCGTCATGACGACGCGCGACCTGCCGGCGATGCCGCAGGTCGCGGCGAAGGTGCTCGAGCTCTCGTCGGACCCTGAAACCTCCGCCAGCCAGCTGCAGCAGGTCATCTCCGACGACCAGGCGATGACCGGCCGCATCCTGAAGATCGCCAACAGCGCGATGTACTCGTGCAGCCGCAAGGTCAAGACACTGACCGAAGCCATCGTGATGCTGGGGTTCAACTCGATCCGCAGCCTGGTGGTCACCAGCGCGGCGCGCAACCTCTACAACACCCGCAAGTCGCGCACCGGACTGAAGGAACGCCTGCTGTGGGAGCACTCCATCGGCTGCGCCATCGCCTGCCGACTGCTCGTGGCCGAACGCGTGCCCGGACTCGCGGAGGAGGCCTTCCTCGCGGGGCTGATGCACGACATCGGCAAGCTGGTGCTGAATCTGCGCGTGCCCGAGAAATTCGATGAAGTGGTGCAGGTCGTCTACAACGAGAACCGGCCCTTCCACCTGACCGAGGCGGAGATTCTCGGTTTCGACCACACGCAGGTCGGTGCGCTGCTGGTCAACAAGTGGAAGCTGTCGCCGATGCTCGAGGAGGCGATCCTCAATCATCACAACCCCGAGGCGCTGACGCCGGACAATCCGCTGCTGTTGTACCTCGATCTGGGCAACCAGATGTGCAAGAAGATGGGCATCGGTTTCATCGACATGCCGGAGCTGGACATAATCGGCAGCCCGGCGAACCAGATCCTCGGACTGCCGCGTTCGGCGTTCGAGCAGGCGGCGGCGGTGCTCCAGGAAACCCTGGAGACCGAAATGGAGATCTACCTCTGAAGGCGGAGCCATGAGCGGAACGACCGACATGACATCGACGGCGACCCTGGCCCGACCGGTCGACGTGCGCAGCATGCTGGCGGAAGTGGACGAGCTTCCGTCGATTCCCGAGACGCTCATCCGCATCCTGAAGGTCCTGGACGATCCCGCCAGCGGCCCCGCCGACCTGACGCGCGTCGTGCGCATGGACGCCCCGGTGATGGCCAAGGTCCTGCGCCTGGCCAATTCACCCTACTACTCGAGCCGCGGCGATCTGGCTGACATCAACCGCTGCGTGGCGGTGCTCGGCTACCGTACCGTGCGGCAGGTCGCCATCTGCATCACCGTCGCGACCAGCCTGATCAGCTCCGTGGAGAAGTCGGGCGGCCAGTTGGACTACCGGGAACTGTGGCGCCATTCGGTGGTCACCGGCGCCATCGCCAAGCACCTGGCGCGCATGACGGGCTACCCCGATCCCGAGGAAGCGTTCACCGCCGGCCTGCTCCACGACATGGGCAAGTTCGTGCTCGAAGTATACGCGCCGCAGATCTACGCCAAACTGATCGCCGACCGGCACCTCCGCCGCTGTTCGCTCAGCGACCTCGAGCGGGAGACCTTCGGCTTCGACCATGCGGAACTGGGTGCCGCTTTCGCCGAATCGTGGCGCTTCCCGGCGCTGCTGGTGCGCTCGTTCGGCGAACACCACCAGGTGATCGTCGGCCGCGCCCGCGCCCGTCACGAGCAGGTGGCCGCCCTCGTGTCGCTGGCCGATTACCTGGCCAACACCTTCGAGCCGCCGCGCTGTGACCTGGGCTTCGACCCGACCCTGACCGACCCGGCCCGCCTGCACGAAACCGCAGGCATCCCGGTCGAACTGATCGAGGCGAACCGCGACGCCCTGGGTGATTGCATCGAGAAAGCCGGCGCTTTCCTGCAGTTGTAACCGGCGATTCCGCAGCACATTAGCGATCTTGCCGAAACGGACCCCAACCGCTATCCTGACACATTGACAGGTATCCGGTCAGGGAGGCTGTTTCATGCGCATGGTGGTCCTTCTCAGCCGCCGACACCGCCTTTACGCCGCGGCCGCCGCCTGGCAGGCGCCGCAGGTGGAGCTGTTCCTGTTCGATTCGCCGTCCGAAGCCCTGGCCAAACTCTCGCTGGGGAAATCAGCCGTGTTCGTGTTCGACACCCGTGACTATCCGCGCCACCGGCACGTGGTGCGGAAATTCCTGTCCATGAAGGTCGACGCGGATCTGGTGCTGGTCGGCGGCGACGGCGCGGGCGAAGACGGCGCCGACCCTGACGGCGTGCCGGCCGGAACGGTCATCACCCTGCCGGAGACCTCGGAACCGCAGGAGATCTTCCAGACGATCGAGCGCCAGCTGCGCCTGCGCCGCGTGCGCGAGAGCAGCGGCATCGTCGGCCGCAGCGCCGCCATCCAGGAAGTGCTCTCGCTGGTGGCGCACGCGGCGCCGCTCGACGTCAACATCCTCATCCTGGGCGAGAGCGGCACCGGCAAGGAACTCGTGGCCCGCGCGGTGCACGACAACTCCCGCCGTTCGGCCGGGGCGTTCGTCAGTCTCAACTGCGGAGCGATGAGCGAGGGCGTGCTGGAAAGCGAGCTGTTCGGCCACGCGCGCGGGGCCTTTACGGGGGCGGTCGCCGACCACGACGGCGTGTTCCGCCGCGCCGACGGCGGCACGCTGTTCCTGGACGAAGTGGCCGAGATGCCGCTGGGCATGCAGACCCGTTTCCTGCGCGCGCTGGAGACGGGGGAGTTCACACCCGTCGGCGGCCGCGCTCCCCGGACGAGCAATATCCGGCTCGTGGCGGCCACGCACCGGAACCTGGCCGACGACGTGGCCCGCGGGCGCTTCCGCCAGGATCTTTATTTCCGCCTGCGCGTGGTGGTCATCCGGACCCCGCCGCTGCGCGAACACCGCGAGGACATCCCGATCCTGGCCAGCACCTTCCTGCAGGCCGAAAACGAAAAGCACAAACTGCACGTGCGCGGCCTGACGCGCGCCGCCGGCCAGGCACTCCTGGAGATGGACTGGCCCGGCAACGTGCGCGAACTGCGCAACGCGATCAGCTCCGCCGTGGTGATGAAGCAGAACGGGCTGATCGACGTGGATGACCTGCCCGCCGGCTCGCGGTCGGGCGCCCCCGCGCAACCGTATCTCCCGGTGCCGCTGGGCGCGTCCGCGGCTCCCGAGCTGGACATGGCCATGCTCGCTTCGACCCTGCTGGCGATCCGCCAGGACATCCGCGAGATCAAGGCGGCGCTCGCGCGCCCGGGAGCAGTGCCGACCCCTGTCGGCGGCGCCTGGCATTCGGCGGATTCGGCGGCCTGGGAACCTGCCACCGGGGTGGTGGAGACCTTCGGCGGCAGCGACGCCTACAGCCCGCTGCCGGGCGGCGCCTCCGGCGACCTGCAGACGGCCGAGCGCGCCCTGATCGAGTCCGCGCTGCGGGCCCACGCCGGGAACCGCCGCCAGGCTGCCGAAAGGCTCGGAATCAGCGAGCGGACCCTGTACCGGAAGATCCGGTCCTACGGGCTGTAGAAAAGACCAGCGCTTTGCGGGGAACCGGAAATGCTCTATAATCTTTACCTGATCGTTCGACACCGCTGGATCGCAAGCGAAACCAACCCCTGGATCGCGAGGCAGGCATGATCGTCAACCCGGTGCGCCCGTTGCGGCGCCTGAGTCTGCTGGCAACCGTGCTGCTGGGCGTAGCCCTGCCGGGCGCCGCCCACGCCGACAAATACGCCGGCGCCTTCATGGAAAACGGGGGTGGCGCGCGCGCGCTCGGCATGGGCGCGGCCTTCACGGCCGTGGCCGACGACCCCTCGACGACCTTCTGGAACCCGGCCGGCCTGGCCGGCGTCACCAACCGCGAAGTGCTGCTGATGCACTCGGAGCAGTTCGGGGACCTGATCGACCGCGACTTCGTATCCTACGTGCAGCCCGTCGGCTGGCGCCTGTTCGGGGGCGAGAGTTCGGGCATCGGCGTCTCGCTCATCCGGCTGGGCGTGGACGACATCCCGTTCACCAACCACCTGACCGACGAACTGGACGTCAACGACGACGGCGCCGTCGACAACGACGAACTGCTGCGCCTGTTCGACCTGCAGGACCAGATCCGCTACAAGAGCGATCAGGAACTGGGCCTGCTGCTGTCGTACGGCGAACAGAAGGGCGCCTGGCGCGTGGGCGGATCGCTGAAGTTCGTGCGCCAGAGCATCGGGCCGTACTCGAGCCTGGGCGTGGGTGCGGACCTGGCCGTGCTGCGGCCCGCGATCTGGAAGCGTCTGGACTTCGGCCTGAAGCTGCAGGACGTGACGACCACGTATCTTTCCTGGAGCACGGGGCACAACGAGATCATCACGCCGGCCATCGTCCCGGGCCTGGCCTGGCGGCAACCGGTGCCGCGCTGGGACATGGACGTGACGCTGGCGGGTTCGCTCGAGGCCCGGTTCGACAACCGCGGCGACGCGGACCAGTACCACAGCGGCTCGATGAGCGCCATCGCCCACGCGGGAATGGAACTGGGCTTCTCGCGGAAGGTCTTCGTGCGAACCGGCTTCGACGGCGGCTTCGACGCCGGTCATTTCGCCGCTGGCGCCGGCTTCCGGCTCGATCCGCTGACCATTGACTATGCGTATGCGGGAGACGCTCTGGAGATCGACGAAGTGACCCACCGGATCAGCCTGTCGGTCAGGTTCTGAGCCGGTGATTCCCCGTGTCCGCAACGAAAAGAGCCCGCCGACGGCGGGCTCTTTTTTTCAGGTCCGACCCGGCTTCGGTGGCCGGGACAACTTCAGCCCTTCGGGGGCTTGTACGCGAACAGCTTCTGCCCGGCGCGGATCAGGTTGCTGCGCGGCAGCGCATTCACCGTCCGCAGGTGCGAGACCGTCACGCCCAGCTTCTGGGCAATGCTGCCGACGGTGTCGCCTTTGCGCACATCGTAGCTGACGCGTTCCCAGCCCGCGGGCGGTTCGTAGCGCGCCTTGCTCTTGGCTGCGCCGCTCTTGGCCTTGCCCGACTTGCCTTTCGCGGGCGCCGACTCGAGGCGCTTGCGCGCCTTGTCGCTCAGCTCGCCCGGCATGGGGATGAGAAGCTCGTCGCCGGGGTGGATCGTGAACGGCGCGTTCAGCCGGTTCAACCGCGCGATGTCGTTCACCGTCGACCCGTAGTTCGAAGCGATGCGCCCGAGCGTCTCGCCGCGTGCGACGCGGTGGCTGCTCCAGGTCAGGCGCTTGTCCGCCGGAACCTTAGCCAACGCGACCACGGCCGTCGCGCCCTTGCCGTCGGGCACCTTCACCGGGTAGTTCTTGCGGTCGGGTGACGTCACGCCGCGGATCAGGGCCGGATTCAGCGCCTTGATCTCGGCGACGTCGACGCCGGCGCACTTGGCAATGACTTCCAGATCCGTCGCGTCGTCGACCGGCAACAGGTCGTAATGCAGCGGACGCGCCGCCGGCACGACGAATCCGTAGCGTTCGGGATCTTCCCCGATGCGCGCGGCCGCGATGAACTTCGGAATGTGCGCCGTGGTCTGACTGGGCAGTCGCAGGTTCCAGAAGTCGTCGTGCCCGTGCTGATTGATCACGCGCTCGACACGGCCTTCGCCGGTGTTGTAGGCGGCCAGGACCAGAGCCCAGTCGTTGAACTGCCTGTAGAGCGTGCGGATGTACTTGCAGGCCGCGCGGGTGGACATTTCCATGTCGCGTCGTTCATCGATCCACCAGTCGGTCCGCAGGCCGTTGGCCCGCCCTGTCGGCGCCATGAACTGCCAGGGGCCGACCGCACCCACGTTGGAGACCGCCCGGGAACTGAGCCCGCTCTCGATCATCGCCAGATAGATCAGTTCGCGCGGGAGGCCGTTCTCGTCGAGGATCGCGGTGATCATCGAGTCGACCTGCGCGCGGCGCTCGAGCCACACCTGGAAATGGTCGCGCCCGCGCCCGGAGAAGTAGTTGACCCAGCGGTTGACTTCCAGGTTGTCGACCTTCAACAGGTCAACCGTGATGGGCGACAATTCGGCGCCCGTGGCCGGCACCAGCGAATCCGGAAACGAACTCTGGGCCAGGCGTGCGTAACCATCCGCCAGCAGCGAGTCGGCCTGGGCAGCATCGCCCGAGAAGGCCATCTGTTCGGCCAGCACGGCGCCCAGCAGTCCGGCCCGGCGCTGGAGGCTGCGCTGCTGTTCGATGTACAGGGAATCGGCCCCGGCCGGCGCCGCCAGGGATGCCTGGTCCTCAAGCACGAAAAGGTGATCCTGAGCCTCATCCAGCCGACCCTCGGCCGCCAGGGCCAGCGCGGTGCGGCTGAGCTTCTCCAGGGCGTCCAGCGCGGCGCGCCCTTCGGCGTCGCGTTCGAGGTCCACGACCGGCCCGGCCGTCAGTCCCATCGCGCCGTCCACTTCGCCCCCGGTTGTGTCGGCTGATGCTGTCCGGCGGGCAAAGGCGTTGTCGGAGAATAAAATCGCGTCGGCGTCGCCCGACTCGCGCATTCCTGGCGAGCCCCCGCCAGCACAGCCGGCGCCCAGACCGACCGCTGCCGTGACCGCCAGGAGCCAGCGGGCAGTTTGGCACCGCTTATGAGCTAAGCCTTTGCTGAATGGGAACTTCTCAAAATTCATCCGTGCCTGTCCTTCCGGTCGGGATCGCCTGCAAACCTTGAAGGCGCGCCTCGGTTCCCGGATTGAGTTCCATCTCGAGCGGGTTTTGGAAGATAGCAGGTACCGGGCCACCCGCCAACGTCATTGCTTGAAAAAATCCTGATCATATGTCATAATCATTCCAGAAGTGGCAGCAAACCTTCCACAAGAAAGCGCCGTCTTCCCTGTATGGAAACGAGCCTGACCGGACTTCGCCGCCTGTTGGCGATCGAGCTGCCACTGGACGGTGTGGGACCATCCCAGCGGGATGCCGTGCGCCGGGCTCTGCGAGCCGGCGACGCCGACCGCCTGCGGGCCATGGCCCGCGCCGTCGTCGGCGAGCTGCTGCGCAGCGGCCGCCTGCTGCGGGTGGCGGTCGAAGGCGGCCGCGAGCGCCAGGGCGGTCCCTTCGTGCTCGTACCGGGATCGACCCGACTGATTGATCTGAGCTGCCTTGGCGCCGACGCCCCGTGGGCCGCCGTGCCGCCGCTCCCGAATCCCGCGGCACCGGCCGTGCCGTCGCTCGCCTCGCTCGGTTCGGACGGGCTGCCGGACCTGAACGAGGTTTCGGACCTTCTCGGCGCCATGGAATTCGCGCAGGATCTGGAAGTGGCCGATCTGCGCACCGCCGACAAGAGCAGCATCCTGGCCGGGGTCCTGCGCCTGGTCGGCCGCTTCGTGCCCCAGTTCGACCTGCATCTCCAGCTGCCGGCCGGCGAACTGGCGCCCGAGGGCGCCGAACATGTTTTCACCCTCGATGCGGCCGGCCGCGCCGAAGGCTGGCAACCGCTGCGTCCGGCCGGACATTCGGTCTGGATACCTTCGGCCAACGAACTGCCGGCGACGGTCCTGCGCCAGCACGAGAGCCGCCGCGGCCAGCCCGCGGTCTGCGGCGTGGCCGTTCCCCTCTGGGAACCATTGCGCGACGGCGAGCCCGGCGAACACCCGGTCGAAGCCGGCCTGCTGTACCTGACCGCCGGCGGCGAGTGGGGCCGGGAACCGCTGCTGCGTCTGGCTGAACGTCTGTCCCGGTTCGTCACCCGCCGTTGGCAGAGTCAGCGCGAGGTGAATCTCCGGATCCACAAGGACGGTCTGACCGGCGTCTTCAACCGGGCCTATTTCGACAGCCAGTTTCCGCTCGAGCTGGAGCGCGCCCGTCGTTCCCAGGGACCATTGACGCTGGTACTGGCCGATCTCGACCACTTCAAGACCGTCAACGACCGCTTCGGGCATCCCGCCGGCGATCGCGTCCTGAAGATGATGGCCCGCCGGCTGCAGGAAGCCCTGCGCCGGATCGACCACGTCTGCCGGGTGGGGGGCGAAGAGTTCGCGCTGATCCTGACCGACACGCCCGCCGAAGCCGCGCACGAAGTGGTCGGACGCCTGCTGGACGCCGAGTACTGCGAATCCGTCGATGAGGACGGCCATGCGCGGCAGATCCCGGTCACGTTCTCTGCCGGCGCCGTCACGTTTCCCGGCGCGGGGCTCGACCCGTTCGAACTCTACCGCAAAGCCGACGCGATGCTGTACCTCTCGAAGGATCTGGGCCGCGACCAATGCCACTTCTGGGACAGCGAAGGCCAGCACCTGCGCCTGACACCCCGGCCCCGCTGAACGGCCGCGCGTCGCGGTTCATTCCTGTCCTGCGAACCTGGTGGCCCCTGCTGTGGGCCGGACTGCATCTGGGCGGCATCGTCGCCGGCGGTGCGCTTCCGGCGGCCGCTCCGGCCCTGCTGCTCGAAGCACCGGCCGGTTGGGGCCGCTGCCTCGCATTGACGCCGGTGCTCGCCTGGGGAACCGGTACGCCCGGGACCATCGTGGCCGGCGTCGCCACCTTCGTCGGGGCCGCGGCCTGGGGGTGGAGTGAAGCCGACGCGCGCCGGCAGCGGCCCGACGCGGTCGCGCCCGATCCCTGGGGGCCGGCGATCCCAGTGCGCGCCCAAGGCCCGGCCCTGCTGCGCATCACCGGGTGGTCGGCGCCGGCCAGCGGCGGCCGCTGGCGTACACCGGCCCGACTTCTTGATTTCGCGCCGGAAGCAGCCGCGGTCGACGGATTCGCGACGCCGCGTTCCGGCGACGGTGTCATGCTCACCGGCGGCGGTCCCCCGCCGGTCATCGGCCAGGTGATCGCGGCCCCTCTGGTCGCCTCGCGGCCGCGAGGGGCAGGGATCCCCGACGCCTTCGATTACCGGCGGCATCTGACGGGCCGGGGGTTGACCTGGACGGGCCGCGCGGACGCCGGCCGGGTGGTGATCCCGGCGGCGACCGATCCGGCGGCGGTGGTCGGCGTCCGCGCGCTGGCGCCGTTGCAGGCGGGTCTCGTCGAGGCGTTGGGCCGTCTGTTGCCGCCGCGCGAAGCCGGGCTCGCCGCGTCGGTGCTGCTGGGCGCGCGCGACGCCGAGAGCAGGCGCAACAGCCAGCCCTTTACCGATCTCGGCCTGGCGCACCTGTTCGCTGTCAGCGGGTTGCACGTGGGGATCCTGCTGGCCCTGGTGCTGGCGCCGGCTCGGGCGCTCGGCGCCGGGCCGGTGCTGTCGGCCCTGCCCGTGCTCTGCCTGCTGCCTCCGTATGCCGTCCTGACCGGCCTGCCCGGTTCGGTGATCCGCGCCGCCGGAGTGGGGGCGCTGGCTCTGATCGCGCCGCTGCTCGGCCGACGGCTCGACGCGCTGCGCGCACTGGGTCTCGTTTACGCGGCCAGCATCGTCTGGGACCCGCGGATCGGGCTCGACGTGGGGCTGCGTCTGTCCTATCTCGCGGCCGGAGGCATCCTCGGCGTCAGCCGCGTCACCGGCGGCCTGAAATTCCTGGGCCCGCGGTCGCTGGCCTGGCTCGGCAGCGGGCTGGGCGTGACGCTTGCCGCGCAGTGGTTCACGCTGCCGGTGGCCGCCCAGGCGTTCGGACGCATCAGCCTGCTGGCGCCGCTCGCCAATCTCCTGGTCGTGCCGACGTTCGGCATCGGCGTCTGGCTGACCGTCATGGCCCTGGCGCTGGAAGCCGCATTCCGCCCGGCGGGCGAGGCCTGCGGCGCATTGGCCTGGCTCGTCTTCCGTCTGCTGGCGGCGGCGGTGGCCTGGGCGGCGGCCCGGGCCGGCGACTGGGAGCTGGGTCTGCCCGCGCTGTCGGCGGGTCGTTTCGCGGTATGGCTGCTCCTGAGCGCGCTGCTGCTGGGCGGCCTGGCCCGGTTGCACCGCGCCGGACGGCGGAAGCAGGCGCTGGCGCTGCTGGCAGCTTCGGCGCCGGTCGGCCTGCTGCTGACGACGCTGCCGCCGCATCTCCTGCGTCCCAACCGGGAAGTGGAGCTCACGCAGTTCGACGTCGGGCAGGGCGACTGCGGCCTGCTGACGTTTCCCGACGGCTGGCGTGTCCTGCTGGACACCGGCGGCGCCTACGGTTTCGGCGACGACGCGGACGGACCGTTCGCGCGGGACGTGCTGCCGGCCCTGCGCCGCAGAGGAATCCGAGCCGTTGACGCCGTGGTGCTGACGCACGGGCACCGGGATCACACGGGCGGTGCACGCGTAGCGGCGGAGCAGCTGCGGGTGGGCCGGTGGTACTGCGGCGGCCGCGCCGTCGAGGCCCTGGCCGGACTGCCGGACACGTCGCGCGTGCAGGCGCCGTCGCCGGTCCTCCCGTTGCACCGCTGGCGGGAGTGGGAGGTAGCGCTGCTTTCGGTTCCGGCCGCCGAGTCCGCCCAACTCGACGAGAACGACCGCTCCCTGGTGCTGGTCCTGCGACAGGGCGAACAGGTTCGTCTTGTCTGGAGCGGCGATCTGGAACGCCACGGCGAGGCGTTGCTCCTGGCGGCCCACCCGGACCTGGGGCGGGCCGAGGTCTGGAAGGCTGGGCATCACGGCAGCAACACCTCGGGCAGCGCGCCCTGGCTCGATCGCCTGCACCCGCGTCTGGTGCTGGTCAGTTGCGGCGTCGGCAACCGTTACCGCCACCCCAGCCATGGGCCGTATGTCGTGGCTGGCGACACGTTGGCCACCCTGCGTTCGGATCTCGGCGGGACATCCACGGTCCGCTGGGACATCTCCAGCGGGCGCCTGCAGGCCCACGGACTCTGGCGGAACCCGGACCTGCCGGGTCTTCCCTGATGGCGCTGTCGCTGCGCCTTGACACCCTTGGGGACCGCGCCTACCATCGGCGGGCGGCGCCGTGACCGGGCTTCGGAGCGTTCCGGAACGAGCCGCCGCACCGCACCGCCGCCTCCGGACGACGCTCCGGGGCAGACCCGGAGGAAATCCCATGCCTGCCCTACGCAGCGCGCGCGACCTCGGCCTCGTTCCCGACTTCGAAGGCAAGGTCCGCGACATCTTCGACCTCGGCAGCGAATTGCTGGTGGTCGCCACCGACCGCGTGTCGGCCTTCGACGTCATCATGAACGACCTGGTGCCCGGCCGCGGCGTCGTGCTCAACGTGATGAGTCTCGGCTGGTTCGAGCACTTCGCCGACGTCGTGCCCAATCATGTGCTCACCGCCGACCCGGCGAAGTTCCCGGCGCCGTTCGCGGCCCATGCCGACGCGCTGGGCGGCCGTTCGATGCTCGTGCGGAAAGCCGATCGCTTCCCGGTCGAATGCGTCGTGCGCGGCTATCTCGCGGGCTCGGGCTTCAAGTCGTACAACCGGTCGGGAACGATCTGCGGACAGCCGTTGCCGCCGGGCCTGAAGCTGGCCGACCGCCTGCCGGAGCCCCTGTTCACGCCGACGACGAAAGCCGACGAAGGGCATGATCTGGACATCACCTTCGCCGAAGTCGAGACCACGGTCGGCGCGCCGACCGCGCGCGCGCTGCGCGACCTGACACTGCGTTTGTATGGTGAAGGCGCCGAGCACGCGCGTTCGCGCGGGGTCATCCTCGCGGACACGAAGTTCGAGTTCGGCCTCATCGACGGACGCATCCACCTGATCGACGAAGTCATGACGCCGGATTCGAGCCGCTTCTGGCCGGCGGACGCGGTCGTTCCCGGCCGGGAGCCGCCGAGCTGGGACAAGCAGATCCTGCGCAATCATCTGGAAACCCTGACCTGGGACAAGGCGCCGCCACCACCACCGTTGCCGCAGGACGTTCTGCTGCGCACGGCACAGCGGTACCGCGAGGTTCTGGAGATCCTGTTCCCCCTGGAGGCCGCGGCATGGCGGAAATACCTGTGAGCCGGCGGCGGGCGCTGCTGAGCGTCACCGACAAAACCGGCCTGGAGTCGTTCGCGCGCGGCCTGGTCGGACACGGCTTCGAATTGATCGCGTCGGGCGGCACCGCTGCGGCATTGCGGGAAGCGGGCCTGACCGTGACAGACGTCGACACGATCACGGGCTATCCCGAGATCTTCGGCGGCCGCGTCAAGACGCTGCATCCGGCCGTGCACGGCGGCATCCTGGGACCCGACCGCGCGTCGTTCGCCGAAACGGCCTCGCTGGGCATCGAACCCATCGACGTCGTCGTGGTGAACCTGTACCGGTTCGGCGAAGCGCGCGCGGCCGGCGGCGATGCGGCGCAACTGGTGGCGAAGATCGACGTCGGCGGCCCGACGATGCTGCGCGCTGCCGCCAAGAACTTCGGACGCGTGACCGTCGTGCCCGACCCGGCGCACTATGCCGAAGTCCTGGCCGAGATGGACGCCGGCGGCGGCGAAACGACGCTGGACCTGCGGCGGCGTCTGGCCGCCGCCACGTTCCGCCTGACCGAACGCTACGACGACGCGATCGCCGACTGGCTCGAAGGCGTGACCGGCCGCGTGGACTACGGCACGGCGCTGCGCTACGGCGAGAACCCGCATCAGGGCGCGCGCATGTTCCTGCCCGGCGCCACGGGTTCCGCATCGGACGACCTTGCTTCGGTGGGCCTCGCGCTGCACGGAGGCAAGGAGCTTTCCTACAACAATCTCGTCGATCTCATCGCCGGCCTGAAACTGGCGGGGGACTTCGACGAATCCTGCTGCGCGATCCTCAAGCACACCAATCCCTGCGGTTTCGCGCTGGGCGCGCCGGCGCAGTCGCTGGAACTGGCTCTGCGGTGCGATCCGGTGTCGGCGTTCGGGGGCGTGTTCGCCTTCAATGCGGAGATCGATGAAGAGACGGCCGCGATGCTGGCCGAGCGCTTCCTGGAGATCATCGCCGCGCCGTCGTTCACGCCGGCAGCCCTGGCCCGCCTGACGAAGAAGAAGAACGTGCGCGTGCTATCGGCGGATCTGCCACGTTTTCTGGCCGCCACGCGCGGCCGCGCGCGGGCCTGGGGCGGACTCATGCTGCGTCAGGACGAGGACGAAGGCTTTCCGGAACTGGAGGACGCGCGTCTGGCCGCCGGTCCCGCGCCGGACGCGGCCACGCGAGCGGGACTGGCCATGGGCTGGAAGGTCGCCAAGCACGGCAAGAGCAACGCCATCGTGCTGGTCGACGGCCGGGCCACCCTCGGCGTGGGCTTCGGACAAATGAGCCGCGTCGATTCGACGGAGATCGCCATTGGCAAGGCCCGCGCCCAGGGCCTGGAACTGACGGGCGCCCTGGCCGCCTCGGACGGCTTCTTCCCGTTCCCGGACGGCATCGAGAAGCTGGCGGCCGCGGGTATCCGGGCGGTGATCGCGCCGGCCGGGTCGATCCGCGACGACGAGGTCGCCGCGCGCGCGGGCGAACTGGGCGTGACGCTGCTGCTCTGCGGGCGGCGTCATTTCAACCACTGACGTTCCGGCGTATATTGTCGTCATGGCGGAACCGCACCACCGGTTCCGGCCGCGTTGACCTGGCCGGATCCGCCACCGGAGTCGCATGCGCCCGCAATCCCGCTGGATCGTTTCGTTCTGCCTGCTGGCGGCGCTCGCTTGGTTGGCCCCGGCGACCCTGCCCGCCGCGCCGGTCGACGAGACACTTCAGTCCTGGCGCGCCGCACGCAGGTCCGCGCTGCGTGCGCGCAGTCTTGTGGCCGACAAGAACGCGCCCTCGCCCGTCCGCTTCGGCCTGCTCGTCATCCCCGTGGATTTCTCCGACCACCGCCTGCCCACCGACTGGAACCCCGCCGGCCTGGCGCCGCGCCTGACCGCGACCGACGGCCAGTCGCTGCGGCACTATTTCGACGTCGCTTCGGCCGGCCGCTGCGAAGTGGTCTGCCTCACGGCGCCGCTGGTGCGGCTGTCCGGCGCGGCGATCGACTACTCGGACGTGGGGCTCAACGGTTTCACGCGCACGCGTCGGTTGGCGACCGAGGCGATCGGGGCGGTGGCGGCGGCCGGATATGATCTGCGTCTGGCCGATCTGGACGGCCCCGACGGTCTGGCCGGAACCGCCGATGACGACGGCTGGGTCGACGGCGTGCTCATCCTGCATGCGGCGGCGGGGCAGGAGAACGACCCGCAGGAGGGACGGATCCAGGCGCTGCAATACTACCTCGAGGCTCCGGTCGTGAGTGACGGCGTCAATGCCGGTCCCTACGCCGTGGCGAGCCTGTCCAGCGGCCCCGGTATCTGGGCGCATGAGACGGCCCATCTGCTCGGCCTGGAGGATCGCTACGACCCGCTCCTGCCGCCGACGAACGGCGCCGGCGATCTGGCGGGCTCCGGTGGGTTGGGCGTTTTCAGCCTGATGGCGGCCGGCGCCTGGGGCACCGGCGGCGGCTGGAACCCGGCCCTGCCGGACGCCTACTCGCGCGCGCTGCTGGGCTGGTGCGACACCGTCGCGATCGCGACCGGCGCCGCGGCGGGAGACACGTTGAAGTCCGCTCCGGGCGAGGCGCGTGCGCACCGCGTCTGGACGCGCGGCGAGACCGGGCCCGAGTTCTTTCTTCTCGAAGCGCGCGATCCGGCCGCCGCGGCGCCGTTCGATGCCGCGCTGCCGGCCGCCGGCCTGGTGATCCTGCACGTCGACGAGAATGTTCCGGAGGGCGGCTGGAGCGATGACGGTTTCCAGCAATGGCACCTGCGGACCCGGCTGGTCGAGGCGGACGGAAACGGCGATCTGCGCCAGGGGAATGATACAGGCGCGGCCGCCGATGTGTTCCCGGGGCCGGGCGCCGTGAGCGCCTGGACGCCGGAAACCGACCCGGCCAGCGACGGGTACGGCGGGTCGAGTGGGGTTTCGATCACGGGCATTGGTACCGTCGCCGGCGGCATCGTCCATCACACAGCCAGCAACGACTCGCCGTGGCTCACGTTCGACCTCGCATTCGCGCCGACGGCGCCGTGGACACTCCGGTTCACCGCGCGGGTCGAAGGCGGCATTGCCGCGTCCCTTTCGGTCCGTCTTGAAGCGCTCGGCGACGATCCCGGCGGCGCTTTTGCGGGTGGCGCCACGGCCGTGGATGTCGAACTGGAGCCGGACTCCGCAGGCCACTGGACGCCGATCACGCCGCCGGCCTGGGTCCGGGGCGCCGCGCCCCCGCTGAGCGCCTGCACCACCTTCCGCTGCACGCTGACAGGGCCCGGTCTGCCGACCCTGGTGGCGGCGCGCCCCTGGTGCTGGTCGTCTACGTCCACGACTCTCGACTTCGCGAACATCTGGCCCGGCGAGTGGACCGTCGAACTGCCGGATGGCCCCGGTACCAGCTGGCGACGGTGGACCGGCGCCGATTCCCCGGCGGCGGATCAGCTTCCGGTACTCGTCTGCACAGGCGAGAACGCCGAGGCCGGGGATTGGCCCGCCGTGAACTACACGAACGGCGGGCGTGCGCGTCTGACGAGCGGGCCGCTGGACCCGGACGTCGGCGGCGTGCGTCTGGTGCATTGGGTCGACGTGGAGACCCTGCCCGGGGGCGTTCCCATGGACGGCGCGGTGGCCAGCTGGATCGGACCCGACGGCGCCGAGACGGTGGCCGAGCCTGTGAGGGGCTGGCCCGCGCAGGTGGACGCAACCTCGGCCAGCGCGCTCAGGGGCCGCGGCTCGTTCGGCGAACCGGCCGCCGCTTTCAGCGAGGGCGTCCGGCCGCTCTGGCGCACGGATCTCATCCCCGTCCCGGACGGGGAAGGCGGACCGTGGCGCCTGCGCCTGGAATTGGCCGCCAACGATCTCTGGCGCGGTCGCGGCTGGATGATCGCGGACTGCCGCGCGGTCGCGGTCACGGCGATGGAAGACGAGAATCTCACCTGGAACGCGGGGCTGTCCTGGAACTGGCTCTGGAGCCTCGACGCACCGTCCAGTGAACCATTCTCGGTGCAGGCTCGAACGTTGCCCGACAGTTCCTGGAGCACGCTGTCGACAACGGCCGCGAACGCCGTCGCCGCCGGCGACATCATCGGTCGATGGCCGGAATCGCCCGGAACACGGCGCGAATTGCGCGTGACGGGCCCGTCGCCGTGGGGGATCCTCGCGCTCGCGCCGGTGACGTTATACGTTGACGGCGGCGGCAGTGCGCCGGACTCGGCAGAAAGCTCGAACACGCTCGGCGACCCGTGGCCCAATCCGGCGGCCGGTGTGCTCCGGTTCACGTTGCGGATTCCCGACGGAGCGTCGGCGCGGTTGCGGATTTTCGATCTGCGCGGGCGCCTCGTGCACGCGCGTAACGTGCCGCCGGGCATGCAATTCGCCGAATGGACCGGCAACGACGACGACGGGCGGCGCCTGCCCTCCGGTACCTATGTTCTGAAACTCGACGGCGCCGGCGCGCCGGTGACACGCAAGGTGGTGCTGAGACATTGAACTGGCGGGGAAAGTCGGCAGTGGTGTTGCTGGCCCTGGGACTGGTGCCGGCGGCGGCCCGGTCGGGGCCGCTCTATGATCCATGGCTGGAACGCTTCCAGGTCGGCGGCGCCGGCGTTTCGGCGGGGCTGATGGACGGGTATCCGGCCGGACTGCTGGAACCTGCGAGGCCGGACACGGCCTGGACGAGAGCGGCGCTGCGCCTGCTGGATGGCGCACGACCGGCACCGACGGGCATCGACCTCACCTCGCGCTGGCTGACCGCTCGGACGGACGCCCCGTCTGAAGTGATGTCCGCCGCCCGCCGGGCGGTCGCGGCCTACGCCGACACGTCGGCGACCTTCGCGGCCCTGCAGGCCGTCGACGGTCTCGCGTTCCTCGAAGCCGAACTGGGCGCCCGGCGCTTCGACGCCGCTCTTAAGGCGGGCGACCTGGCTGCCGCGCGGTCCGAGGCCGAAACCCTGGCCCGGCGCGAAGCTCCCGGCGTCGAACCTCGCGAGTCGTTCCTGTGGAGCCTGCGCGCCCGAAGGGTGGCGCGCCTCGGCGGCGGCCAGCCTGCCGAAACAAACACGATCTGGTCCGAAGCCCTGCCGCTGCCGCCGTTCGACGCGGCCAACGCCTGGGCACTGTGGGTGGCCTACTGCCGCGAGCGCGGGCAGGCGCCCCTGGCGCCGCCGGCCACGACCGAAGCCTGGCGCGCCTGGCTGGCGGGCGTCGGCCGCGGCGGCGGGCTGGAACCGCAGGACCTGGCCGCTTCCGGCCTGCCGGAGCCCTGGCGCGCCGCGGTAGGCGCCGTGGTCCTGCCCAAGGACGACCTGGCCGCGCATTTCCAGCGCTACCGGACGCCGCCCGACGACGTCGACCTGCAGGGCATGTGGGTCAGTGGGCGTCGCACCGCGCAGCAGGGCCGGGCCGCGGCCTACGAAGAGATCGCGGCCACGCCGGGGCTGCGTCCGGTCTGGCGCCTGGACCTGTGGCGGCGCGCCGCGGAGCTGCGCCTGCTGGCAGGGGACGAAGTCGGCGCGAGCGCAGCCCTGGAGCAGGCCCTGGCCCTTGCGCGTGATGGCAGCGGCACCAACTCGACCCGCCGGCGGCTGCGTCAATGGGTGGAACAGGCGATGGTCCGCTCCATCGCCCGCAACGAAATTTCCGCGGCGCGCGCCCTGCGCAACGCGGGCCGGGCGACCTTCTCCGGGGCGGAACTCGCGTCCTTCATCACCGAGACGAGACATTGGGAAACGCGGCTGGGTCTGCCCGCCGCAGCGCCGGACACGCTGCAATTGCCCGACCGCGCGGCCTGGCTGGTCGAATCCGGAAAGTCGCCGCGGGTCCGTCCCGCGACGGACGCGGACCGCGCCGCTTTTGCGGCGGCGTCCGACCGGCCGCTGTGGGAACTCTGGGCGAAATGGGGCCGGTCATTCGCCGATTCCACGGGAGCCGGCACCCGCGCCACCGCCTACGCCGGAAGGCTGGCCGCTGTGCGCAACCGCGCCGCGCCGGCGGACGCGGGCGTGCTGCCGGCGGTGGCTCCCCTGCTCGACGAGCCGCGCCTTTTCGGTCAGGTTCTGGACACGGACATCGCCCGCCTGACCGGCGGCGGCGCCGCGCCCCGTCCCTCGCTGGTGCCGGAATTGGTGAAGGCGGCGGGCGACGACCACCTGTTGATTCATGCCCTGCTCGGCTTCGCCCTGGCCGTCGGCGACCAGCGCGGAATCCTGGCCGCGGCCACCGTCCTTCCACAGCGCGGTTTGACAGCGGACGAGCGGCGGTTATTCCTTTACCCCCTTCCGGGTCCCGGCCCGGTGCGGGCGGCGCTCCTGGCCGCCGCCAACGATCCGGCGCTGGTGCTGGCCGTCGCGCGCAACGAATCGCTGTTCGAGGCGGCGGCACGATCACGTGCCGGCGCGCTCGGCTGGATGCAGATCATGCCGTTCCACTACGAACGGAGAGGCGCGCAGCCGGGGGCCGGACACTGGAGCAACGCGCCGACGTCGATCGTCAAGGGCGACCATCTGCTCAGCGACGGCGCGCGCCGGTACAACGGCGACCCGTACCGGATGCTTGCCGGCTACAACGCCGGCTACGAGGCGACCGACCGCTGGGACCGCCAGCTGGGGGGCGGCGCCGCACGCGATGTGTATCTGGCGTGGATCGGTTACCCCGAGACGCGCCACTACGTCGAAAAGGTCCTGATCGATCGCGCCGTCTATCAATCCATCATCGGCGGCCCGGCGCCCGCCCGCGACTAGAGACACCTCACAAGGAGCACCCATGGCCAAGGGCCTGCAGGGATGGTTCGAGAACGCGTTCGGCAAGAAGAACCGCGACGTGGCGAAGATGCGCCCGCTGGTCGAGCGCATCAAAGCGGGCCGTGACCGCTATCGGAACCTGAGCGACGACGAGCTCCGCGCCCTGCGTGTCGAGTTCGCCAACCGCCACGCCGCCGGCGAGACGCTCGACGACCTGCTGGTGGAAGCCTACGGCGTCGTCTGGGAGGGCTGCCGGCGCCTGACCGAGCGCAAGGCGACCTGGATGGTCTGGGGCCAGGAGATGGTCTGGGACATGATCCCGTACGACGTCCAGCTGATGGGCGCCATCGTCCTGCACCAGGGCAAGATCGCGGAAATGGCGACCGGCGAAGGCAAGACGCTGGTCGCGATCATGCCCCTGTACCTCAATTCGCTGCCGGGGCTCGGCGCGCATCTGGTCACGGTCAACGACTACCTGGCCAAGCGCGACGCGCAGTGGATGGGCGGCGTGCTGGAATTCCTCGGCTGCAAGGTCGGCTACATCCTGGGCGAGATGACGCCCGAGGAACGCCGCGAGGCCTACGCCTGCGACGTCACCTACGGCACGAACAACGAGTTCGGCTTCGACTACCTGCGCGACAACATGGTTGTGCATCCGGAGCACCTGGTGCACCGCGATTTCCACTATGCGATCGTCGACGAAGTCGACTCGGTCCTGATCGACGAAGCGCGCACGCCGCTCATCATCAGCGGCGCCGTCGACAAGTCGACGCATCAGTTCATGGAGCTGAACCCGCGCGTGGTGAACGTGGTGCGCGGGCAGATGAAGATCGTCAACGACTGGCTGGGCGAAGTCGAACGCGCCCTGCGCGCGGCCAGCGAGGGCGCCGACGTCAAGATCGACGACGCCACGGCCCTGAAGCTGTTGCGCATCAGTCGCGGCGCGCCCAAGAATCCGCGTTTCCGCAAGCTGGCGCAGATCCCGGGCGTGCTGGAGACGATCCAGCGCACCGAGGAATCCTACATGCGCGACAAGGCCATGTGGGAAGCCGACGCCGACCTGCTCTACGTCGTCGAGGAGAAGAACCACCACGTCGACCTGACGGACAAGGGGCGCGACGCGTTCGCGCGCGACGACCGCGACTTCTTCACGTTGCCGGATCTGGCCGAGACGGCCGGCGCCATCCAGACCGACGAGGCGTTGACCGTCGCCGAGAAGGCGGAGCGTCTGGGAGCGGTCGAGCAGGCCTATGCGCTGAAGAACGAGCTGATCAGCAACGTCGACCAGCTGCTGCGCGCCTACGCACTGTACGAGAAGGATGTCGAATACGTCGTGCAGGACGGCAAGGTGGTCATCGTCGACACCTTCACCGGCCGACTGCAGCCGGGACGCCGTTTCAGCGAAGGCCTGCACCAGGCGCTCGAAGCCAAGGAAGGCGTGGTCGTCCAGCGCGAGACCCAGACGCTGGCCACGGTCACGGTGCAGAACTTCTTCCGCAAATACGAGAAGCTGGCCGGCATGACCGGAACCGCCGAGACGGAAGAGGCCGAGTTCAACGGCATCTACAAGCTGGACGTGGTCGTGATCCCGACCAACCGGCCCATTTCGCGGCAGGATCTCGACGACGTCATCTACAAGACGAAGAAGGCCAAGTACAAGGCGATCGTCGAGGAGATCAAGCGGCTGCACCGGCTGGGGCTGCCCATCCTGGTCGGCACGACGACCGTCGAGGTCAGCGAGCTGCTGAGCCGGCTCCTGAAGCTGCAGGGCATCAACCACAACGTGCTGAACGCCAAGTACCACAAGATGGAAGCCGAAATCGTGTCCGGCGCCGGACACCTGGGCGCCGTGACCATCGCGACGAACATGGCCGGCCGCGGCACGGACATCAAGCTGGCGCCGGGCATCCTGGACCTGCCCGCGAAGTGGGCCGCCGACCCCGACCTGAAGGCCGAGGACTGGGACGGCCAGGCGACCGGCCTGCAGATCATCGGCACCGAGCGGCACGAGAGCCGGCGCATCGACCGTCAGCTGCGAGGACGTTCGGGTCGCCAGGGCGACCCGGGTCAGGCGAGCTTCTTCCTGTCGCTGGAAGACGACCTGATGCGTCTGTTCAGCCCGGAACGCATCATCAAGGTGATGGACAAGCTGGGCGTGCAGGAGGACGAGGTCATCACGCACTCGATGGTGACCCGCGCCATCGAGAAGGCGCAGGTGCGCGTCGAGAACCAGAACTTCGACATCCGCAAACATCTGCTGGAGTACGACGACGTCGTCAACAAGCAGCGCGAAGTGATCTACCAGATGCGGCGCGACGCGCTGGAGGGTCGCGAACTGGACGAGCAGTTCCGCGATTTCCTGGTCGGCGCCGTCGACAACGTGCTGGCCGAATGCATCGACCGCGAGTCGCCGCCCGACGACTGGGACATGGACAAGCTGTCCCGCCTGTATGGTCCGCTGGTGCTGGCACCGCTGCCTCTGGCGCCGAAGGAACACCTCGAACTGGGCTATGAAGTGCTGGCCGAACGTCTCCACGAGCAGGCCCTGGAGCGCTACAAGACGAAGTGTACGCATCTGGGCGAACACCTGACCGGCCAGTTGCAGAAGTTCGTGCTGATCCAGATCCTGGACGAACTGTGGCGCGACCACCTGAACGAACTGATCATGCTGCGCAGCGGCATCGGTCTGCGGTCGTACGGTCAGCGCGACCCCCTGGTGGAGTACAAGGGCGAGTCGTTCCGGATGTTCGAGACACTGATCGGCAGCATCGAGAAGGCCGCGGTCAACCTCTTCTTCCGCGCGGAACTGACCCGGCCGCCCGAACGGCCGGCCCCGCCGCCGCCGGTCATCCAGACGAAGCACCAGGAAGTCTCGGCCTTCGGCGCCGGATCCGCGGAGCCTGCCCCGGACGAGAACGCCGTCGCGGGACGGCCGCGGCCGGTCACGACGGCGCCCGGAGCGGATATCGGCCGAAACGACCCCTGCCCCTGCGGAAGCGGGCGCAAATACAAGAAGTGCTGCGGCGCCGGGTAGGCCCGGAACGGGCGTCGGACGGGCCGGTCTTGCCGGTCCGGGGCCCCCGTGCTAGGTTTGGCCCGGTCGCCGGCCGGGGGCCGTCGACGGAAAGCGATGCCAGCGATGGACAGCGAACGTGGTAAGCATAAGCACCTGCTGGTGTTGTTGCTGGAGGCCCTCTCCGGCGGCGCCGAGGTCTCGGCGGCGCGCCTGGGCCGTCTCCGGGAGCGGATGAAAGCCTCGGGGCTGATGGACGAGGACGTGCACGCCCTGCTGGACTGGGTCGAGGAGCACCTGCTGCCGGACCCGCGCCAGGACTGGCCGCAGGAACCGTTGCCGGACGCGCCGTCCGACAAGACGTTCCGGCTGTTCGGCGAGATGGAGGACGAGTACCTGACGCGCGACGGTCTGGGCCTGCTGATCGACCTGTTCAACACGGGCCAGATCGACCGGGCGCAGATGGAGGCGCTGCTGCAGTACTCCTCGCACATCGCCTTCCGGCCGCTGACGCCGTACGATCTGGAACCGATCCTGGAGCAGGTCCTGTTCCGGCCGGGCCGGCCGGGGCTGACCGGGGGCGCCTCCGAAGGTTTCGACAACATCCATTGAGGCCGGCGGAGCCGGACCTCACCACCGCAAAACCGGCCGCTGCCCGCGACGGCCGGGTTTTGCTTGAAGGACGGGCCGGTTGAAACTCATCATCGTCGAGTCTCCAGCCAAGGCCCGGACCATCACCCGGTTTCTCGACGACAACTATGCCGTCGCCTCCAGTTACGGGCACATCCGCGACCTGCCCGCCTCGGCCAAGGACATCCCCGCTCGCTACAAGAACGAGCCCTGGTCGCGCCTGGGCGTCAACATCGACGACCGCTACGCCCCGATCTACATCGTCTCGCCAGACAGCCGCCAGCAGGTGGCCGAGTTGAAGAAGCTCCTTAAGCAGGCCGACGAAGTCCTGCTGGCGACGGACGAAGACCGCGAGGGCGAGGCCATCAGCTGGCACCTCCTGGAAGTGCTCGAGCCGAAGGTGCCGGTCCGCCGCATCACCTTCCACGAGATCACGCGGGACGCGATCCTTGCCGCGCTGGCCAACCCGCGCGAGATCGACATGCAGCTGGTGCGCGCCCAGGAGGGCCGCCGCATCCTCGACCGGCTGTACGGCTACTCGCTGTCGCCGGTGCTCTGGAAAAAGGTCCGGACCAAGCTGTCGGCCGGCCGCGTGCAGAGCGTGGCGGTGCGGCTGGTCGTCGAGAAGGAAGAGGAGCGGCAGGCGTTCCATGTGGCGCGGTACTGCGACGTCGAGGCCACGTTGGCCGGCGATGATCTGGAATTCACGGCGCGCCTGACCACTGTCGACAACCGTCGCGTGGCCGGCGGCAAGGACTTCGACGCGGCCACGGGTGCGTTGAAATCCGGCGAGAACCGCCTGCAGCTGGACGAAGCGCTGGCCGCGGAACTGGCCGCCGGCGCGGCGAAGGCCGTGCCCTGGCGCGTGACCGCGGTCGAGCGCAAGGAGACGACGCAGCGCCCGTCGCCTCCCTTCATCACGTCGACGCTGCAGCAGGCCGCCAGCAGCAAGCTCAAGATGACCCCGCAGCGCGTCATGCGCATCGCCCAGCGCCTGTACGAAGGTGTCGGCGACTTCAGCGAAGGTCTCATTACCTACATGCGTACCGATTCGCTGACGCTCAGCGAAGGCGCGCTGGCCGATGCGGCGCAGCTGATCGCGCGGGATTTCGGCCCCGAGTACACGAACGGCCCGCGCCGGTACCGCACGCAGTCCAAGAGCGCCCAGGAGGCGCACGAGGCGATCCGGCCCACGCACATCAGCCGCACGCCAGCCTCGGTGGCCGGCCGCCTGGACAAGGACGACCTGGCGGTCTACACGCTGATCTGGAACCGCGCCGTCGCCTCGCAGATGGCCGATGCCAAGCTGGACAAGACGGCGGCCGACCTGGTGGCGGCCGTCGACGGACGCGAACTGGTGTTCCGCGCCAACGGCTCGGTCGTGCGATTCCCAGGCTTCCTCAAGGTGTACGGCGATCGCGGACAGGACGCGCTGCTGCCCGCGTTGCGCGAGGGGCAGTCCGTCGGCGGCCCGGCCGCGTCCGCTCCCGGCGGCGTCGATGTGCTCAAGGTCGGGCACTCCGCGCACGAGACGCAGCCGCCGGCGCGCTACACCGAAGCGTCGCTGATCAAGAAGCTGGAGGAAGAGGGCATCGGCCGCCCGTCGACCTACGCCGCGGTGATCGCCACGATCCAGAGCCGCGAGTACGTCGCCAAGAAGGGCGGCGCGCTGCTGCCGACCTACATCGGCATGGCGGTGACCCACCTGCTGCGGGAGCACTTCAACCGCTACGTCGACGTCGCCTTCACGGCGAAGATGGAAGAGGAGCTCGACCAGATCGCCGCCGGCGAGTGCGACTGGGTCGAGTTCCTGGACCGGTTCTACCGCGGCGGCAGGGGTGAGCCAGGGCTGGAGAAGGACATTTCCGCCGGCCTGGACCGCATCGAGTTCCCGCGCATCCACGTGGGCGACGACCCCGCCACCGGCGCGCCCATCGTGCTGCGCATCGGCCGCAACTACGTCTCGGTGAACGTCGAGGGTGACGACGAGAGGCGGGCCACCCTGCCGGTCGACCTGTTGATCGACGAACTGACGCCCGAGCGGGCGCTCGACCTGATCACGGAGCGCGACCGTTCGCGCGAACCCATCGGCCAGCACCCCGAGACCGGGCAGAACATCTACGCGCTGACCGGGCCGTTCGGGCCCTACCTGCAGCTGGGCGAACAGGAGGGTGACGCCAAGCCCAAGCGCATCAGCCTGGGCGCCAAGACGGACCTGTCGACGATCAACCTCGACTACGCGCTGAAGCTGCTGAGCCTGCCGCGCGTGATCGGCACCGATCCGGCCACCGGCAAGCCGGTGCGCGCGGGACTGGGGCGTTTCGGGCCGTACGTGGAATGCGAACGCGTGTTCGCCAGCGTGGCGAGCGTGGACGTGCTGTTCACGATCACGCTTGAGGACGCTCTCGAACGGATCAAGAACAAGAACCGGCGGCCGGTGCTGCGCGAACTCGGCCCGCATCCGGAAACCGGTCTGCCGCTGGTCATCTGCAAGGGGCGCTACGGGCCCTACGTGACAGACGGCAAGGTCAACGGCACCATCGGGCGCGACACCGACCCCGAAGAGATCACGGTGGCCGAAGCGGTCGCGTTGCTGATCGCCGCGGCGCAGCGCGCGGCCGAGAACGGCGGCAAGCCGGGCCGGAAGACCTTCAAGAAGGCCGTGAAGAAGACGGCCAGGAAGGCCGTCGGGAAGACGGCGAAGAAGACCGCCGGTACCAAAGCCGTCAAGAAGACGGTCAAGAAGGCGGCCAAGAAGACCGTGAAGAAGATCACCGCGAAGGCTGGCGCCGCCACCACCACGAAGGCCGCCCCGCGCCGCGGACCCGCCGGACCCGGTAACGCGTGATGCCCCCGCAGCCGGCTGTGACCGTGGTCGGCGGCGGGCTGGCGGGCTGCGAAGCGGCGCTCCAGTTGGCGCGTTTGCAGGTGCCGGTCCGGCTGATCGAGATGCGCCCGGTGACGCCCACGCCCATCCACCGCGGCGACGGCCTGGCCCAGATCGTCTGCAGCAATTCCCTCAAGAGCGTCGAACCGTCCACGGCCAGCGGCCTGCTCAAGCAGGAACTGGACGCGATGGGCTGCCGCCTGCTGGACGCCGCCCGCGCCTGCGCGGTGCCGGCCGGGAGCGCGCTGGCGGTCGACCGCGAGGCGTTCTCGGCGGAAGTCGCCGCGCGTCTGGCGGCGGCCGGCGTCGCGGTCGAACGCGGGCCGGTGGAATCGCTGCCAAAGCGGGACGGCCACCTCTGGCTGGTGGCGAGCGGTCCGCTCACCTCGGCCGCGCTGATCGACGAACTGGGGCGGCTGACCGGAAGACCGGCGCTGCACTTTTTCGACGCGATCGCCCCGACCGTCACGCTCGAATCGCTGGATCTGTCGACGCTCTACCGCGCCGCCCGCTACGGGCGGGGCGACGCCGACTACCTCAACGCGGCGCTCGACCGCGACCAGTACGAGACGCTGCATCGCGAACTGCTGGCGGCTGAGAAGGCCGACGTGCACGCCTTCGATCGCGGCGAACTCTTCGCCGGCTGCCAGCCCATCGAGGAGATCGCCGCCTCCGGGCCGCGTTCGCTGGCCTTCGGACCGCTGCGCCCGGTCGGGCTGGCCGATCCGCGGACCGGCGGCAAGTGGCCGCACGCGGTCGTGCAACTGCGGCAGGAGAACCGCGAGGGCACGCTCTACGGCCTGGTCGGATTCCAGACGCGGCTGCGGCAGGCCGAGCAGAAGCGCGTGCTGCGGCTGATACCCGGCCTGGAGAACGCCGAGTTCGTGCGCTACGGCCAACTGCACCGCAATTTCTACCTCGACACGCCCCGCTGCTGCGAAAAGGACTTTTCGTTGAAGGGGCGCCCCGACGTGCTGGTGGCCGGACAGATGACCGGGGTCGAAGGTTACGTCGAGTCGATCGCCTCGGGACTGTTCACCGCCTGGTCCGCGGCAGCCCGGCTGCGGGGCCTGGACCTGCCGCCGCTGCCGCCCACCACGATCTGCGGATCGCTCCTGGGGAATTTCCTGTTCGACGTCACCAGCGAACGGCTGACGCCGATGAACGCGAATTTCGGGCTGTTGCCCGACCTGCCGGTTCCGGTGCGCGGCAAGCTGGAGCGCAAGCTCGCCCGCGGCGAACTGGCCAGGCGCGAGCTGGGGGAATGGCTGCGGTGTCCGTCGGTGGAAGACCTGCTCCGGGACTGAACTCCCTTGCCCCGCTTGCCAGCTTTCGCGGCCGGTGATACGGTCCTCCGGAAGCCCGAGACAGCGAAGGACCGGGAAGGACCCTGGGCCATGGATCCACTGCAACCATACCTGGATCATCTCGGCATCGAGCGGGGACTGAGCCCGCGCACGGTGTCCTCCTACTCTCGTGACATCCACGATTTCCTGGCGACGGCGGTGCAGGCGGGGCTTCTGACCGAGCCGGCCGGGCGTCCGCAATGGAGCCGGCTGGCAGGGCAGCGCGACCTGATCCGCACCCATCTGGCCGCACTGCGGAAGCGCGGCTGCAAGCCCAGCACGCTGGACCGGCACCTGGCGGCGATCCGTTCCTTCTACCGCTACCTTAAGCTCACCTCGCAGGTCGCGGAGGTGCCCGGCAATCTCAGCGTGGGTCGCGGCGGCCGCCGTCGCGAACTGCCGCACGACCTGAACGTCGAATTGACCGCCCGGCTCCTGGAAATGCCCGATGCCGCCACGCCACGCGGGCGCCGCGACCGCGCGCTGCTCGAGGTCATCTACGGGCTCGGGCTGCGGCTGGCCGAAGTCACGGGTCTGAGCCTGGGCGACCTCGATTTCCCCGAAGGCCGGGTCCGCGTTCTGGGCAAGGGCAATCGCGAGCGCGTGCTGCCGCTGGCCGGCTGCGCCGCCGACGCTCTGGCGCTCCATCTCGGGGGAACCCTCGAGCCGGGCGACTGGCAGGATGTGCGCGACGGCGCGCCCGGCCGTGCCGCCGCCGCACGCCCGGTGTTCGAGGGCAGGCCCGGACACCGCATCGCCCATCGCACGGTGCAGGCGCTGGTGGCGCGCTACGCCGGGGAACTGGCGCAGGTGGCCGGGGTTTCCCCACATACGCTGCGCCACAGTTTCGCCACGCATCTGCTGGACGGCGGGGCGGGCATCCGCGTCGTGCAGGAATTGCTGGGGCACCGACACCTGTCGACCACGCAGATCTACACCCACCTGGGCCGCAGCCGGCTGCGGGCGAGCTTCGAAGCCGCCCATCCGCGCGCCCGCACCCGTACCCGCCGCGACGTCTGAGCCGCGGCCCGGAAGGAATCCATGAAGATCCGTTCGACAACCGTGCTGGCGGTGTTGCGCGACGGTCGCGGAGCCATCGGCAGCGACGGGCAGGTCACGCTCGGCAACACGGCGGTCAAGCACGGCGCCGTCAAGGTGCGCGCCCTGTCCGGCGGCAAGGTGCTGGTCGGCTTCGCCGGCGGTGCGGCCGACGCCTTTGCGCTCTTCGAGAAGTTCGAAGGGCACCTCGAGCGCTACAACGGCCACCTCAAGCGCGCCACCGTCGAGATGGCCCGCGAATGGCGCAGCGACCGCGTCCTGCGACGGCTGGAAGCGATGATGGTGGTCATGGACCGCAACGACATCTACACGGTGTCCGGCGGCGGCGACATCATCGAGGCCGATGACCAGTTGGCGGCCATCGGTTCCGGGGGGGCCTACGCACTGGCCGCCGCCCGCGCGCTGCGGCGCCGCTCCGACCTGTCGGCGGTCGAGATCTGCCGCGAGTCGCTGCAGATCGCCGGAGAGATCTGCATCTACACGAACACGAATCTGACGGTCCTGGAACTCGAGACGGGAGGCGGCGCGGCCCATGCAGATCCGGCAGATTGAACACACCTCGATGTGGACCTGCGCGCAGACGGTCGCCATGCTCGACCGCTACATCATCGGGCAGGCGGCGGCGAAGAAGGCCGTCGCCATCGCCCTGCGCAACCGCTGGCGCCGGATGCAGCTGCCGCCCGCCCTGCGGCGTGAAGTGGCGCCGAACAACATCATCCTGATCGGGCCGACCGGGGTGGGCAAGACCGAGATCGCCCGGCGGCTGTCTCAGCTGGCGGACCTGCCGTTCATCAAGGTCGAAGCGACCAAGTTCACCGAAAAGGGCTATGTCGGGCGCGACGTCGACGCGATGGTCCGCGACCTGGTCGAAGCCGGCATCGCCCTGGTCAGGCGGCGGGCCGAGGCGCGGCACACCGACGAGATCGACGCCGCGGTCGAGGAACAGCTGGTGGACATCCTGTTTCCGCCGCTGGCCGGCCTGAAGGACGATCCGGAACGTCAGGCGCGTTGGGACCGCAGCCGCGAGAAGATCCGAGCACAGCTGCGGGAGGGCGTGCTGGACGACCGCGAGGTGACCGTCTCCAGCGAACAGCAGCGCGTGCCTCTGGCGAACATCTTCACTTCCGCGGGCGAGGAGTTCGACGCCTCGATCGGCGAAAGCCTGCGCGGCATGTTCCCGCGGCAGAAGACCGAGCGCCGCGTGCCGGTGATCAAGGCCCGCAAGCTGCTGCGCGAGCAGGAGGCCGACAAGCGCCTGGACGCCGACCAGATCAACCTGGAAGCGGTCGAACTGGTGGAGAACGGCGGCATCATCTTCCTGGACGAGATCGACAAGATCGCCGGCGGCCGCGGCCACGGCGGTGGGCCGGACGTCAGCCGCGAAGGCGTGCAGCGCGACCTGCTGCCGATCGTCGAAGGCTCGACCGTCAGCACCAAGTACGGGCCCGTCAAGACCGACCATGTCCTGTTCATCGCCGCGGGCGCCTTCCACATGAGCAAGCCGAGCGACCTGATCCCCGAACTGCAGGGCCGGTTCCCGATCCGGGTCGAGTTGCAGAGCCTGGACCGCGGGGACTTCCTGCGGATCCTGCGCGACACCGAGGGTTCGCTGATCCGGCAGTACCAGGCGCTGCTCGAAGTGGACGGCTGCCGGCTCACCGTGACCGAGGACGCCATGGACGAACTGGCGGGGCTGGCCGCCGAGCTGAACCGGCGGATGGAGAACATCGGCGCCCGGCGCCTGCAGACCATCATGGCGCAGCTCCTGGACGACGTGCTGTTCGAGGTGCCGGATTCCCACCGGGGCGATCTGGCGATCGACGGCGCCTTCGTGCGCGAGCGGCTCGGCGCCATCGTCAAGGACGAGGACCTGACGAAGTACATCCTTTAGCGGCGGGATCGACGGGGCCCGCGCCCGCGGCGGCAATGCGGGTTGGACGCGGCGCGCCGAACGGCTATTTTTCGCGACGCCGGCAGGGCCGGCGACCGGATCATTCATGCAAAGGAGCGGGACGTGGCGGACAAGCGGGATTTCCTGGCCATCGACGACTACACACTGCCCGAACTGCGGGCCATCCTGGACCTGGCGAAACAGACCAAGCCGCTGGCGCGCGCACACACGCTGCCGCACACGCACACCAATCGGGTGCTGGCCTGCGTCTTCGCCAAGCCCAGCCTGCGCACCAGGGTCAGCTTCGAGGTGGCGTTCCGGCAGCTCGGCGGCCAGACCATGTTCATCACCGACAAGGAAATCGGCATGGGCACGCGCGAGTCCGTCTACGACGTGGCGAAGGTGATGAGCCGCTTCTGCGACGGCATCATGATCCGCTGGTTCGACCACAACGAGGTCGTCGAGCTCGCGAAGCATGCCGACGTGCCGGTCATCAACGGACTGACCGACCTGAACCACCCCTGCCAGGTGATGGCCGACATCCTGACGATCGAGGAACACCTCGGCACCATCGAGGGCAAGAACGTGGTCATGGTCGGCGACGGCAACAACCTGGCCGTCAGCTGGCTCAACGCCGCGATCCGCTTCCCATTCAACTTCATCCTGGCCTGCCCGAAGGGCTACGAGCCGAACGAGGCCATCGTGGCCAAGGCCGAAGCGGCCGGCGCCTCGTTCTGCATCACGAACGACCCGCAGGAAGCTGTCGAAGGCGCGCACGTGATCTACGGCGACGCGTTCTACAGCATGGGGCAGGAAGAGGAAGCCGTGAAGCGCCGGGCAGACTTCGCCGCCTTCCAGATCTCGGCGCCGCTGCTCAAGGCAGCGGATCCCAAGCACATCGTGCTGCACTGCCTGCCGGCCCACCGCGGCGAGGAGATCACCGACGAGGTGATGGACGGCCCGCACTCGGTCGTGTTCGACGAAGCCGAGAACCGGTTGCATGCCCAGCGCGCCATCCTGGCGACGCTCATCCGGTAGGCGCGTGAAGAACCGGCGGTATCAGGGAACGCCGCGGACCGGGGGAGCCCCGGTCCGCGGCCGTACGCTTGCGCGGGCGCTGTCGGCCTTATTCGCGCTGATCTGCCTTGCGCTGGGAGCCTGCGCCGTGGTCGAGGCGCCGCCCGGCGGCCCGCCGGACCTGACGGCGCCGCGGTTGGCGACGGTCAGCCCCGACTCCGGTTCCGTGGCGCTGGGCGAAGTGCGGACGCTGCGACTGGGCTTCACCGAGAAGATGACGCGGCAGCCGGCCGAAGGCTGGCTGCACTTGTATCCGCCGCAACGCATCCGCAGCACGAAGTGGCACGGTGCCCGCGAGGCCGAAGTCGAACTCTTCGATCCGCTGCCGGCCGACACCGTGGTGGTGGTGGAGATCGCCACCGCGCTCCAGGATGCCCACAAGGTGAAGTCGCGGGAGAGTCGGCGCTTCCCGCTGGCGACAGGCGCCGCGATACCGGGCGGACGCCTGACCGGCGCGCTGGTCATGGGCGACTCCGCCGTGACCAACGGCGTCGTCGAACTGTTCCCGCTGGCTCCCGATTCGCTGGAGTATTTCCAGCGGCCCCTGCTGCGCCGGGCCGTCACCGACCGTACCGGGCACTGGTCGTTCGAGTGGCTGCCGGTCCCCGGCGGCCCGTGGCTCGTGCGAGCGTTCAGCGACGGCGACGCGAACCTGCGCGCGGGCGAGCGCGAAGCCCAGCGTCTGCTGCCGGACACGCTGTCGCTGACGATCGAACGGCCCGACCTGGGCGCCGGCGTCCTGACCATCCACGCCCATGGCACGCCCGGACTGCTGCGGGTGCCGCCGTTCGACCGCCGCGGCTGGAACGGAAGCTGGTATGCCTGGGCAATGACCGTGGCCGAAGGCGACACCGGCTGGGTGCCCGGGCCGGGAACCGCCCGCGGGCCGAAGCCGGGCGCGCTGGACCCGGACTCGGGCGTGAAGCTGGAGAAGGTGCCGTCCGGATCCGTCCGGGTCGTGGTCTTCGCTGATGTCGACGGCGACAGCCTGTTCGGCGGTGTACCGGCGGAACTCCTGCAACCGTTGGCGGCGGCCGCTTCCTGGCCCGACACGCTGAAGTCGCCCGCCTATCTGGAGCCGTGGTGGCTGGTCGAGAACCTGGTGGTGCCGCCTGGTCTGGAAGTCGAGATGATCGTGCCGATGACGCCCCCCGGGCTGACGGCCTGGACGCTGCCCGACAGCCTGGCAGGCTCAGCCGCGCCCGCCGACAGCACCGCGACCCCCAAGGAGGCCCGATGACCCCCGCCGCTTGCGACCGCCTGCCGTTCGTGAAGATGCACGGCGCCGGCAACGACTTCATCATGGTCAACCACCGCGAGTTGTCCGCGCGCGGACTCGAAGGCCGCCTCGATCGGGCGCGCATCGCCGCCCTGTGCGACCGCCGCAAGGGCGTCGGGGCCGACGGCCTGATCATCATCGGCCCCGGTTCTTCGCCGGGTGCCGCGTTCCGCATGACTTATTTCAATTCCGACGGCGGCGAAGCGGAGATGTGCGGCAACGGCGCCCGCTGCAGTGTCGCCCATGCGCACCGACTGGGACTCGCGGACAAGGCCTGCCGTTTCGACACCTGGTCGGGCGTGCTCGACGGCTGGGTGCACGGGGCCGGTGACATCGAGATCACGCTGCCGGCCTGGCGCGATCTGGATCTGTCCGTCGGGTTGGCCGACACGCCGTGGACGCTGCAGGCTTCCTGCAACACGGGCGTGCCGCACCTGGTCATCCCGGTGGAGAACGTCGACCACGTCGACCTGCCCCTGTGGGGCCCCGTCCTGAGGCGCCACGCGCGCTTCGGCGCCGCCGGCACCAACGTGAACTGGGTCTCGCCGGACGGCCCCGCGGGCGCCTGGCGCATCCGCACCTTTGAGCGCGGCGTCGAGGCCGAGACGCTGGCCTGCGGCACTGGCGCCTCGGCGAGCGCCGTGATACTGTGCGCCCTGGAACGGGGGGTGAGCCCGGTCCGCCTGGACACACGGGGCGGGGACCTGCTGGCCGTCTCGGTGGATCGCGAAAAGGGCGCGCTGCGCCTGCGCGGTCCGGCGCTGGTGGCATTCGAAGGCGAGGTGGCGTTCGATGGCTGACAAGACCTGGGTGATGCCGGACGGGATCTACACCGCGCTGGTCACCCCCTTCACCGCCGACGGCGCGGTCGACCGCGCCGCCTGGCGCCGGCTGGTGCAACGGCAGGTCGACGGGGGCGTGGCCGGGGTGGTTCCGGTCGGCTGCACCGGCGAAGCGGCCGTGCTCAGCCGCGACGAGCGTGAGTGGCTGGTGCGCTCCGCGGTCGAGGTCTGCGCCGGGCGTTGCGCGGTGGTGGCCGGATCCGGTTCCAACTGCACCCGCGAGTCGATCGCGCAGACGCGCGACGTGAAGATCTGGGGCGCCGACGCCGCCATGCTGATCTCGCCCTATTACAACAAGCCGCAGCAGGCCGGTCTGCTGGCGCACTACCGCGCCATCGCGCGCTCCGTCGACATCCCGCAGGTGATCTACAACGTGCCCGGACGGACCGCCGTCAACATCCTGCCGGAAACCGTGGCCCAGTTGGCCGCCGAACCGAACATCGTCGCCCTCAAGGAGGCGAGCGGGAACCTCGCGCAGATCGAGGAGGCCATCGCCCGCTGCGATCTGAAAGTCTACTCCGGCGATGACGGCCTGAATTTCAGCGTTTTCGGCCTGGGCGGCGCGGGCGCCATCAGCGTCGTGAGCAACCTGCTGCCCGGCACGCTGACGCGCATGTGGAACCGTTTCGCCGCCGGCGACCTCAACCGCGCCTGGCCCCTGGCACGCACGCTCGACCCTGTCTGCGCGGCCTGTTTCGTGGAAACGAACCCGGTCCCGGTGAAAGAACTGCTGTCGTTGGCGGGGCTGTGCCGCCGTGACCCGCGCCTGCCGCTGGTGCCGGTGTCGGAGAAGAGCCTGACCCGCCTGGTGCAGTTCTACGAAAGCACGCTCGGGGCCCTGCTGGCGCAGGACACGGAGGCTGGGGCGTGACCCGGACGACGCCGCTGCCGGTGGCCGTGCACGGGGCTGAGGGTCGCATGGGCCGCCTGGTGGCCGCGCTGGTCGAAGCCTCGCCGGACTGCCGCCTGGTCGGCCTGGTGACCGAGCCGGGCCGGACGCTGCCGGCGGGAGCGGGGCACGCGACGCTGCCGGTGATCGGCCAGGAGTCCATGGCGACGTTCCTGCCGGCCGGGTGCGTGATCGTGGACTTCTCGCTGGCTTCGGCGCTGCCCGGGCTCCTTGAAGGTGCGGCGAAGCTGGAGGCCAAACTGGTGAGCGGCACGACCGGCTTCTCGCCGGATCAGCACGAGGCCCTGCGCCGCCATGCCGCGAACCACGCCGTGATCCACGCGACGAACTTCAGCATCGGGATTCCCGCGCTTCAGATGGTGCTGCAGCTGCTGGCGCGCACCCTGCCGACGGGCTTCGACGCCGAGCAGGTCGAAACGCACCACACCGCGAAGATCGATCGGCCCAGCGGCACGGCCCGTACTTTGGCCGAGGCGTGGCAGAAGTCCCGCGGCGGCCTGCCGGTGCCGGTGCATTCGCAGCGAATCGGCGGCGTGGTCGGCGAACACACCTGGACCATTGGCGACCAGGAAGAGACACTGGTGCTGACCCACCGGGCGCAGTCGCGGAACGCGTTCCTGCGCGGCGTGATGCCGGCGGTGCGCTTCGTCGCCGCGCGGGAGAGCGGCCTGTACGGGCTGGCGGACGTGCTCGAGGATCTCGGTCGGTCGGCGTGACGGACAAATCTTCGCCGGCAGACACAGGTTCTTCGCCGGCAGACACAACAAAAGGGCCCCTCGACCTGAGGGACCCTCGTGAAGATTCGGTCGGCCGCTCTCTACTTGAGGGCGGCGGCGGCCAGCCGGCTCTTCAGCCGGGCAGCCCGCTTCTTGGGCATGAGGCCCTTACGCGCCTGCACGTCCACCAGGCTGTACATGGCGGACAGCGAGGCGGTCTTTTCCACGGTCTCGGCGGCGCGGAACGTCTTGATCTTCGCGCGCATCATCGAGCGATTGGCCCGGTTGCGCTCGTTGCGCTTCTGGCTCGTGATCAGACGCTTCTTACAACTCTTGTGATGGGGCACGTTTACGACCTCCGTCAGGGTTTCCACAGACGGGAAAAGATACCGGTGCGGGGCCACGATGTCAAGTGACGACAATCATTTCGCGGATGGGCCGGAAACGGCGCCCACCGCACCGGTCGCCGGAGACCCCGGGACGGAGCCGGAGGCCCCGGCCGAGGTGCGCGACAAGCTGGCCGCCCTGCCGGCCTTACCCGGCGTCTACCTGCACAAGAACCGCCAGGGACGCGTCATCTACGTGGGCAAGGCCGCCCGCCTGAACCAGCGGGTACGCTCCTATTTCCAGTCCGGCGCCGACCGCGATCCGAAGACCGAGACGCTGGTCCGCCAGATCGGCGATTTCGACTTCATCGTCACCGAGACGGCCGCCGACGCGCTCATCCTCGAAGACCAGCTCATCAAGGAATACCGGCCGAAATACAACATCCGTCTCAAGGACGACAAGGCCTATCCGTACCTGCGGATCTCGCTCAACGAGCCTTTCCCGCGCATCGAGGTGGTGCGTCGGCTCGAGCGCGACGGCGCGCGCTACTTCGGTCCGTTCACCGACGTTCACGCCATGCGCGAGACGTTGAAGTTCGCGGCCGGGGCCTTCCAGGTGCGTACCTGCCACCTGGGACTGCCGGAGCAGACGGTCGAACGCGCCTGCCTGGACTGGCAGATCGGCCGCTGCAGCGCCCCCTGCGTCGGCTACGACGACCTCAAGGGCTACCGCTCGAAGGTGGGTCGGCTGGTGCGTTTCCTGTCCGGCGGCGAGGACGAGGTGGTGGAGGAATTGCGCTCGCAGATGGCCAGCCTGGCGGCGGATCGCCGTTACGAGGAGGCCGCGAAGCAGCGCGATCTCATCCAGCGCCTGGAGCGCACGGTCAGCCACAGCCGTCCGGTGTCGGGCGTCAGCGGCGACTGCGATCTGGTGGGACTGGCCCGTGACGGCGAAGACGCTTCCGGGCTGGTCATGCGCGTGCGCGGCGGCCGCATCCTCACCACGCACCATTTCCTGCTGACCGACCGGCTGGACCGCGGCCTGGGCGACATCATGGCCCAGCTGCTGCGCGAGTACTATCCGCGGGCGGGCGACATCCCGCGCGAGATCCTGCTGTCGCACCCGGTGGAGGACGTGGACGACTGGAACCTTTGGCTGCAGCGGCTTCGCGACGGCGCCTGCTCGCTGAAGGTGCCCGTGCGCGGGGCGCGCCACCAGGCGGTGGACCTGGCGCGCACGAACGCGGTCCTCAAGCTGCGGCAGGCCGCGGTGAACCGGCATCTGCGGCCGTCGCGGCGCGTGACCCCGGCCGACGTCGAACTGCAGGAGGCGCTGGACCTGCACACGGTGCCCGACACCATCGAGTGCTTCGACATCTCGAATTTCCAGGGCCGGGAAACGGTCGCCTCGCTGGTCTATTTCAAGGGCGGTGCGCCGCTCAAGAGCCGCTACCGGCGCTTCCGAATCCGCACCGTGGAGGGCGTGGACGATTTCGCCAGCATGCGCGAAGTGCTGGATCGCCACTACGGCAAACTGGCCGCCACCGGCGGGCTGCCGGCCGACCTGGTGGTGGTCGACGGCGGCGCGGGCCAGCTCTCGGTCGCCCGCGAGGTCCTGGCGAAACACGGCTTCCACGGCGCGCAGCTGATCGGGCTGGCCAAGCGCGAAGAGACCATCCACCGCGAGAACGGCACCATCAGCCTGTCGCGGCGCAGCGAGGCCCTCAAGCTGCTGCAGCGTGTTCGCGACGAGGCGCACCGCTTCGCCATCACCTACCACCGCCTGCTGCGGGACCGCCGCACGACGGCCAGCGAACTCGACCTCGTGCCGGGCATCGGCACCACCAAGAAGCTGGCCCTGCTGCATCATTTCGGTTCGGTCGTGCGCGTGCGGGCCGCTTCGGCCGCCGAACTCGGCGAGGTCCGCGGCCTCAACCGGCACGACGTGGCCGCGCTGATGGTGTTCTTCGCCGCCCGCGACGGCCACCGCCCCCCGGAGGACGCATGAGCGCCACCGCCGAAGCCGGCCGCCGGACAGCCCGCGAGCGCGCCTGGGACGAGGCGATCGACAACTTCCAGGGACACGCCGGCATCGAGAAGGGACTGGCCACGGCCACTCTCGAAGCACAGCGGCACGATCTGGAACGGCTGCGCGCCTGGGCGCTGGACGAAGGGCTGGCCGGCCCCGGCGCCGTCCAAGACCGCCACCTGCGGGAATTCCTGCTGGGCAGCGCGCGCGATCTCGCGGCCTCGTCGCGCGCGCGCCTGTTGTCCACGCTGCGTTCGTTCTTCCGCTTCCTGCAGAGCGAGGGGCGCATCGACTCCGACCCGACCGGAACGATCATCGCGCCGCGCCGCGGACGGCACCTTCCGGACGTGCTCAGCATCGCGCAGGTCGAGCGCCTGCTGGGCTGGGGCGACGGCTCAACGCCGCCCGATCTCAGGGACCGCGCCGCCCTTGAACTGCTCTACGGATGCGGCTGCCGCGTCAGCGAGTTGTGCGGATTGGACGTGACCGATCTGGACCCGGCCGAAGCCGTCGTGCGCCTGCGCGGCAAAGGCAGCAAGGAACGCCAGGTGCCGGTCGGCGAGCCCGCGTTGGCCGCTGTCGACGCCTGGCTGCGGTCGGGCCGCCCGCGACTGGCCGGCCGGAGGCCCACGCCGGCCCTGCTGCTGAACCAGCGCGGCGGACGGCTGTCCCGCGTGTCGATCTGGAACCTGATCAAGAAGGCGGGGGCCGCCGCGGGCCTGCCGGCCACGGTGTCGCCGCATACGCTGCGGCACAGCTACGCCACCCACCTGCTCGAGGGCGGGGCGGATCTGCGCGTGGTGCAGGAACTTCTGGGCCACGCCGACATCTCGACCACCGAAATCTACACCCACGTGGACCGCGCCTGGCTGGCCGAGGCCTGGCGGTCGGCGCACCCGCGCTCGGGGCGGCGTTGACAGACCCGGTCGGGGGGTCCCACATTCGCCCGGGGCCCTTTGACATGGCCGGGGGCCGATGGTACTGTTGCGCGACCGTGGTCGCCCGGAGCGGCCTCAATATCGGCGCCGTCATGCTATCTGTCCGAAAGGCAACGACTTGAGCGCACCAGAATCCGCCGGACGCCGTGTCATCCTCAGCGGCATGCGGCCGACCGGCCGCCTGCATTGGGGCAATTACACGGGCGCCCTGGAAAACTGGGTGCAGCTCCAGGACACCTACGACTGCCGGTTCATGGTGGCGGACTGGCACGTGCTGACCACAGCCCTGGACAAGAGCGGCGAGATCAACGCCAACAGCCGCGAGATGTTTCTGGACTGGCTGGGTGCCGGACTGGATCCGGACCGCTCGGTGCTGTTCCTGCAGTCGTCGATCAAGGAGCACGCGGAACTGTTCCTGGTGATGAGCATGCTGATCAGCATGGGCCGGCTGCAGCGTAACCCGACGTTCAAGGAACAGATCCGCGATCTGAACCTGGGGGGCGAGATCAGCTTCGGCCACCTCGGCTACCCCGTGTTGCAGGCGGCCGACATCCTGGCTTACCGCGCGCACGCCGTGCCCGTCGGCGAGGACCAGCTGCCGCACCTCGAGTTGACGCGCGAGATGGCCCGGCGCTTCAATTTCCTGTTCGGTGACGTCTTCCCCGAGCCGGAGGCGCTGGTCACGAAGTTCGCGCGCTTCCCCGGCACCGACGGGGGCCGGATGAGCAAATCGCTGGGCAACACCATCGAGATCTCCGCCTCGCCGGAGGAGATCCGCGAGAAGATCAAGCCGGCCTTCACCGACCCGGCCCGGCTGCGGCGCAGCGACCCGGGACATCCCGAGGTGTGCGGCGTCTACACCTGGTACCAGAAGTTCCTGCCCGCGGACGCGCCGCAGGTGGCCGAGGAATGCCGCACCGCCGCCCGCGGCTGCGTCGACTGCAAGAAACAGCTGGCCGAGGGCGCCATCGCCCACTTCGCGCCCCTGCGCGAACGCCGGGCCGACTTCGAGGCGAACCCGGCGCGCCTGGACGAGATCATCTCCGCGGGCTGCGAACGCGCCCGCGGACTGGCCAAGGACACGCTCGCGCGCGTCCACGACGCGATGGGCATCGGATAGATGAACGCCCCGGAAGACGGCATCGTGGACGAAAGCGGCGTGATTGGCGGCGATGACGGCGCCGCGCCCGTCGTGGCGCCCGTGCGCCCGACGCGCGGCAGCCCAGAAAGCTGGAATCTCGACGCCCTGCCGCCGGAACTCGACTACTTCCGTTCCAGCGCGGCCTACCAGATCGAGCTGACCGGATTCCAGGGTCCGTTGGACCTTCTGCTCTTCCTGATCGACCGGGATCAGGTCGACATCTACGACATCCCGATCGCGCGGATCACCGACCAGTTCATCCGGCACATCGAGGTGATGCAGTCCATCAGCCTCGACCAGGCCGGCGAATTCATCGCGATGGCCGCCACGCTGCTGGTCATCAAGATGAAGATGCTGATGCCTTCGCGCGTGGACGACGAAGAGGACAAGGAAGAGGACCCGCGCGCCGAACTGGTGCGCCGGTTGCTGGAGTACAAGCGATTCAAGGAAGCGGCCCTCGCCTTCCAGGAGAAGGAGGACGAGCGGAGCCAGTACCACATGCGCCAGCTCCGCTTCCCCTTCGCCAACGAACAGGCGGTCGAGCCGGCGCTGCGCATCGAAATGTTCGACCTGCTGGCGGCATTGGCCGGCATCTACGACCGTGTGCGCAAGCGGCCGGTCCATGACATCGTCCGTGAGCCGTTCACGGTCGGTGAAAAGATCGATCTGATCGCCAACCGCACCGGCGACGGCTCCCTCGTTCGCTTCGAGGAGTTGTTCGCCGGGGATTCGATCAAGATGGAGGTGGTGGTCACCTTCATCGCCATCCTGGAAATGGTCAAGCGCGGCCGGCTGGTGTTCGTCCAGACCGAACCGCTCGGCCCGATCTGGTTGCAGCGCCCGGCCGGCGGCGCGATCACCGACGCCGATGAAGGCGCCGAAACCCTGGAGACCACCATGGCATACGAAGCATCGGTCGCAAATGCCCTCGAAGCGGACGCCCTCGAAGCGGAAGCCCTCGAAGTCGAGCCGAAGACCGAAACCGGCGCGGCCGGCTGGACGAACGCGAAGGACGACGACGAGGATGATGACGACACCGACTGGGACGACGAGGACGATGATGACGACGATGACGACGACGATGTCGAGTGGGACGACGACGACGAGGGTGACGACGTCGAAGTCGAGGACGCGCTGAAGACCGCTCCGGGCGCCGCCGTCGTGGAGACCGAGACGGTCACGGCCAGCGACGACGACGATGACGACGACAGCGCCTGGGACGATGACGACGACGATGATGACGACGATGACGATGACGACGACATCGAGTGGGACGATGACGACGATGACGATGTGGAGGTTGAAGAGCCCGAGAGCCTGCGCGAACGGGAGATGGAATCTTGAAGAGGGAGTTGGAAGCCCTGCTCTTCGCTGCCGACAGCCCGCTGACCATCGCGAGGCTGAAGAAGATCTTTCCGGAGCGGGAGAACGCGGAGATCCGCGCCGGCATCCTGGAACTGGATCAGGAATACGCAGCGGCAGGGCATTCCTTCACCGTGGTCGAGTTCGGCGGCGGCTGGCAGATCGCCACGCGCCCGGAATTCGCGCCGCTGGTCGACAATCTCCTGAAGTCGCGCAGCTTCACGCGCCTGTCGAAGGCCGGGCTCGAAGTGTTGGCCATCATTGCCTACCGGCAGCCGATCACGCGCCTGGAAATCGACGAAATCCGCGGCGTCAACAGCAGCGGTGCCATCAGCACGCTGACCGAGCGCAACCTCATCACCGTGGTGGGCCGCTCGCAGGCGGTGGGCAACCCCCTGTTGTACGGGACCACGCGCGAATTTCTCAACCACCTCGGTCTCAAGGGCCTGGGACAGCTCCCGGACCTGCCCGCTCTCGAGGGCGTGCTCGACGACCGCGAACAGCTCAAGGAATTCGCCAGCCGCATCGGCCGCGAAGTGACGGACGAGGAGCTGGAGGAGTACTTTGCCGCGCCGGAGTCCGCCGTGGCCGAACCGGCCGTCGAGACCACCGGGGACGACGATGCCGGAGACGAGACCACCGGGCACACGGGAGCCGAAGCACATGACACGGACGGGGCCGACAAGGAAACCGGCGACACCGGCGAAATCGCCGAGGACTTCGGCGACGAAACCGAAGGCGACGCCGCGGAAGAGCCCGACACAGGACGCCCCTGAGGACGGGTGCATGCGGTTGAACCGCTTCCTGGCGCGCGCGGGGCACGGATCCCGCCGCGCCGTGGAACAACTCGTCGTGGCCGGACGCGTGAAGATCAACGGCGTGACGGTCACCGACCTGGGGCGCCGTGTCGACCCTGCGAGCGACCGGGTGGCGGTCGACGGAAGCCCCCTGGAGCTGCCCGACGACATCCGCGTCTATGCCTTCCACAAACCTCTCGGCGTGGTCTGCACCCTCAAATCCCAGAGCGGACAGGACTCCCTGGAGGAGTGGCGCCGGCGCGCCGCCCTGCCGGACCGCTTCGTGCCCATCGGCCGCCTTGACCAGGCGACCACGGGGTTGCTCCTTTGGACGGACGACGGCGCGCTGAACGAGAAATTGTGCCGTCCGAAGTCCGGGGTCTGGAAGACGTACGAGGTCCAGCTTGCCGAAGTGCTGCCCGACGCGTTGCTGCCGACGCTGACGGGCGGGAAGATCGAACTGGACGGTCGGCCCTGCCGGCCATGCCGGATGCGTCCCGGCCACCGCGCCGACGGCCGCCATTGGGTGGTCGAGTTGCACGAGGGACGCAAGCGCCAGATCCGGCGGATGTTCGCGGCCGTCGGTCACAAGGTGATCCGACTGCACCGGGTGGCGGTCGGACCGGTCGCGATCGGACTGCTGAATCCCGGCGACTTCAGACGGCTGACGGCGGCCGAGATCGCGGACCTGCGCCGCGCGGTATCGGACAAGGGTGAGGGTGAGGTCAGGGAGCGTCCCCGCCGAGGCGGTGGCGCCAGGGATGGCGGCTGACCCGGGCAGCAGCGGAACCGGGACGGCCGAACCGAAGCCGGAGGCAAGCGATGATCGACTTCAAGGGCCTGTTCCGTCCCGGAATTCTCGAAACCCGCGCCTACGTTCCCGGGAAGCCGATCTGTGAAGTGAGGCGGGAACTCGGGCTCGGCTCGGTCATCAAACTGGCCAGCAACGAGAATCCCGAGGGTCCGCTGCCGGCCGTGCTCGAGGCCATTGCGCGCGCCGCGCGCGAACTGAACCGCTACCCCGACTCCTCGGCCTTTCGCCTGACTCAGGCGCTGGGGGCCCATCTCGGCGTCGAGCCGAACGAACTGATCCTCGGCAACGGCAGCAACGAGGTCATCGACATCCTGATCCGGGCGCTGGTGTCCCCGGGCGAAAATGTCGTCTTCAGCGAACACAGTTTCATCGTCTACGCGCTGACGACAAAGGTCCACTTCGAGTGCGGTCGCGCCGTCAGGCTGACCGACGACGACCGCCACGATCTGCCGGCCATGGCGGCGGCCATCGACGAGCGGACGAAGCTGGTCATCGTCTGCAATCCCAACAATCCGACCGGCACCTACAACACGCATGACGAGTTCCTGGACTTCATGCGCCGGGTGCCGCCGCGGGTGGTTGTCGCCGTCGATGAAGCCTACTATGAGTACGTCACGGCGACGGATTATCCGCAGACGCTGGCGATGCGTTCGGAGTTCCCGAACCTGATCTCGCTGCGGACGTTCAGCAAAATCCATTCGCTGGCCGGCCTGCGCATCGGCTATGGTGTGGGGCATCCCTCGCTGGTGGACGAACTACACAAGACCCGCGAGCCGTTCAACGTGAACTCGCTGAGCCAGGCGGCGGCGCTGGCCTGCCTGGAGAACTGGCACGTGGTGCCCGAACGCGCGCGCCGGAACGAGCGCGAGCGCGAGCGGATGAGCGCACAACTGGCGGAGATCGGCTTCCGGGTCGTGCCCAGCCAGGCGAACTTCCTGCTGGTGCGCTGCGACGGCAACGCCGGGCGGTTGACCACCGCTCTGCTGCACAAGGGCGTCATCGTACGCCCGATGAATGCTTTCGGCCTGGGTGAAGGCGCGCTGCGCATCAGCGTGGGCCTGCCCGAAGAGAACGACCGCTGCCTCGCGGCGCTCAGGGAGATCCTGTCCTGATGGTTGATTTGTCGTGATGGAAGAACTGCGCATCACCGGCGCGCACCCGCTCACCGCCCGCCAGCCGGGCCAGGCGACGACCATCGTCCAGATCGGATCGGTGGCCTTCGGTGGGCCCCGCGTGGTGCTGATCGGCGGCCCCTGCGCCGTCGAGGGCCGCGACCAGGTCACGCGCGCCGCCCGCGCCGTGCGCGAGGCCGGCGGCGTCATGCTGCGCGGCGGCGCCTGGAAGCCGCGTACGAGCCCGTACGATTTCCAGGGGCTGGGCGTCGAAGGTCTGGAGCATCTGGTGGAAGCCCGCGAAGCGACCGGGCTGCCGTTCGTGACCGAAGTGCTGGACCCGCGCGATGTGGAGCTGGTCGCCGGGAAAGCCGACATGCTGCAGATCGGCAGCCGCAGCGTGCAGAATTTCCCGCTGCTGCGCGAGGCGGGCCGCAGCGGTCGCCCCGTGCTCCTCAAGCGGGGAATGATGACCACGGTGGCCGAGTGGCTCCACGCGGCCGAGCACGTGCTGGCCGCCGGCGGTCGCCAGGTCGTGTTTTGCGAGCGCGGCATCCGCACCTTCGAGCCGTCGCTCCGCAACACCCTCGATGTCGGCTCCGTCGCCGTGATGCGCGAACTGACGCACTTCCCGGTGATCGTCGACCCCAGCCATGCCGCCGGCGAAGCGCGTTTCGTCGCCGCCCTGGCACGCGCGGCCGTGGCCGCGGGCGCCGACGGCCTGCTGGTCGAAACCCATCCCGATCCCACCGCTGCGCTCAGCGACGCGGTGCAGAGCCTGAACCCCGCCCAGTTCGGGGAACTGGCCGTCTCGTGCCGCGCCGTGGCGCGGGCCGTGGGCCGGGACCTCTGAGATGGCGTTTCACGATCCTGCTGATCTGCCACCCGGCGATCCCACGGTTCTACCCGCGGATGCCGTGATCGCCGTCGACGGCCCCGCCGGTTCGGGCAAGTCCTCGACCGCCCGCGCGCTCGCCGACCGTTTCGGGCTGCTCTACATCGACACGGGCGCCATGTACCGCGCCCTGACGCAGGCTGCGCTCGCGGCCGGCATCCAGCCCGGGGACGAAGCGGCGCTGGCGGCGCTCCTGGGTCCGGTGAACCTCGAACTGCGTCCTTCTCGCGGCGAGACCACTGTGCTGTGGGACGGACACGACGTTTCGCGGTCCATCCGTACGCCGGAAGTCGAGGCTGCCGTCTCCAGGGTGAGCAGCCACCCCGAGGTTCGGCGGCTGATGGTCGAACGGCAGCAGGCGCTCGGCCGGAAGGGCGGCGTCATCATGGAAGGCCGCGACATCGGCAGCGTGGTCTTCCCGCTGGCGACGGCCAAGATCTTCCTGACCGCCACGCCCGAGGCGCGCGCCCGGCGCCGCCATCTGCAGTTTCGCGAACGCGGGGTCGAAGTCGACCCTGTCGCCCTGGCCGCCGAACTGGCCGACCGCGACCGCCAGGACAGCGAACGCGCCACCAGCCCGCTGGTGATCTCGCCGGACGCGATCGTCATCGACAGCAGCGCGCTGAGCCTCGAGCAGCAGAACGACTTGTGCGCCCGGGCCTGTCTGGTCAACCCGACGCTCGACGCCGCCATCGTCAACGATCCGCACAGCGCGCGCGTCGCCCTGCCGTTCCAGTATCGCCTGGCCTATGGGGTCATGCAGACGATCGCCCGCTTCTACGGGCTGAGGGTCTACGGCAACAGGGGTCTGCCGGTCACGCCGGGCTGCATCCTGGCCGCCAACCACATCGCCCTGATCGATCCGATCCTCCTGGGGGCGACGTTCCGCCGGTCGCGCGTTTTTTCGCTGGCCAAGGCGGAGCTGTTCCAGCCGGCCTGGCCGAACGGCCGCTTCCTGCGCTGGCTTGATTCGATCCCGATCCGGCGCAAAGGGTACGACCGGAACGCCTTCGGCGAGGCCGCGGCCGGACTGGCGAGCGGTGGGAACCTGCTGATCTTTCCCGAGGGCACGCGGCAGGCTATCGGTCATCCCGGCCAGGTGCGCAGCGGCCTGGGCATCCTGGTGCAGGAGACACGGGCGCCGGTTCTGCCCATGTTCCTGCGCGGCGGCTACGGCCGGCGTTGCGGGGGCTCGCTCGAGTCGCCGCTGGAGGTGTGGCACGGGCCGCTGCTGCGCTGGCACGCGGTGGACGACCTGCTGGCGCAGATGGACCGGCGCGCCGTTTCCGAGCGGATCGGGCAGCTCTGCCGGGCGGCCTGGTGCGAACTGCAGGCCCGCAGCTTCGCCAACCACCCCGAGACCCCGTTCGAGAAGGAACTGGGGCAGAAGCAGTTACGGCGTTTTGCGGCCCGGCAGGCCAAGCTCTTCGGCGGTTGACCGGACCCTCGCCATCTCCTTGCCTTGAGGCACCCCTTCGGATATATTAGCGAATTCGCCGGATCACTCGGTCCGGTGCATCAATCTGTCACCAGGAGGCAACCGTTCATGGCTTTCAACCCCGCTTCCGGCTCCGACGACTCGCGTCGCCCGGCGGGCCATTCTTCTTACCGTCCTCGCGGCAAGGGGAGCCTGAATCACGATGACGACCAGGACGACAGCGGCGGCGGCGATGAATTCCGCACGCCCGCGGCGCCGAAGCTGAGCACGGAGTACGACTCCGATTCGATCGTCAATCTGGACTACCACGGCGACGACGGTAAGTTCGACGAACTGTCCGGCGCCGACATGCTCGCGCTGATCAACAGCTATGAAGAGACCCTGACGGACATCCAGGAGGGCCAGATCCTCAAAGGCACCGTCATCGAGGTCCGCGAGAACGAAGTCCTGATGAACATCGGCTTCAAGAGCGAAGGCGTCATCAACCGCGAGGAATTCGGCAACGCGACCATCAACGTGAACGACACGTTCGATGTCTTCCTGGAGAAGCTCGAGAACCTCGACGGCCTCGTCGTGCTCTCGAAGGAACGCGCCGACTTCCTCAAGGTCTGGGACAAGATCAAGGTCGCGCACGAAGCGGGCGAAGTCGTCACCGGCCTGGTCGATCGCCGCATCAAGGGCGGTCTCGTGGTGAAGCTGTGGGGCGTCGACACGTTCCTGCCGGGCAGCCAGGTTGCCCTGCGCCAGGTTCCGAACCTGGAGGACATGATCGGCGAAGAGATCCAGTGCCGGATCATCAAGAAGAACAAGCGCCGCCGGAACGTGGTGGTCAGCCGCCGCATCGTTCTCGAGCAGGAGCGCGAGTCGAAGAAGAAGAACCTGATCTCCGAGCTGCAGAAGGGCCAGGTCCGCAAGGGCATCGTCAAGAACATCACCGATTTCGGCGCCTTCGTCGACCTCGGCGGCATCGACGGCCTGCTGCACATCACCGACCTCAGCTGGGGCCGTGTCAACCACCCCAGCGAAGTCGTGGCCATCGGCCAGGAGATCGAGGTCAAGGTCCTGGACTTCGAGCAGGAGCGCGAGCGCATCAGCCTCGGCCTCAAGCAGCTGCAGTCCTATCCGTGGGACCATGTCGAAGAGCGTTACCCGGAGCAGGCCATCGTCCGCGGCCGCGTGGTGAGCATCACCAACTACGGCGCGTTCGTCGAGCTGGAGAAGGGCGTCGAGGGCCTCATCCACATCAGTGAGATGAGCTGGACGCGCCACATCAAGCACCCGTCGAAGGTCGTTTCGATCGGCGACGAGGTCGACGTGATGGTGCTCAAGACCGACAAGGCCAACGAGAAGATCAGCCTGGGCCTCAAGCAGTGCGAGAGCGACCCCTGGCTGACCCTGATCGAGCGCTACCCGGTCGGCTCGGCCATCGAGGGCAAGGTCCGCAACCTGACCGATTTCGGCGCCTTCGTCGAAGTCGAAGAGGGCATCGACGGTCTGGTCCACATCTCGGACATGAGCTGGACGCGGCGTGTGCGCCACCCGAAGGAACTGCTCAAGCGCGGCGATTCGGTGAAGGTGCAGATCCTGGACATCGACACGTCCAAGCGTCGCATCAGCCTCGGCATCAAGCAGCTGCAGGACAATCCGTGGCCCGACCTGGCCGACCGTTTCCCGGTGGGCCACGACGTGAGCGGAACCGTCAGCCGCATGCTCGACCACGGCGCCATCATCGAGATGGGCAACGACCTCGAGGGCTTCGTGCCCCTGGGTCACCTGGGCATCCCGAAGCTGGACAAGCCTCAGTACTACTTCCGCGAGGGTGAGGCTGCCGAGCTGAAGGTCATCAAGATGGACGTCGAGAACCGGCGCATCGTGCTGTCGATCGCCGAGCGTCTGAAGGAAAACGGCAACGAGGCCATGGAGGCGTTCGTCGCGGCGCACCCGCGGCTCGAGGACGTCGTCGAGGCCGAAGCGGCCGCGGCGGCTGCCGGCGAGCTTCCGGAGAAGTCCGCGGTGGATGACGACTATGCCGACGAGGTCGACTACCCGGTTTCCGACCAGTAGGTCGAACCCGGGCGGCAGCCCTCACGCACGTTGCGGCCGGTTCTCCCGGTCGCCCGCCGAGGGGCGGGGTTCAGGCCCCGCCCCTTTCCGATTTTTCGGGGGCGCTCAGCCGCAGAAGGCGGCGCCGAAACGATGAAGGACGGCATGGACGGACCCCTGCAGGAGCTGCGCGCACGGCCGCTGCGGATCCCGGCGCCCGCCACCGGGACGCAGGCCCCGTACGAAGCCGTCCTGCGCGTGGCCTTCCACACCCTCGGCTGCCGGCTCAACCAGTACGACACCGAGAGTCTGCGCCTGCGCCTGTCCGAGCAGCGCGCGCTGCGGGTGGTGACCTGGGACGAGCCCGCCGATCTCTACATCCTGAATAGCTGCACCGTGACCGCCAAGGCCGAGCATGAATGCCGCCGGCTGGCGCGCCAGGCCAAGGAGCGCCATCCCGGCTGCCGGGTCGTGGTGGCCGGGTGCTACGCGCAGACACAGCCCGATTCGCTGGCCCGCCTGCCGGAAGTCGATCTGGTGGTGGGCAACTCGACGAAGGACGACGTCGCGGCCTGGCTGCCGGCGGCGCTCTCGGGCGCCGGTTCGCGTGTCCAGGTCGAGCCCTTCGCCGGGAATGCCGCCTTCACGGCCCCGCTCGTCGACGCCTTCCCCGGCCGCAGCCGTGCGGTGGTCAAGGTGCAGGACGGCTGCGACCTCCGCTGCACCTACTGCGCGATCTGGCAGGCCCGCGGGCCGGGGCGGTCCCGCACCGCCGACGACGTCATCGCCCAACTGGCCCGCCTGTGCGAAGGCGGCTACCGCGAGGCGGTGCTGACCGGCGTGCAACTGGGCGGCTGGGGGCGCGATCTGGCGGGGAAGGAGCGCCTGCCGGACCTGCTGTGGCGCTGCCTGGACGCGCTGCCGGATCTGCGGCTGCGCCTGAGCAGCATGCACCCGAACGAGATCGGCGACGACCTGCTGGGCCTGTACGCCGCCGAGCCCCGCCTCAGGCCGCACCTGCACCTGTCGCTGCAGAGCGGGGCGGACAGTGTCCTGAAGAACATGAAGCGGCCGTACCGGAGCGCCGGCGCGCGGCGGGCGGTGGCGAAGGTGGCCGGGCTCGGCCGCGCCTTCGGGATCGGCGCCGACTTCATTGTCGGCTTCCCGGGTGAAACCGACGCCGATTTCGAAGACACCATGCGACTGGTGGAAGACTTCCCGTTCAGCTACGTTCACGTCTTCCGTTATTCGGCGCGACCGGGCACCGTGGCCACGCGCCTGCCGGGCCAGGTGCCGGGCGCCACCAGCTCCCGGCGCGCGGCCGAACTGAGGGCCCTGTCCGGAAGCAAGCGGGAAGCGTTCCGCCGCGGGCTCGTGGGCGGCGTCTTCGAGGCGGTCGTGGAGAACGGCAGCGACCTGCCCGGCTGCCACCAGGCCACGACCGGCAATTTCGAAACGGTGATGATTCCGGCCGCGCCCGCCGACGGCCTGCGCCCGGGCGACCTGGTCGCCGTGCGGATCGACCACGAACGCGACGGCCGGCTGTACGCCCGGACCGTTTGAGGATACCCGAGATGGCGATGTTCCAGAATTCGCTGCCTGACCTCACGAAACCACCGCGCCCCGACGGTGCGGAGGCCCCGGCCGTCTACATCGAGACGTACGGCTGCCAGATGAACACCTACGACAGCCAGGCCATAGGCGGGCTGCTGGAGGGCGCGGGGTTCCGCGTGGTGGACAACGAACTGGCCGCCGACGCCGTCCTGCTGAACACCTGCAGCGTGCGCGAACACGCCGAGCACAAGGTGATCAGCCGCGTGGGCGAACTGCGCCACCGGCGTCTGGAGGCCGACCTGGCCCCGGCGATCATCGGCATCTGCGGATGCATGGCCGAACGCCTGGGCGACGACCTGCGCAAGGGCGCCAAGGCGGTGGACCTGGTCGTGGGCGTGGACAACTACGACGCGCTGCCGGGTCTGCTGCGGGGGCTGACCGGCGGCGGGAACGCCGCCCGCCCGCGCGGCGGCGCCGTCACCGGGCATCGCCATGACGCCCACTACGTGGCCCCGCCCGAGCTGTACCCGACCAACAACAGCCACCTGGTGACCATCCACAAGGGCTGCGACTACAAGTGCACCTACTGCATCGTCCCGATGACCCGCGGCCCGCAGAGCGAGAAGGCGCCCGAGGTGATCGTCGAGGAGATCCGGTCGATCGTCGCGCAGGGCGGCCGCGAGGTGACGCTGCTGGGCCAGAACGTGACGGCCTACCGCTGCGGCGACCGGCTGGATTTCGCGGGCCTGCTGGAGATGGTCGCCGCCATCGACGGGCTGGAGCGCATCCGCTTCCTGACCGGACATCCGCACGACATGCACCGGCACCTGATGGACACGATCGGGCGGCTGGAAAAGGTGTGCCCGTGGCTGCACGTCCCGGCCCAGAGCGGCTCGGACACCGTCCTGCGGCGCATGAAACGCCTGTACACCGCCGCCGACTACCTGGACATGGTCGATTACGCCCGCCGGGTCATCCCCGGGGTCTCGTTCTCGTCGGATTTCATCGTCGGATTCCCGGGGGAGACGGACGCCGATTTCCGGGCTACCCTGGAACTCGTTCGCAGGGTACAGTACGATCAGATCTTCTCTTTCAAGTACAGCGAGCGCCCGGGCGTCCCGGCGGCCCGCCTGGCCGACGATGTGCCGCTCGAAGTCAAGAAGTCGCGGCTGGCCGAGTTGATGGCCGTGCAGCAGGAGATCTGGTCCGCCGCCGCCGACACGCTGGTCGGTGGCCTGGTGACCGCGGTGTGCGAGGGCCCGGCCCGCCGACCCGCCGGCGCCTGGCGCCTGCGGACCGCGAACAACCGCAAGGTGATCGTCCACGGGCCGGAAGTAGCCGCGGGATCGTCGCTGGAAGTGCGGTTGACGGGCTGGGAAGGGACGACGTTCTTCGGTGAAAGCCGGGCCGGCTGAGCCCGACAGGGGATTCCGCGAAACGAGGTAGCGCCGTGTGGATCGTCAGAGGGTTGCTCTTCCTGGTACTGCTGTTCGCGATGGTCTACTTCTTCGTGACCAACAGCGGACAGTCCGTGGATATCAACCTGTTCGGGACCTCGTACCTGGGCGTGTCCATGTACTGGGTCGTCGTCGTCAGCTTCATGCTGGGCTTCGGCACCGCGCTGGTTCTGGCGCTGATCCGCGAGATCCGCCTGCAGCGCGACATGTCACGCCTGCGCAAGCTGACCCGCGACAAGGACCGCGAGCTGGCCGACCTGCGCACGCTACCGTTGCGCGACGACGGCACTGCCGCGCTGATGGTGAAGGACGGCGACCTTGAGTGACTTCCTGACCTGGCTGGTCGTCGGCAGCGCGGCCGTCGCCGCGGCCGTCGTCCTGTGGCGCATCTGGGTCCGCCCGCGCCCGGTTGTCAACGCCGACGATTACCAGCAGGCGCTCCAGTTGTGGATCGAGGGCGAGCGGGACGAAGCCGCGGCCATCCTCCGACGCGTCGTGCAGAAGCAGCCCGACGCCTTCGAGCCCTTCCTGTATCTCGGCAACCTGCTGCGTGAACTGGGCGATGCCGGTCGCGCCGTCGTCCTGCACCGCGGCCTGACGATGCGCGGCGAACTGACTCCGGGACAGAAGATCGCTTCCGGACTGGCACTGACCGAGGATCTGCTGGCGCTGAACCAGTTCACCGAGGCGGGGCAGGTGCTCGACACCCTGCAGCGTCATTCCCTGGGCGACAAGCGCTATTGGCGCGCGCGGTTCGCCCAGCACCAGGGCGACAATGAACTGCCGGACGCCGCGCGCGTGCTGAAGCAGGCGCCCCGGCACGTGCCGGATCGCGACGCACCCTGGTTCCGCGAAGCCTACGCCAGCTTCCAACTCGACCGGGCGGTCGGCCACGCGCTGGCCGGCGAGTCGGGCGAGGCGCGAGCCCGACTGCGCGATGTCGAGAACATGCCCGAAACCGGCAGCCGCGCGGCGCTGGTCCGGGCCATCCTGGCCGCACGCGCCGACGACGCCGCCGGCGCCTTGACCGAAGCGGCCGAGAATCTGCTCGACCATCCCGAAGAGCTGGACATCTTCCTGCCGATGCTGCAGGACGCGCTCCTGCGCGGCGGTCAGTTCACGCGCACGATCCCGCTGCTGGAAACGGCCTGCCTGGCCGAGAACGCGCCGCCTTCGTTCGCCATCAACCTGGCGATCCTCTACGAGAAGCTCGACCAGCGCGACAAGGCGATGCGCGTGCTGAGCACCAAGGCCGGCCAGCCCGACCTGACGCCCAACGTGGCGGCTCCGTACCTGCGCATGCTCGTCCGCGACCATCCGGAAACCCCGTTCGCCCAGGTGTGGAAACTGCTGCAGATGCCGCGGCCGCCGGTGGACTGGGTCTGCTGCCAGTGCGGCCGCGCCGATCCGCGCGTCCGCTGGTTCTGCCCCGACTGCCGCAGCTTCCGGTCGCATCGCCGCGGTTGCCGGCGGCGCGAGGAGTCGTAGCATGCTCCGCGACCGGACCATCAGCCCGCGGGCGGCAGCCGCTCTCTTCGTCGCGGTGGCGTTGACGTTGGGCACAGCACCCGCCGCTCTGGCCGGCTTCGAGCGGGTGGCCGAACTGTTCGCGGCCGGCTCCTGGGAACAGGCGCGCGGCCAGACGGCCGCGGCCGAGTCCGGCGCGCGCCCCGCCGAGAGCCAACTCTGGCGCTCCCGGCTGTCGACCGAACCCGCCGGCGCCCTCGAGTTGCTGGGGCAGGGGCTGACCCGCAAGCGTCTGGGCCGGCCGGTGCGGACGCGCCTGGCTCTGGAGACCGCCGAACTGGAACTGGGGCGCGGCCACCCGGGCGAAGCGCTGACCGCCGTGTCGCCCCTGCTGGACGAAGGCGACGACCTGCCCGGCCAGGTCCAGGTGGTCGCCGCGCGTGCGCTGCTGGCCCTGGGCCGCGGCCCGCGCGCCCGCGAACTGCTGGCGGCCGTCAGGACCTCCGACCCGGCCTTCGCGATGTCGCGGGCGCTGCTCGGGGACATCGCCATCGCACAGGGTGACGGCGCGCAGGCGCTGCGCTGGTACGATGCCGCCGACCAGGCCGACCCTGAGCTGCGGCGCCGCACCGTGTCGGGCCGCTGCCGCGCCATGCTGCTGGGCGGCCGCGTGGCGGAAGTCGAAGCGCTGGCCATGCAGATCGACGAGCTCGATTCCGGATCCCTCGCGCTGTTGGAAATCCACCGCGCGCTGCGCGATCATCAGGATGTCGCCGTCACCCGCCTGCCCGCCTCGGCGCGGCCCACCCCACCCACGGAGCGGGCCCAGGGAACGGTTCGCGACGACACGCGCACCCCGGCGACCGCCCAGCCCGAAGGCCGCGTGGGCCGCTACACGCTGCAACTGGGGGCCTTCGGCGACCGCGGCCGCGCGCTGGACTTCCAGCAGCGCCACGCCGAGCGCGTCGAGGGTCTGACGATCGAGGAAGGCGTCGACGCCCGCGGCCAGAGCGTGTACCGCCTGCGCGCCGGCGCCTGGCCCGGCCCGGCCGAGGCCGAGAACGCCGCCGCCGAACTCGGGGCGCGACTGGGACTGGACGTGATCGTCGTCGACCGCGAGGCGAATGCCCGCCCGGACCGCTGAGCCATGGCGGCCGGACGCAAGCCCCGCGGCGACAACGAACCCGCCGACCCGCAGGCCGCCCGTCTGACACCCATGCTCGCCCAGTACCTCGAGATCAAGGCCCAGCACCCCGGCGCGCTGCTGCTCTTCCGCATGGGTGATTTCTTCGAAACATTCTTCGAGGATGCGCAAACGCTGGCCCGCGTCGCCGGCGTGACCCTGACCAGCCGCGATTCCAAGAGCGACAATCCCATTCCACTGGCCGGCGTGCCGCACCACGCCCTGGACGTCTATCTGACCCGGCTGCTCAGCGCCGGCCTGACGGTCGCGATCTGCGAGCAGGTCGAGGATCCCGCGCTGGCCAAGGGGCTGGTCCGTCGCGAAGTGGTGGAGGTCATCAGCCCCGGCACCGCGACCACGCCCGAGTTGCTGGACGGCGCCTCGGGCCGCTACTGCCTCGCCTGGAGGCCGGCACCCGGCTCGACCGCCACCGACGGACCCGGCGCCCCCGCGAGCGGCTGGGCGCTCCTGGACGCCACCACGGGGGAATTCCGCTGTGGCCTGGAACGCGCCACGCCGGCCAGCCTGTGCCAGCGGCACGCCGTGCGCGAAGTGATCGTCGCCGAGGACACGGACCCCGAACGCCTGCATCTGTGGCGGGCCGCGCTGCCGGGGGTGGTCGTCAATGCGGTCAACACCGCCTGGTTCCATCCGGCCTTCGCCCGCCGCACGCTGCTGGACCATTTCCAGGTGGCCACACTGACGCCCTACGGCCTGGAGGAAGCAGGGCGCGAGCCGGCCGCCACCGCCGCCGGCGCGGTCCTGCGCTACCTCTCGGCCCTGACCCTGCGGCGACCGGCGCAGGTCACCAGCCTTCAGTTCAACGCGCCGGGCGACCGCCTGGTCCTCGACGAAGAGACGCTGCGCAACCTGGAGATCTTCCGGACCTTCCGCGGCGAGCGCGGCCCCGGCACCCTGGTCCATCACATCGACGGCACCGTCACACCCATGGGCCGCCGGCTTCTGGAACAGCGCCTGGCCGAAGCCCTGACCGACCTGGACGAACTGCGCGGCTGGCACGCCGGCGTGGCCGCGGCGCTGGCCGCGGGACCCTGGCGGGCCGAACTGCGTGCGGGCCTCAAACGTCTGGGCGATGTCGAGCGGCACGGCGCCCGGGCGGCGGCCGGACGGCTGGGTCCGTCCGGGCTGCGGCAGCTGGGAACGTCGCTGGGCGTTCTGGCCGAGCTGCGCGAGGCCGCGACCGCGGGCGGCCACGAGGAGCACCCGGTGGCCCGCTGGTTGACCGGCGTGGAGGACTTCGGCCCGCTGGCCGCTTCCATCGTCGCCACCATCGCCGCCGATGCCCCGGCCACCACGCGCAAGACCGGCTATATCGCCGCTGGCGTCGACCCCGAGCTGGACCGCTGCCGCGCGGTCGCCACGGACAGCCGCGGCTTCCTCGCGGGCCTGCAGACGCGCGAACGCGACCTCACCGGAATCTCAAGTCTGAAAGTCGGTTACAACCGCGTCTTCGGGTATTACTTCGAGGTCACCAACAAGCATCTGGAGAAGGTCCCGGCGCACTACCAGCAGCGCCAGACCCTGGTCAACGCCGGCCGCTTCCACACCGAGGAACTGAAAGAGGCCGAGCACACCATCCTCGATGCGGAGGAGACCGCCGAACGCCTGGAGACGGAGTTGTTCCAGTCGCTGGTGCGCGCGGTGGCCGAACGGCTGCCCGCCCTGCGCGAGGCGTCGCGCCTGGTGGCGCACGCGGACCTGATGCTGGGCTTCGCCGAGACGGCCGAGCGCCACCGCTACTGCCGCCCCGAATGCGACGACTCGCTGGAACTGCGCATCACCGCCGGGCGTCACCCGGTGGTCGAACAGCTGCTGGGCCGCGACTTCATCGCCAACGACACCGCGCTGGACGGCGAGGGCCGTCAGGTCGTGCTGCTGACCGGCCCCAACATGGGCGGCAAGTCGACCTACCTGCGGCAGATCGCGCTGATCACGCTGATGGCGCAGGCCGGTTCCTTCGTACCGGCCGACGGGGCGCGCCTGGGCGTGACCGACCGCATCTTCACGCGCGTGGGAGCGTCCGACAACCTGGCCCGCGGCGAATCGACCTTCTACGTGGAGATGAGCGAGACCGCGCACATCCTGCACCAGATGACGCGCCGCAGTCTGGTGATCCTCGACGAGATCGGGCGCGGCACCGCCACCTACGACGGCCTGTCGCTGGCCTGGGCCATCACCGAGCACCTGTCCGCGCCGGACGGTCCGCGCCCCCGCGCGGTGTTCGCCACGCACTACCACGAATTGACCGATCTGGAACGCGACCTGCCCGGCCTGGTGAACTTCCGCCTGGAAGTGAAGGAGTGGGAGGGACGCATCGTCTTCATGCACGCGGTGGTGCCCGGCCGCTCGGACAAGAGCTACGGCATCCATGTGGCCAAGCTGGCGGGGCTGCCCGAACTTGTCCTGCGGCGCGCCGAGGCCATCCTGGCCACCCTGACCGCCGGCGACGAGCGCGACCACGATGCCCGGCGGCCGGGCGGAGCCTCCCTGGCCGCGGACCGGGGCGCCGGACCGGGCGGGCGGGGCGCGGCCCTCCAGGCGACCCTGTTCCACGAGCCCGAACGGGATGCCCTGAAGGCGCTGCGGGACCTGGATCTGGAACGGATCAGCCCCGTCGACGCTTTCATGTGGTTGGCCCGCTTGAAGAACAGTCTGCGCGACCTGTAATTTTTTTCAACCCGCGCCCCCGCCTGCCGATCATCCCTATGACCCGACAACCGCCGCGGAAGGGCCCGGAGGGTCGTTTGCGCCCGGAACCGCTTGCCGGCAGGCGTTTGCGCCTGTGTCCGAGAGGTACCTTGGCCGAGATCATCAAATGGCCGGTCGTTCTGGTGACCCCGGGGGAAGATGAGCTTCCCCTGCTGGCGGAGCTTTCGACCCGCCGCGACGCCCGGATCGTGGCCGTCCTGGATCCCCTCGGCACCTCGATCGGCGCCGGCCTCGCCGAGATCATGGGGCTGCCGGTCATCGCCTCGCTGGCCGAACTGTCGCCAGGCGGCGCCCGTCTGCTGGTGCACCCGCCGCTGAACGATCTGGTGGCGTCCCTGGTGGACCAGGCGGCGGCCTGCGGGATGGAAGCGATCCTGGCCCGCGACTTCGCCGACCAGATCTCCGGGCCACGTCTGGCCGCGGCGCCGGCCGCCGCCACGGAAGAGGATCTGGACGCCGCCCTGACCAGCCTGTCGCGCGCGGCCGCCCGCACGGGCCAGGCCGCAGATCTGGAATTTCTGGAACTCGAAACCGCGGCCATCCACCGCACGCTGAGCCGCATCGAAGAGGCGCTGGACCGCGAGGCGCTGCTGCGCTGGCTGCTGGGACTGGCCACGCGGGCCACCGGCGCCACCAGCGGCTCGATCATGCTGCTGGACCACGAGTCGGACGAACTGTACGTCGCCTTTGCCTACGGCCTGAGCCAGAGCACCATGCACCGCACGCGCGTGCGCCTGGGCGAATCCGTGGCCGGACGGGTGGCGCGCACGCGGGTGGCCGAACTGGTCAGCGGCCCGCGCCATCCCGAGGTGGGGCGTGACCGGCCCGACCTGCAGTCGGCGATCTGCGCGCCCATCCTGTGGGACGGCCGGGTGCTGGGCGTGATCAACGTCTGCACCGCCGAAGGCGAACCGTCGCTGGACCGCGCCGCCGTCACGACGCTCGAAAGCCTGACGCACCGGTTCGGGCTGATCCTCGACCGCTTCCTGCACATCCAGAGTTCGGGCGACCGCCAGTTGCTGCACGACATGGAGGAGCGGTTCACCCGCGACACCGGCCTTCCCGAAACGCTGGCCAGCACACTGTGCGCCTGGGCCGGCGACGTGCGCGAGGTCGCCGGGGCCGACCAGGTGAGTCTGGCCATCCTGACCTCCGACGGCGACCTGTTCTGCGCCACGCCCGAGGGCACCGCCTACGAGGCGCCGCCCGACGAGATGAAGGCCGAAGTGCTCAGCCGCGGACGCCCTCGCGTGCTGCGGCCGGGCGAGCCGTCCCTGACCGGCGATCCCTGCGAGCCGCGTGACACGACCATCTTCCACCTGCCGGTCGGCCGCGACCCGTTGCGTGCCCTGCTGAGCCTGACCTTCACCTCGGCCGCGAAGGCACACCATTTCCACGCCGTGAGTTCGGAGATCCTGCTGCTGCTCAACCGGCACCTGACCGGATTCCTGGACCGCACCGCGACCGCCGACCAGCTGGACCGCCTGACCACGCTGGCGGCCGCCCTGTCCGAACTGGGCGCCGCGCCCGCCGGACCGGCGACCAGCGATCGCGTGCTCTCGGCGGCGCGCCGCCTGACCGGCGCCGGCGTGGCCATGCTCCTGACGGGCGAAGAGATGCTGGCTCCCGGTCCCGACGAAGTGGAAACGCCCGACCAGGCGCTGCGCCGCGAGGCGGCCCGGCTGCTGAACGACGCCGGCCGCGGCGGCTGGCAGACCACGGTGCTGGAAGCTCCGCTGGGAGATTCCGGCGGCGCGGCGCGTTCGGTGCTGGCCGTGCCCCTGGGCGGCAGCGACGCGTTCCCCGGCCTGGTCCTGCTGGACAAGCGCCGCCTGCATCCGCTGGACGGCTGTTCGTTCACGGAATTCGACGCGCTGTTCGCGCGCCGCCTGCTGCCGCTGCTGGCGGACCGGATGCGGCGGCGTCCCCAGATCGACAATGCCGAGGCCGAGGCGCTGGCCGACCGCCTGGAGCCGGCGAAGCCCGACCTGGAAACGACCGTCATCGCCGCCGCCGCCACCCGCGGCGCCCTGGCCGAAATTCTGCGGCGCGAGATGGACCGCTGCGACCGCTACCACACCATGCTGGGCCTGGCCGCCTTCCGTCCGGCCCACGTGCCGGCCACGCGCTTCGCCGAACTGGCGGGCCTGGTCGACGCCATCGAGCGCCACCTGCGCAGCAGCGACCACATCAGCTGCCTGGAGGACGGCACCATCCTGGTGATCGTGCCGGAGGACATCCAGTCGCTGCCCCGCCTGATCAAGCGCGTCAGCGAATTGATGCGCCGCCTGGCGGACGAGCCCGAACTGGACGTGCGCAGCGCCTCGCGGGTTTATCCGGGCGGCGGCGACTCGCCCGAAAAGCTGCTGCAGGCCGTGCTGGCCGCCCTGATCTGATCGCCACTGCCCGCCGGTTGACGCCTCCGCCCGCCACGATTACCCTTCGGGACCGCGGTCGCATGCCGACCGCGACGTCACGATGCGACGGAACACCAGCGCGCGGGCCAGGACGGCATGAAGGGCAAGATGGCAGAGGAACCCGGCAGGATCAGGGTGCTCGACGGCGCCACCATCGACCGCATCGCCGCCGGCGAGGTGGTCGAACGGCCGGCGTCGGTCGTCAAGGAACTGGTCGAGAACAGCCTGGACGCCGGCGCGCACCAGATCTCGGTCACGCTGGAGGACGGGGGTCTGACCTCGCTGACCGTCGACGACGACGGCCACGGCGTGCCCTTCCGTGACCTGCCGCTGGCCTTCGAGCGCCACGCCACCAGCAAGATCACCACAGCCGCCGACATCATGAGCGTGGGCACGTTCGGTTTCCGGGGCGAAGCCCTGGCGAGCATCGCCTCGGTCAGCCGCGTGCGCTGCGTCAGCCGCGCGCACGACGCCGACATGGGCGGCATGCTCGAGATCGACGGCGGCGAGATCATCCGCCGCGAACCGGCCCCGCGCAACCGCGGCACGACGATCACGGTCAGCGACCTGTTCTACAACACGCCTGCCCGCCGAAAGTTCATGAAGACGGCCCAGGCCGAGAAGCGCGCCGTGATGCGCCTGCTGACGCAGCTGGCGCTGGCCAACCCGGACACGCGGTGGCTGGTCCGCGCCGAGAACGATGTCCTGCTCGACCTGCGCCCGGCCTCGTCGCTGATCGACCGCGCGCGCGACCTTCTGGGCGCCGCCGTGGTCGGCCACATGGCGCGTTTCGAGAACGCCAAGGGCGGCTTCAGCGTCAGCGGCCTGGCCTCGCGCCCGACCTGGACGCGCGGCAACCGCGAACAGCAGTTCATCTTCGTCAACCGCCGCCCGGTCGACAGCCCGGCGCTGTCGCAGGCCATCGCCCAGGCCTACCGCGAGTCGATCCCCGCCGGCCGCCACGCCGTGGTCATCGCCTTCCTGCAGGTGCCTGCCGGCGAAGTCGACGTGAACGTGCACCCGGCCAAGACGGAGGTGCGCCTGCTGCTCGAGCGCGAGATCTTCGGCCTGCTCAAGGGCGCCCTCGTCGACGGCCTGGGCCTGCGCCGCGCCGACGACCTGCGCCCCTGGCCCGGCACCGAACCGGCGCCCGATCCCGACGCGCCCGAATACCGCAATCTGCCGCCACACGAAGCCGAAGAACGTCTGGCCCGCGCCCAGGACGACTACCTGCGTCGCCACTTCCAGCGCGGCGGCTCGGCCGGTTTCGAATTCCGCGGCGTGCCGCGCGGCCAGACCGAACTGTTCGGCGCCGGCGCCCTGCGCTCGCCGCCGGGCGCCACGGCCGCCGATGCGTCCGACCAGCCGTTCACCGCCGGCGACGGCTACGCGAGTGGCGAGATGCCCCTGCACTCGGCGCCGTTCTGGCAGCTGCACCGCACCTACATCGTCACGCAGATCCGCGGCGGCCTGGTGCTGATCGACCAGCACAACAGCCACGAGCGCATCCTCTACAACGAGGCGCGCAAATCGCTCACCGGCGCCGGCGTGCCCACGCAGCAGCTGCTGTTCCCGGCGCACCTCGAACTGACCCCGGGCCAGGTCCAGGCCTGGCAGGCACACGCCGGCCAGTTGAAGGCGATGGGCTTCACCATCGAGCCCTTCGGCGGCCACAGCATCCTGGTGCAGGGCGTGCCGGCTTCGCTCAAGAACTGGAACGAGGGCCGCCTGCTGCTCGACATCCTGGACGATCTGGCCTGGGACGACAAACCCAGCCAGGAGAACCAGGTCGACCTGCTCGCGAGCTACGCCTGCCACGCCGCCGTGCGCGCGGGCGAGCCGCTGACCATTCCCGAGATGCAGAACCTGGTCGACCAGCTGTTCGCCACCGACCAGCCGCTGAGCTGCCCGCACGGCCGCCCGACTTTGATCCAGTTCACGCTCGGCGAACTGGAAAAACGCTTCGGGCGCACGTGAGATGAACACCGGCGGCACCGCACCCGACGATGCCGCCGCGCCGGCCGGCGTCTGCCCGGTCATCGTGGGGCCCACGGCTGTCGGCAAGACCGCGCTGGTCACCGCGCTGGCCCGCGAGTATCCCGTCGAGATCATCAGCCTCGACAGCCGGCAGATCTACCACGGCCTGCGCATCGGCACCGCGCAGCCGACTGCCGAGGAACTCGCCGTCTGTCCGCATCACCTCATCGACTTCCTGCCCCCCGAAGAGACCTACGACGCCGCGCGCTACCGGCGCGACTTCTGCCGCGTGCACGCGGAAATCACCGCGCGCGGCGGCCGGCCGGTCGTCGTCGGCGGGGCGGGGTTGTATTTGACGGCGATCCGCGAAGGCTTCTTCGACCTGGGCACCGAAGGGCGCCCGCTGGAAGCGGTGCGCGCCGAACTCGACGCGCTGGCTGATGAAGAGATCCGCCGCCGCCTGCACGCCGCCGACCCCAACACCTGGCAGCGCATCCACGCCAACGACCGCTACCGCAGCCAGCGCGCGCTGGAGATCTGCGAAGTCGCGGGCAGGCCGATGAGCGAACTGGCGGCGGGGCAGCATCCGCGGCCGGCGCTCGGGTTGTCGTTCCCGGTGTTCGTGCTGGAGAGGCCGGTGGCCGAACTGGATGCGCGGATCGCGGCGCGGACGCGCGCGATGCTGGACGGCGGGTGGCTGGAAGAGACGCGCGACCTGCTGACGCGGCACGATGCGGACTGCGCGGGGCTGGGGTCACTGGGTTATCGCGAGATCGTGGCGCACCTGGCGGGGGAGCTTTCGGCAGGGAAGCTGGAGGATGCCATCGTCCGGCTCACGCGGCAGTATGCGAAAAGGCAGCGGACCTGGTTCCGGAAAGTGGAAGCGGCAAGCCGGGGCAGGCCGGAGGACGAGGCGGTGGCCGAGGCGATCCGGCAGTCGCTGAAAGACGACGCGAGTCCCTGACTTCGGGCAGATTCATGCAGAAATCGAGATGGAGCGGGCTACGAGGCTCGAACTCGCGACCCTCAGCTTGGGAAGCTGATGCTCTACCAACTGAGCTAAGCCCGCTCCGGATATCCGATTGGACCGCCCCAAACTAGCCCGGCCGCCGCGGCCTGTCAACCGCCCGCCGCAAGCGCATCCATGGCGCAAAGTTGCCCGCAATCGCAATCCATGCTTTCTTGGTCCGACCATGATCCCACTGATCCGCGCATTCCCAGCCCCGCTGGACCGCCTCTATGAGTGGCGGCCGGGCGATGCCGTCGTGAAAATCGACGGCCGCCCCCTCGAGGACATCCTCGACCTCTACTACTACGCCCCCGAAGAGCGCACCACCGCCCTGGGCCTGCTGCGCGCCGACGGCCAGGCGCTGACCGTGCACCTGGACCCGGGCGACATCCAGGCCGTGACCGACTGCTTCGCGCCGATGGAGTTCAAGACCTGCGCCTGCGACTGCGTCTTCTGCTTCATCGACCAGAATCCCAAGGGGATGCGCGACGCGATCTACGTAAAGGATGAAGACTACCGCTTCAGTTTTCTCTATGGCAACTACATCACGCTGACCAGCCTCGGGCGCAAGGGCATCGAGCGCATCATCCGCCAGCGCCTGTCGCCGCTCTACGTGTCGGTGCACGCCACCGACATCGACGTGCGCACACGCATGCTGGGCATCAAGCGGCGGCTCGACGTGATGGTGCTGCTGCGGCAACTGTGCGCCGCGGGTATCGAGATCCACACGCAGGTCGTGCTGTGTCCGGGCTGGAACGACGGGGCGATCCTCGAGAAGACGTTCCGCGATCTCCTGACCCTGGCCGCGCCGAAAGAAGATGACGAAGAAGCCTTCACCGCCGTCAGCCGCCGCGGGCACGGCTACGAAGAAGCCGGCGTGGGGGATGATGCCGACGACCCGGCACTTGCGCCGGCGCAACTCGGCTGCCCCGAACCGGGGACGATGGAGGATGACGACGACTTCGACGCACTTGCGCCGGCGCAAGTGGACGACGACGGCACCTCTCCGCCCCAGGCCACCGGCGGCATCCGCTCCCTGGCGGTCGTCCCGGTCGGCCTGAGCGACCACCGCGAGAACCTAACCAAACTCGAACCGGTCACCCCCGAAGTGGCCGCCGCCACCATCGACGCCTTCAGCGCCTGGCAGGACGAGGCCCGCGCCCGGCTGGGCTACGGCTTCATCTACCTGAGCGACGAGTTCTACCTGATGGCCGGCCGGCCCTTCCCGCCGGTCGAGGCCTACGACGGCTTCTGGCAGATCGACAACGCCATCGGCCTGACCTGCCGCCTGCGCGACACCTGGGCCGAGGAGCTGGAGTGGGCCGCCCGCGACGGCGACCTGCCGACGCGGCCCCTGACGGTGCTCACCGGAAAGCTGGCGGCCGGCGCCTGGGAACGGGAGTTCACGCCCGTCCTGGAGGCGGCCGGAGCCCCGCCGGTCGAGGTGGTGGGGGTGGCCAACACGTTCTACGGGCACACGGTGACCGTGGCCGGACTCATGGCCGGCTGCGACCTGCGGAACGCCCTGCTGGCCCTGCCGGCCGACCCCGTTCGCGACGTCGTGCTGTCGCCCCGGGTCATCAATGCCGACGGGCTGACCCTCGACGGGATGACCCTCGACGAGCTGGCAGCGGGCCAGCCGCACCGGGTGCACGTGGGGGACGAGGACGCCTTCATTGATTTCTGGCGTCAATTAGGCTAGTTTCGGCCCTCAGGTCGGTTTCGCCTCCTGCGGCCCGCGCGCCGCCACCATCGTGCCGATGCCGGCACCCGGCGGCCCCGTCGGGAGTTCCACCAGTCCGGGAGTCCGCTCTTGCCTTTGCGCACCGTCGCCATCGTCGGCCGCCCCAACGTGGGCAAGTCCACCCTGTTCAACCGCATCCTCGGTGAACGGCGCGCCGTGGTCCACGAGACGGCCGGGGTCACCCGCGACCGCATCGCCGAAACCACCGATTGGGCCGGCCATCCGTTCCAGTTGCTGGACACCGGCGGCATCATCCCCTTCGGTGAAACGACCGGCGACTTCGACGAGAAGGTCACCCAGATCGCCCGCGAGGCGATCGAAGAGGCGGACCTGGTGCTGTTCCTGGTCGACGGCAAGGTCGGGCCGATGGCCTGGGACGAGTCGATCGCGCGGGATCTGCGCAAATCGGGCAAGTCGGTCGTCCTGTGCGTGAACAAGGTCGAGACCGACGGCGAGCGGCTGGGCCTGTACGAATTCCATTCGCTGGGCCTGGGTGAACCGTACGGCATCAGCGCCCTGCACGGCCACGGCGTCGGCGACCTGCTGGACATCGTGGTCGATGGCTTCCCGGTGCAGGAGATCGAACTGCCCTGCGACTGCAAGGTCGCCATCCTGGGCCGCCCCAACGTGGGCAAGAGCTCGCTGCTGAACCTTCTGGTCGGACGTGAAGAGGCGCTGGTCAGCCAGATCGCCGGCACCACGCGCGACTCGATCAACACCGATCTGAAGTGGCACGGCAAGGTGATCCGGCTGATCGACACGGCCGGCCTGCGGCGCAAGTCCAAGGTGCAGGAGGCCATCGAGGTCTTCAGCAACATGCGCACCGTGCGCGCGCTGGAGCAGTGCGACGTCGCGGTGTTCGTGGTCGACGCCGAAGCCGGGGCCGTCACGCAGGATTCCAAGATCGCCGGCATGATCCACGACGCGGGCAAGGGCGTGATCGTCGTCTTCAACAAATGGGATCTGATCAGCACCAAGGGAGCCAACACGCACCTCGAGCATTGGGAGAAGTTCTGCACGGAAGTGCCTTTCCTGACGTATGCTCCGTGGTTCACCGTCAGCGCCGAATCGCGGCAGCGCACGGGCCGCATCCTGGAAACGGTGTGGGAGGTCCACGAGGCGCGCCAATTACGCGTGCCGACCGGCCAGCTCAACGAATTCCTGGAAAAGACGGTCGCCCTGCAGGCGCCGCGCGCCCATGGGGGCGGCCTCGGGCGCATCTACTACGGCACCCAGGTCGAGAGCGCGCCGCCGACGTTCATGCTTTCGGTCAACGAGCCCAACTTCTTCGCCCGGAACTACCTGCGCTTCATCAACAACCAGTTGCGGCAGGAATTCGGCTTTACCGGCAACCGTATTTTTGTGAAACTGAAGAAGCACTAGACCGACCGTACCCGACCCCAGACCGGAAACGGACCCATGCTGCTTCTCGTATTCCTGCTCCTGGCCTTCCTGTTGGGGGCCATCCCGTTCAGTTTCATCATCGCCAAGCGGGTCAAGGGCATCGATCTGAGGCACCACGGGAGCGGCAACCTGGGGGCCACGAACGTGTTCCGCACCCTGGGGCCGCGCTGGGGCATCGTCTGCCTGCTGCTGGACATGGCCAAGGGCGCGGTCGC
>JAIFKS010000140.1 GCA_020049465.1 bacterium | reverse complement strand
TGGCACGCGCAAAATTTGAACGCACGAAGGATCACGTGAATGTCGGCACGATCGGCCACGTGGATCACGGCAAGACGACGCTGACGGCGGCGATCACGGAGATCCTTTCGAAGAAGGGTCTGGCCGACTACGTGCCGTTCGACCAGATCGACAAGGCTCCGGAAGAGCGCGAGCGCGGCATCACGATCGCGACCGCTCACGTGGAGTACCAGAGCAAGACGCGCCACTACGCGCACGTCGACTGCCCGGGTCACGCGGACTACGTGAAGAACATGATCACGGGCGCGGCGCAGATGGACGGCGCGGTGCTGGTGGTGTCGGCTTCGGACGGCCCCATGCCCCAGACGCGGGAGCACATCCTGCTGGCCCGTCAGGTGGGCGTTCCGTACATCGTCGTGTTCCTGAACAAGGTGGACATGGTCGATGACGAGGAGCTTCTGGAGCTGGTGGAGCTCGAGATCCGCGAGCTTCTGGACAAATACGAATTCCCCGGCGACAAGACGCCGATCATCCGCGGCAGCGCGCTGAAGGCCCTGGAGAGCGGCGACGCGGACAGCGAAGACGCGAAATGCATCTTCAACCTGATCGATGCCCTGGACAGCTACATTCCGCTGCCGCAGCGCCAGTTGGACAAGCCGTTCCTGATGCCGGTGGAGGACGTGTTCTCCATCTCGGGTCGTGGCACGGTGGCGACGGGCCGTATCGAGCGCGGGATCGTCAAGACGGGCGAGAAGATCGAGCTGGTGGGCATCCGCGACACGCAGAGCACGGTGTGCACGGGCGTGGAGATGTTCCGCAAGATCCTGGACGAGGGTCAGGCGGGCGACAACGTGGGTCTTCTGCTCCGCGGCATGAAGAAGGAAGACGTCGAGCGCGGCATGGTCATCTGCAAGCCGGGTTCGGTGACTCCGCACACGAATTTCGAGGCCGAGGTCTACATCCTGACGAAGGAGGAGGGTGGCCGCCACACTCCGTTCTTCACGGGTTACCGTCCGCAGTTCTACTTCCGGACGACGGACGTGACGGGCAACACCGAGCTGCCCGAGGGCGTGGAGATGGTCATGCCCGGCGACAACATCAAGGTCAAGGTGGACTTGCACACCCCGATCGCGATGGAAGAGGGTCTGCGTTTCGCCATCCGTGAGGGTGGACGCACCGTGGGCGCCGGCGTTGTCGCGAAGATCTTCAAGTAGCTTCGGTAGGAAAAGCAGTACGCGAACGGCGAGCAGGCGCCGCGGCAAAATGAAGATGATGCCGGCGGCGACGCTGGAGTAGCCATCGCCAAGGAGAGTTGAAGTGGCACGACAGAAGATCAAGATCAGGCTCAGGGCCTACGAGCCGGCCGTCCTGGACCGCTCCGCCGAGATCATCGTCTCGACGGCGCTGAAGACGGGCGCGCTGGTCCGGGGGCCGATCCCGCTGCCCACCCGGAAGTCCATCTACACGGTTCTGCGCTCGCCGCACGTGGACAAGAAGTCCCGCGAGCAGTTCGAGATGCGGATCCACAAGCGGTTGATCGAGATCGAAAACTCGACCCCGCAGACGACGGAATTCCTCAAGAAGCTGTCCCTCCCGGCCAGCGTGGACGTCGAGATCAAGGTCTGATACCGCCCAGCAGGCGGCGGCAAGGGAGCAAACGACAATGATCGGACTGATCGGCAAAAAGCTGGGTATGACGCGGACCTTCCAGGAGGACGGCCGCAGTGTGCCCGTCACGGTCATCCAGGCCGGGCCGTGTGTCGTCACGCAGGTCAAGAACCTGACGCATGACGGATACAGCGCTGTCCAGCTGGGTTTCGGTGCGAAGAAGCCCAAGAACACTCCCCTGCCGATGCAGGGGCATTTCCGCAAGGCAGGCTCCGACCCTCTGCGGACCGTCCACGAGTTCCGGATGGACGAGAGCCATGCCTTCAAGATGGGCCAGACCGTCGGCGTTTCCGTGCTGACGGAAGTGGTCAAGGTCGATGTGACCGGCACCAGCAAGGGCAAGGGGTTCCAGGGCGGCATCAAGCGCCACAACCACCACCGCGGCCCCGCTGCCCACGGCTCGAAGAACGTGCGCGATCCCGGCTCGATCGGTATGCACACCTTCCCGGGTCGCGTGCTTCCTGGCAAGGCCATGGCCGGCCAGATGGGCAACAAGCAGCAGACCAAGAAGAATCTGACGGTCGTCGCGATCGACCAGGAGCGGAACCTGCTGCTCGTCAAGGGCAGCGTGCCGGGCTCCAAGAACGGAATCGTTTTCATCCGGCCCAGCCGTTAGTGGCGGAGCGGGCCCGGCGGACCGGACTAGAGAAACGGACGAGGTAAGCAAATGGCAACGGCAAGACTCTTCGACGGTGACGGCAGGCAGAAGGGGACGGTGGATCTCCCGGACTCCCTGTTTGCGCAGCCCGTTCACAAGCAGTCCCTGTACGAAGTGATCCGTAACTATCTGGCCAACCAGCGCCAGGGTACGCATGACACCAAGACGCGCGCCGAAGTGGACTTCTCAAAGAAGAAGCTCTACAAGCAGAAGGGCACGGGCCGCGCCCGTGCCGGCGACGCCGGCAGCCCGACCCGGGTCGGCGGCGGCGTGGCCTTCGGCCCGCATCCGCGCGACTACGGCTACAAGGTGCAGCGCAAGGTCAAGCGCAAGGCGCTGACCAGCGCTTTGAGCGATCGCGCGATCGCCGAGCGCGTGACCGTGGTCGAGGACATTCATCTTGAAGCCCCGAAGACCGCGAAGATGGCTTCGCTGCTGGGGGCCATGGATCTGCAGGGCCGCCACACCCTGTTCGTGGTCGAACCCGACGGAAACACGTTGTGGAAGTCGACCCGGAACCTGCAGGGCGTGCGGGTGCTTCGCTCCAACGAGCTGAACGCCTACACCATCCTGTGGGCCGACAACCTGGTCTTCACGCAGAAGGCCCTCGCGGGCGCCGAGGAGGTCTTCGGGAAATGAAGGACCTGAGCAGAGTCATCGTCCGGCCCCTGATCACCGAGCGGGGCACCGACATGCGCGAGCAGCACAACCAGTACTCGTTCCAGGTCGCGGTCGCAGCCAACAAGCTGGAGATCCGGCAGGCCATCGAGCACTTCTTCGGGGTCAAGGTCACCGCAGTGCGGACCATGAACTACCGGGGCAAGATCAAGCGTATGGGGCGTCACGAGGGCAAGCGCGCCGACTGGAAAAAAGCAGTCGTGACGCTGGCCAAGGATGACACCATCGACCTCTTCGAGATCGTTTAACGGGGGGCGCAAGGAATGGCCATCAGGAAACTCAAGCCCGTGACGCCGACCCAACGGTTCAGGACGGTCGCGGACTTCGCCGAAATCACGCGCAGCACTCCCGAGAAGTCGCTGCTCGAGCCGCTGCCGCGCACCGGCGGCCGCAACAACTTCGGTCGCATCACGGTTCGGCACCGGGGCGGCGGGCACAAGAGGCAGTACCGCAAGATCGACTTCAAGCGGAACAAGCATCTGGTGCCGGCCAAGGTGTTCAGCATCGAGTACGATCCGAATCGCAGCGCGCGCATCTGCCTGCTGCACTATACGGACGGCGAGAAGCGCTACATCATCTGGCCGAAGGGCCTCGAAGTGGGCGCCGTCATCGTCGCCGGACCGGATGTCTCCTTCAACACGGGCAACGCCCTGCCGTTGGAGCGCATCCCCCTGGGCACGCTGGTCCACAACATCGAGTTGAACCTGGGCAAGGGTGGTCAGCTGGCGCGCAGCGCCGGGTCGTTCGCCCAGGTCATGGCGAAGGAAGGCGAGTACGTCACGCTTCGCCTGCCGAGCGGTGAAGTGCGCATGGTTCACAAGCGCTGCTACGCCACCATCGGTGAGGTCGGCAACGCCGAGCACGAGAACGTGGTCAGCGGCAAGGCCGGACGCTCGCGCTGGCTGGGTATCCGCCCGACGGTTCGTGGCGTGGCCATGAATCCGGTCGATCACCCGCACGGCGGCGGCGAAGGCCGCACCAGCGGTGGTCGCCACCCGGTCACGCCCTGGGGAAAGCCCACGAAGGGCTACAAGACGCGGACAAGGAAGCCTTCGGACGCATTCATCGTGCGGCGCCGCAAGGCCAGAGGCTAATCAAAGGAAGGTGTCTCAGCTATGGCACGTTCGATCAAGAAGGGTCCCTACATTCAGGAAGCCCTTTTGACCAAGGTCGAGGCCATGAACGGCCGCGGCGAAAAGCGGGTCGTCAAGACCTGGTCGCGGCGCTCGACGATCGCCCCCGAGTTCCTCGGGCACACGATCGCCGTGCACAACGGCAAGCAGTTCGTGCCGGTCTACGTGCAGGAGAACATGGTCGGGCACAAGTTGGGCGAGTTCGCCCCCACGCGCACGTACCGCGGGCACACCAGCAAGAAGAAGTAGCGGAGGTATCTCGATGGAGGCACGCGCCACAGCCCATCACATCCGGCTCTCGCCCCGCAAAGCGCGGCTGGTTGCGGATCTGATCCGGGGCAAGAACCTGGACGAGGCCCTGAGTATCCTGGCCCTGACGCAGAAGAAGGCTTCGCCGATCCTGCGCAAGGTGATGCTCTCGGCCGCGGCCAACGTCCGCTTCAAGGACGATGGTGCGCATCCGCTGCCGGACGCACGGCTTTACGTGAAGGAAATCAAGATCGACGAGGGCCCGACCATGAAGCGGATCCGTCCGCGGTCGCAGGGCAGGGCCTACAGCATCTTCAAGCGGACAGCGCACATCGACATCACGGTGGCGACCAGCGCTTGACGACGGACTGAGCGATAAAGGGCGGCCTGGCCGCCGGTGGGAAGCCGAGTCGGCCCGCACCGCCCGGATGGCGGCAAGCGAAGCCGGCGCTGAGGAAGGAAGACCATGGGTCAGAAGACACATCCGATCGGGTTCCGGCTGGGAATCGTCAAGGACTGGAACGCCACCTGGTTCAACGAGCGGCACTTCGCCGACTGGCTGAACGAGGACCTTCTGGTGCGCAAGTACGTGCAGGCCCGCGTCGGCGCGGCCGGCGTGGAGTCGATCAAGATCAAGCGCTTCCGGGAAAAGGTCATCATCATCGTGGCGACCAGCCGCCCCGGCGTCGTGATCGGCAAGAAGGGCGCCAAGGCGGACCAGCTCCGCGCCGAGCTTCAGAAGATGATCGGCAAGAACGTCAAGCTGGACGTCGAAGAGGTCAAGAAGCCGGAGCTCAGCGCTCCCCTGGTGGCCGACCACATCGCTGCGCAGCTCGAAGGCCGCGTCGCCTTCCGCCGCGCGATGAAGAAGTCGATCGCCACGGCGATGCGCATGGGCGCCAAGGGCATCAAGATCCGCTGCGCCGGCCGTCTGGGTGGCGCCGAGATCGCCCGCGTCGAGACGTACCACGACGGCAGTGTGCCCCTGCACACCCTGCGTGCGGACATCGACTACGGTGTGGCCACTGCGCGGACGCCGTACGGAGCCATCGGGGTGAAGGTCTGGATCTGCAAGGGTGAGATCTTCCCGGCCGAGTTCAAGGAGTCCCTGCGCAAGCAGGTCGTGGAGCAGCGCGCCTAAGGGCGGTCGCGCCCTCGGAGAACCGAGCAACGGAGCGGCGGCGCCCGGCGTCACCGCGCGGAAGAAGAGGTCGACGAGCCATGTTGATGCCGAAGCGCACCAAGTACCGGAAGATGTTCAAGGGCCGCGTCCGCGGCGTGGCCAGCCGCGGCGCCACGGTCGCGTTCGGCGACTACGGCCTGCAGGCGCTGGGCGCCGGCTGGGTGACCAGCCGCCAGCTCGAGGCGACCCGTATCGCCGTCACGCGCCGCATGAAGCGTGTCGGGCAGGTGTGGATCCGGATCTTCCCGGACAAACCGATCACGCTGAAGCCGGCCGAGACCCGCATGGGCAAGGGTAAGGGCGCGCCCGAGTACTGGGTGGCCGTCGTCAAGCCGGGCCGGGTCCTGCTTGAGATCAACGGCGTGGATTACGCCCTGGCCAAGGAAGCCCTGGCCCTCGGCGCGGCCAAGCTGCCTTTCAAGACGCGGGTCATCAGCCGCACGGGAGAGTAAGTCATGAAGAAGGCCCACGATCTGCGTGATCTGGCTGTCGAGGAACTCGAGAACCAGGTGCGTGAAAAGTCGGAAGAACTGATGAACCTGCGCATCCAGCTCAACATGCGTCAGCTGGACAACCCGCTGCGGGTGCGCCAGACGCGTCGGGAAATCGCGGTCCTCCGGACCGTCATCAATCAGAAGAAGGGCGCCCGGTAGGCGCGGAATCCGGGGCCCGGCGCCCAGCGCGTACGGAGCCAGGGAGAGGAACGATGGCCAACACCGAACGTAATCTGAGAGCCGTCCGTATCGGCCGTGTCGTGTCCAGCAAGATGGACAAGACGGTGGTCGTGACGGTCAGCCGCCGGTTCCCGCATCCCCTGTACAAGCGGATCATCACCCGCACGTCCCGTCTGGTGGCCCATGACGAGGCCAACGAGTGCCGGGAGGGCGACGTGGTGAAGGTCATGTCGATCCGCCCGCTCTCCAAGACCAAGCGGTGGCGGGTGGCGGAGATCATGGAAAAGGCCAAGTAGGACCACAGGCGAAGCCGGTCCAAAGATCAGGTAGATCCGAAGGCCGTCAGGGCCCCAGGACACGTCAAGGCGAAGGAATGGTGCAATGATTCAGGAATCCACAAGACTGATTGTCGCGGACAACTCCGGCGCCAAAGTCGTCGAGTGCTTCCGCGTGCTGGGCGGCTCCAGGCGGCGCTATGCCCGGGTCGGCGACATCATCGTCGCCGCGGTCAAGACGGCCATTCCCAACGGCAACGTCAAAAAGGGTCAGGTCGTCAAGTGCGTCGTCGTGCGCACGCGCAAGGAAGTCGGCCGCAAGGACGGCACCTACATCCGCTTCGGCGACAACGCGGCCGTCATCCTGGCCGCCGACACGCAGGAGCCGGTGGGCACCCGTATCTTCGGGCCGGTGGCGCGCGAACTCCGCGACAAGAAGTTCATGAAGATTGTCTCGCTGGCGCCGGAGGTTCTGTGATGCGCCTGAAGAAGAACGACACCGTGCGCGTGATCACGGGTGAAGACCGCGGCAAGGAAGGCCGGATCCTGAAGGTGTTCCCGGACAAGGGCCGGATCATCGTCGAGAAGGTCAACCTGATCAAGCGCCACACGCGCCCTTCCAAGATGGTGCCGCAGGGCGGGATCATCGAGAAGGAAGCGCCGATCAACGCGACCAACGTCATGCTGGTGTGCCCGAACACGGGCAAGCCCACCCGCATCGGCTCCGAGATCCTGTCCGATGGCAGCCGCGCTCGCGTCAGCAAGAAGAGCGGCGAGATGATCAACGACTGAGCTGTCGAACGACCGAGCTGTTGAACGACCGAGCTGTAGAATGACCAGCGCCCCAGGGGCGGGCGCTGCCGGAAGGATTGAGAAATGGCTGCTGCTGCGAAGCCCAATCTTAGGGTCAAGTACGAGTCGAGCGTCGCGCCGGCTCTGCAGGAGAAGTTCCAGTACACGAGTCCCATGCAGATCCCGCGCCCGGTCAAGGTCGTGATCAACATGGGTCTGGGCCGCGCGCCCAACAATCCCAAGCTGCTGGACGCGGCCTGCGCCGACCTCGAGGCCATCACCGGCCAGAAGGCCGTCAAGACCAAGGCGCGCCAGTCGGTGTCGAACTTCAAGATCCGGCAGGGCATGCAGATCGGCGCCTGCGTCACTCTGCGCGACCGCCGCATGTGGGAGTTCCTGGATCGCTTCATCAACGTGTCGCTGCCCCGCATCCGTGACTTCCGGGGACTGCCGTCCCGGTTGAGCGGTTCGGGCGACTACACGATGGGTCTGAAGGATCAGTTGATCTTCCCGGAGATCGAGTACGACAAGGTCGACGAACCGCGCGGTATGAATGTGACGATCGTGACCGACGCCGTTAACGACGAAGAAGGCCGTGAGTTGCTGCGTCTGCTGGGCATGCCCTTCCGGCGCTAAGGAGGAACGAGTTTTGGCCAAGAAATCGCTGATCGCCAAATCACAGCGCACGCCCAAGTTCAAGGTGCGGGCCTACAATCGCTGCCGCCGTTGCGGTCGGCCGAGGGCTTTCATCCGTCGCTTTGGATTGTGCCGGCTGTGTTTCCGGCAACTCGCGTTGAACGGCGACATCCCGGGTGTCGTCAAGGCTAGCTGGTAACGGCTGTCCAGGAGCAGGTGAACATGAGCATGACCGATCCCATCGCGGATATGTTGACCCGGATCCGGAACGCCACGCAGGCGGGACACCGGCGGGTCGAGATCCCGGCCTCGAACCAGAAGAAGGCCATGGCCGATCTTCTGGTGACGCAGGGATACGTCGAACGGTACGAAGTGCTGGAAGACAACGCCCAGGGTACGCTGCGGCTCTTCCTCAAGTACCAATTGAGGGAAGGACAGCGCATCGGCGTGATCGAAGGCATCCGGCGCGTCAGCCGCCCCGGTCGCCGCATCTTCGCGGGAAAAGACAACATCCCGAAGGTGTGCGGCGGATACGGCATTTCGATCCTGTCGACCAACCAGGGGATCCTCACCGGGCACCAGTGTCGGATGCGTGGCATCGGCGGCGAAGTGCTCTGCGAGATCTGGTAGCAACCGGCATCGCTTCAGCCGGTTCGGCTGCGGCAGTTTGCGGAGGAAGAGAAACATGTCGCGCATTGGCAAGAACCCGATCGCGCTGCCGTCCGGCGTGACGGTGTCCATCGAGGGTTCGACCTCGGTGGTCACGGGCCCGAAGGGTGAGCACCGGCAGCACATTCCGACCGGTCTGTCCTTCGAGCAGAAGGACGGCAAGTTGCACGTGGTGCGGCCGGATGACTCCAAGACGATGCGGGCCCGGCACGGCCTGGTCCGCGCCCTGATCGCCAACCAGGTGACGGGCGTCACGACGGGCTTCAAGAAGCAGCTCGAGATCGTAGGCGTCGGTTACCGCGCCGCGGTCAAGGGCGAGGTGCTGGATCTGCAGCTGCAGTTCAGCCACCCGCTGGAGTACCCGATTCCGGCCGACGTCAAGATCGCCTGTCCCGACCAGACGCACATCGACGTCTCGGGCATGGACAAGCAGAGGGTCGGACAGGTCGCTTCCGAGATCCGGGCGTTCCGTAAGCCCGAGCCCTACAAGGGCAAGGGTATCCGGTACACCGGTGAGGACATCATCCGCAAGGCCGGTAAAGCGGCTGGCAAGTAGCGGCTGTCACGTAGCGGCGGACAAGTAGCGGCGGGCGGTTTCCAACGCCCGCAGAGGTGAAAGATGATCAGCACGAGCAAAAAGCGGCGTGAGATCCGGGCGAAGCGGAAGGTCAGCATCCGCAAGCGGCTGTCGGGCAGTCCCGAACGGCCCAGGGTCGCGATTCTCCGCAGCCACAAGAACATCTACGCGCAGGTGGTCGACGACACCGTCGGTCACACGCTGGTGGCCTGCGATGGCAAGAAGGCCGCGGTCGTTGCCGCGCCTGAAGACATCAAGGGCAACAAGTGCGCTGTCGCCTACAGCGTGGGCCGCGCGCTGGCCGAGATGGCCAAGGCCAAGGGCATCGACCGCGTGGTCTTCGACCGCAGCGGATATCTGTACCACGGTCGGGTGGCCGCCCTGGCCCGCGGGCTCAGGGATGGCGGCCTCGAGGTCTAGTCCTTGTCGGCTACGGCCGGCGAGCATGACAGGAGCAGTCAGATGGCGGGATTCGAGAATCAGACAAGCGGTGAGGCCCCTCGCATCGGTCGTGGTGGTCCCGGCGGTCCTGGTGGCCCCGGTCGCGGTGGTCCCGGTGGCCCGGGTGGTCCGGGTCGTGGCGGCCCCGGTGGCGGTGGCCGTGGCGGCTTCGGCGGACCTGGCGGCCCCGGTGGCCGTGGCGGCCCCGGTGGCCCCGGTGGTCCCGGCGGACGTGGTCGCGGTGACGGTCCGGGCGACAATCGCTCGCGTCAGGGCGGCGACTCCGGCTCGGAGATGCACGAGAATGTGATCAGCATCAACCGCGTGGCCAAGGTCGTCAAGGGCGGCCGGCGCTTCAGCTTCGCCGCGATCGTCGCCGTGGGCGACGGCAAGGGCAAAGTGGGCGTGGCCATGGGCAAGGCCAACGAAATCGCCGACGCCATCCGCAAGGGCGGCGAGGGCGCGCGGGCCACGCAGATCCAGGTGTCGATCCAGAAGGAAACGATCGCCTACGAGGTGATCGGCCGCTTCGGCGCCAGCCGTGTGCTTCTGAAGCCCGCCTCGCCCGGTACGGGCGTCATCGCCGCCGGCGGTGTGCGCGCCATCCTGGAAGCCGCGGGGGTCAAGAACATCCTGACCAAGCAGCTCGGATCGCGTAATCCGAACAACGTGGTCAAGGCCACGATGGACGGCCTGAAGCAGCTGCGCACCGTCGAGGAATTCGCGGCCAAGCGCGGGCTGACCGTGCCCGAGGTGCTCGGCTTCGAGCGCCGCACCGCGGCCGACAACGGCCCCAAGGAGGCGTAGGTCATGTCCAAGGGCAAAATCAAGATCACCCAGGTGCGCAGCATCATCGGGCGCCCCGAGAAGCACCGGCGGATCATCGAGGCGCTCGGTCTCCGCCACCACCAGACTTCGGTGATCCATAACGATACCCCCCAGATCCGGGGCATGGCGTTCAAGGTACGCCACCTCGTTTCGGTGGAAGAGGTGAAGTGACGATGCTCAAGCTGAACACTCTCGGCGCGCCCAAAGGCGCCAACCGCGATCGGAAGCGGCGCGGGCGCGGTACCGGCTCCGGCCAGGGCAAGACCGGCGGACGCGGCCACAAGGGCCAGAAGGCCCGCTCCGGCGGTGGACATGCGGCCTGGTTCGAAGGTGGCCAGATGCCCCTGAACCGCCGGCTGCCCAAGCGCGGTTTCACGAATATTTTCAAGAAGAGCTTCCAGCTCGTGAATCTGGACGCCCTGAACGAGCGCTTCGAAGCCGGCGCCAAGGTCGACGGCCAGGCGCTGGCGATGGTCGGCCTGATCAAGTACGCCGATCGTCCGGTGAAGCTGCTCGCGCGCGGCGCGGTCGACAAGTCGCTGCAGATCGAAGTGTCCAAGGCCAGCGAAGCGGCGATTGCGGCGGTTCAGGCCGCCGGTGGTTCGGTCACCGTGAAGGCGTGAGGTCCGGACCCGGTCCACGCGCGCGGTAACGTCAAACCGAAGGAAGCGTTGTTTTGAACATCAGCGGCAGCTACCAGAGCATGTTCAGGATCCCGGAGCTCAAACGCCGGCTCCTGTTTACGGGCATGATTCTGCTCGTGTACCGGCTGGGCGGGCATATCCCGACGCCGGGAATCAACCGCGACGCCCTCAAGCAGTTCTTCGATGCGCAGTCCGGGACGTTGATGGGTCTGTACGACATGTTCTCGGGCGGCGGTCTGAGCAACGCGACGATCTTTGCCCTGGGCATCATGCCCTACATCAGCGCCTCGATTATCTTCCAGCTGTTGCAGGCCGTGGTGCCCTACTTCGAGAAACTGGCGAAGGAAGGCGAACAGGGCCGCAAGAAGATCAACGAGATGACCCGCTACGGTACGGTCATCCTGGCGTTGATCCAGTCGTTCGGCATGGCGGCCGGCCTTGAGCAGATGTCCGGCGGCATCGTCACCAGCCCGGGCTTCGCGTTCAAGATCATGACGGCCATCACGCTGACCGCGGGCACCGTGTTCGTGATGTGGCTGGGCGAACAGATCACCGAGCGCGGCATCGGCAACGGCATCTCGCTGATCATCTTCATCGGCATCGTGGCCCGTTACCCGACCGACATCCTGAACACGTTCCAGCAGATGCGCAGTGGCGACATGCACATCATCAAGGCAGCGATCATCGCCGCCTTCATGCTGGCCGTGATCGCCGGAATCATCGCGATCACGCAGGGACAGCGGAAGATCCCCGTGCAGTACGCCAAGAAGATCGTCGGGCGCCGGGTCTACGGCGGCGCGAACACGCACATCCCGCTGAAGGTCAACACCGCCGGCGTGATCCCGATCATCTTCGCGCAGTCGATCATCATGTTTCCCGCGACGCTGACCAACATCTTCCCGGACAACGGGTTCTTCATCGGCCTGGGCCGGCTGTTCAGCCCCCCGCATCCGGTGTACGTGCTGGCCTATTCGTCGCTGATCATCCTGTTCGCCTACTTCTACACCGCGGTGATCCTGAACCCGGTGGATCTGGCGGACAACATGAAGAAGAACAGCGGCTTCATCCCGGGCGTCCGTCCGGGCAAGAAGACGGCCGAATACATCGACCGTGTCCTGTCGCGCGTGACCCTGCCGGGAGCCGTGTTCCTGGCGCTCATCGCCGTGCTGCCCGACCTGATGATCAAGCTCCTGAACGTGCCGTTCTACTTCGGCGGTACGGGACTCCTGATCGTCGTCGGCGTGGCCCTGGACACCTTGCAGCAGATCGAGTCGCACCTGGTCATGCGCCACTACGACGGCTTCATGACGAAGGGCCGCCTGCGGGCGCGGAGGTAGCGACGTGAACGTCATCATCATGGGGCCGCCGGGAGTCGGCAAAGGCACGCAGTCGCACGCGATCGTGACCAACAAGGGAACCGTCCACATCTCGACGGGCGACATCCTGCGCATGGCGATCCGGAGCGGCAGCGAGCTCGGCCTCAAGGTGCAGACGATCATGAATGCCGGCGACCTGGTCTCGGACGAAATGATGATGGATCTGGTGCGCCACCGGCTGAGCCAGCCCGATGCCCAGAAGGGCTGGCTGATGGACGGATTCCCGCGGACCGCGATCCAGGCGATCGCGTTCATCGAGCTGCTGGACGGGCTCGACCAGAAAGTGGACGCCGTGCTGGTGCTGAACGCCCCGGCCGACGAGATCGTCCGCCGCCTGGAGGGCCGCGTCACCTGCCGCGCCTGCAACGAAGTGATGAATCTGACGGGGTTCGGCCCGGTCAGTCCCAAATTCTGTCCGTTCTGCGGGTCGGCCGAAGACCCCCAGCGGCCGGGCAAGTCGGCGCTCTACCAGAGGGCCGACGACAAGGAAGATACGATCCGGCACCGGCTGGAGGTTTTCCGCAAGAAAACCCTGCCGGCGGCCTGGGCTCTCGAGGAGCGCTACCCGCTCCACGAGATCGACGGACTGGGCACTCCGGAGCAGGTTGCGGCGCGTATTGCGGCCGCCCTGGGCTAAGCCTTTGTCGCGGGGTGCGTTGCGCATGGAATTGAAGTCGACCGATCAGGTTGACAAGATGCAGGCCAGCGCCGAGATTTTGGCTTCTGTGTTTCTCGGGATTCGCGAGCTGGTGGCGCCGGGCGTCACGACCGCGGAACTCGACGAAGCCATCGAAGCCAAAATCCGGGAAGCCGGCTGTATCCCGAGTTTCAAGGGGTACCACGGGTTTCCCGCGTCTGCCTGCATCTCGGTGAACGAGGAAGTGGTGCACGGCATCCCCTCGAAGCGGGCCCTGGTCGAAGGCGACATTGTCGGCATCGACATCGGGCTGATCCGCGACGGGTGGCATGCCGACTCCGCCGAAACGATTCCGGTCGGCCGGGTCAGCGACGAAGCGGCACGGTTGCTGGACGTGACCAGGGAGTGTCTGGCGCGCGGCATCGCCGCGATCGCGCCGGGTCGACGGATCTCGGCGATCGGCATCGAGATCGAGAAGCACGCGCGGGCCAACGGATTCTCCGTCGTGGAGTCGCTGGTCGGCCACGGAATCGGGCGCAACCTGCACGAAGACCCGCAGGTGCCCAACTTCCGGTGCTACACGATGCCCGACCCCGTGATGGAGGAAGGGCTGGTTCTGGCGATCGAACCGATGATCAATGCCGGGACCAAGCGGGTGGTAACGGCCCGCGACGAGTGGACCATCGTGACAGCGGACCGCCGTCTGTCGGCCCACTTCGAGCACACGGTGGCCGTCACGGCGGACGGCCCGCGGATACTGACGCGGCGGGGCAACGGCGTGGCTGCGTTCTGAAGGGCGAGTGCAGATGGCGAAGGAAGAAGGCATCAGTGTCGAGGGAACGGTCGTCGAGGCCTTGCCCAACGCCATGTTCCGGGTCGAACTGGAGAACCAGCACGTGGTGCTGGCCCATGTGTCGGGGAAGATGCGCATGCACTTCATCCGCATCCTGCCCGGCGACAAGGTGACTGTTGAATTGTCACCGTACGACCTGACGCGCGGACGCATCACGTACCGCTACAAGTAGGCAACGAACCGCGGGTGAGCAGAGACCGGGCTACGGCCCGCTCGGGAGGCAGGAGCCATGAAGGTGCGCAGTTCGGTAAAAAAGATCTGCCCGAAGTGCAAGGTGATCCGGCGCAAGGGCGTCGTGCGCGTGATCTGCATCACGCGGCGTCACAACCAGCGCCAGGGCTGACAGAGTCCAGGATAAGAATGGCCCCGTGGGCCGTCGCGTCGAGGACGCGGCGGGCGCGAAGGCCGGGACAGAGCGAAAGGAGCCATGGTGGCACGCATCGCCGGTGTGGATATTCCCAGCAACAAGAGGATCCGGACGTCGCTGACGTACATCTACGGCGTTGGTGACCACCGCGCCGTCGAGATCTGCCAGAAGGCGAAGATCGATCCCGAGGTCAAGACGCGCGATCTGACGGAAGAGCAGACCCGTTCGATCATCGGCATCCTCGACAAGGAATATTCGGTTGAGGGTACCCTGCGTACCGAGCACGCGATGAACATCCAGCGTCTGATGGACATCGGCAGCTACCGTGGCCTTCGGCACCGGCGCAAGCTGCCTTGCCGGGGTCAGAACACGAAGAACAACGCCCGGACCCGCAAGGGACCCAAGTCCCGTCCCGGCGCCAAGAAGAAGTGAGGTAGAGTGTGTCGACTGTCAAGGACAAGCGGGGCAAGGCGCGCAAGGCCAAGAAGAAGCTGGACTCCGTCGGCGTGGCCCACGTGAAGTCGAGCTTCAACAACACCATCATCACCATGACCGACCTGCAGGGCAACGTCATCACGTGGTCCAGCGGCGGGCACCAGGGCCGGTACAAGGGCAGTCGCAAGTCGACCGCTTTTGCCGCCCAGCTGGCCGCCCGTTTCTGTGCGCAGGAAGTCATCGGCCAGGGCATGCGCAAGGTCGAGGTGTGGGTGAAGGGCCCCGGTTCCGGCCGCGAAGCCGCAGTCCGGAGTCTGAAGGCCGAAGGCCTCGAAGTGACTCGTATCAAGGATTGCACTGCAATCCCCCACAACGGCTGCCGGCCTAAGAAGCGTCGTCGGCTGTAGTTTCCACGAGGACGGCCCGCCTGAGAAACGCGGTCGTTCAGGAGGTTTCAAGGAATGGCCAGGTATACCGACGCAAAGTGCAAGCTTTGCCGCCGTGAGGGGATGAAGCTCTTTCTCAAAGGCGAGCGCTGTTTCAGCGCCTCGTGCGCCATCGAACGCCGGCCGTACGCGCCGGGCGAACATGGCCGTCGCCGTGGGCGTAAACCCTCGGACTACAAGCTTCAGCTCCGTGAGAAGCAGAAAGTCCGTTCGATTTATGGCGTCCTGGAAGCGCAGTTCCGTCTGTATTTCGCAGAAGCGAACCGCCGGCAGGGTGCGACGGGTGAAAACCTGTTCAACCTGCTCGAGAAGCGTCTGGACAGCGTCGTCTACCGGATGGGCTTCGCGCCCAGCCGCGCATCCGCGCGCCAGTTGATCCGGCACAAGCATGTGCTGGTCGAGGGTGCCGTGTGCGATATCCCCAGCCGTCAGGTGAAGGTGGGGCATACGGTCGCTATCCGCGCCAAGAGCCAGAACATCCCCCAGATCGTCAACTCCATCAAGGACACCGCGAAGCGTGACCGGCTGCCCTTCGTCGAGGCGGACGTCAAGAAGCTGGAGGGCCGGCTGTTGTCCGAGCCCCAGCTGAGCGATCTGCCCATCCCGATCCAGGAAAACCTGATCGTGGAGCTCTACTCGAAGTAAGCCCCGGCCCGAGCCGTTGGCGTGGAGGAGACTATGAAGTGGGTTAACATGATGATGCCCGAGGGTGTTCGCGTGAACAAGGCGACACAGTCGCCGCTGTTCGCCGAGATCGAGATCGCGCCCCTCGAGCGCGGCTTCGGTCACACCCTGGGCAATGCCCTGCGGCGAACCCTGTTGTCGTCCATGCACGGCCACGGGATCACCGCGGTGCACCTTGACGGCGTCAAGCACGAGCTGAGCACCATGCCGGGCGTGCTGGAGGATGTCACCGACATCGTCCTGAACCTGAAGAACGTGGTGTTCGGCCTGTCGGACGCTCCGTCGCACTGGGCGCACATCGAAGTCACCGGCCCCGGGCCGGTCACCGCCGGCGCGCTCAACGGACATCCCGATCTGGTGATCGGCAACCCCGACTACGTGATCTGCACCCTGACCGAGGCCGAGAAGTTCAGCGCACGGCTGTTCATCGACCTCGGCCGCGGCTACGTCGATCGCGAACAGCACAACGTCCCCGACGAGAAGATCGGTGTCATCCGGATGGACACGAACTACTCGCCGGTGCGCAAGGTCAGCTTCCGGGTCGAGGACACCCGTGTCGGTCAGCGCACCGACTATGACAAGCTGATCCTGGGCATCACCACCAACGGGGCGGTGCGGCCCGAGGACGCCATCGCGTTCGCGGCCAAGCTCCTGAAGGACCAGTTGCAGCTGTTCATCAATTTCGACGAAGCTCCGATCGACGCGCAGGAGACAGAGGTCAACGAAGAGCAGGAACGCCTGGTGGAACTGCTCTCGCGCAACGTGGAAGAACTCGAGCTGTCGGTCCGTTCGGCCAACTGCCTCAAGTCCGGCCACATCAAGACGCTCTACGACCTGGTGACGAAGCCCGAGGCGGAAATGCTCAAGTTCCGCAACTTCGGGCGCAAGAGTCTCAACGAGATCGGCGAGATCCTCGAGGGCATGGAACTCAGCTTCGGCATGTCGTTCCCGCCGGAAATCAACGATCGCGTGCGCGAGATTTCCGGTTCCTAGGAGCCGCAGCCGACAGCCCACGACCCCTGCGCGGCCAGCGAGCCGCCGGTTCGTTCGACAGAAGGATGGATTCGAGTCATGCGTCACAATCGCACCCTGCGGAAGCTCGGCCGGACCCAGGCGCACCGCAACATGATGTACCGGAATCTGGTGACCTCGCTGTTCAAATACGAGCGTATCCAGACGACGGCGCCCAAGGCGAAGGAAGCCCGTTCGGTGGCCGAGCGGCTGATCACTTTCGCCAAGAAGGGCGACCTGCACTCGCGCCGTATCGCCGCCCGCAAGGTGAACGAGCCGGTCGTGCTGCAGAAGCTGTTCGCCGAAATCGGTCCGCGGTACGCGGAACGCGCCGGCGGCTACACGCGCATCATGCGCATCGGGCCGCGGCAAGGCGACAACGCCGAGATGGTGATCCTGGAACTGGTCGACGGTACCGCACGTCCGAAGGTCAAGGACTCGCTCAAGCGTGCCCGGGCCCGCAAGATCCTGGCGGCCGAGCAGAAGAAGGAAGCCATCGCCACGTTCAGTGAAGCGGCCGACAACGCCGCGGCGCGGGAACAGGCGAAGCTCGAAATGGACAATGCGCAGCCCGATGCGGACGAGGAGAAGAAGCAGGACTAACGTCCGCTTCGTCGTCGTCCGCCTCCGGGGTGGCTGCGCGTAAGCGCGGGCGCCCGTCCGAAACCGGCTTCGGCACTCGTCCTCTTGTCGAGCCCCCGCGGACCCCGGGTCCGCGGGGGCTCTCCTTTGCCACCCGGGCCCGTCGACGTACAATCCCGGTTGCCCGGTAGTCGGAAATGGCCTAACTTTCAGCAGTTGGAACGCATCGCCGCGGCGCGCCGCCGGCAGGGGACACCTGCGGCCGGCCTGCGCCGCCATCGCCTATCCAGAGCGCCGCTTTCAGCCTGGAAACACTCTTCAGCCTACAGACACTGCAGCTTGGAGACACTTAGGGAGGACCGCATGGCCTCAAGGATGCTGCACACCGCCGGAATCACCGGGGTGGGCATGAGCTTTCCCGAGCGTCGGCTCACCAACGCCGATCTCGAGAAGATGGTCGACACCGATGACGCCTGGATCGTGGAGCGCACGGGAATCCGCGAACGCCGCCTGGTTGAACCCGGCACGGGCGCGTCGCACCACGGCGCGCTGGCGGCGCGACAGGCGCTCGAGCACGCGGGTGTCACCGCGGCCGAAGTCGACCTGATCATCGTGCCCACGGTCACGCCGGACATGGTGTTCCCGGCCACCGCCTGCATCATCCAGCACGAAATCGGCGCCGTGAACGCCTGGGGTTTCGACCTGGAAGGCGCCTGCAGCGGATTCATCTTCGCGCTCCAGAACGCGCGCGCGCAGGTGGAGGCGGGGCATGCGAAACGCGTCCTGGTGATCGGAACCGAGATCATGTCCTCGATCACCGATTATGGCGACCGCAACAGCTGCATCCTGTTCGGCGACGGGGCTGGCGCGGTGCTGGTCGAGCGCATCGAACCCGAGCGCGTCGGCATCATCGACGCCATCAACCGCGTCGACGGCGTCGGCATCAGGTTCCTGCATCAGAAGGCCGGCGGCAGCGTGATGCCCGCGTCGGCTGAAACGGTGGCGAACAATCTGCACACCGTCTACCAGGAGGGGCGCGACGTCTACAAGTTCGCGGTCAAGGGCATGGCCGGCGTGACGGCCGAGATCGTCGAGCGCAACGGCATGACCGGCGCCGATGTCGACCTTTTCGTGCCGCACCAGGCGAACATCCGCATCATCGAGGCCGCGCAGCAGCGCCTGGGGCTGCCCGACAGCAAGGTCATGATCACGATCGACCGTTTCGGCAACACCACCTCGGCCAGCATTCCGTCGGCGCTGCGTGTGGCCTGCGACGAAGGCCGCCTGCGCGAAGGGCACAACGTGGTTCTGTGCGCTTTCGGCGCCGGCTTCACCTGGGGTGCCTGTCTGATGCGCTGGGCAGCCCGCTAGGCAAGAACGCATGATCGAAGTTTCCGGACTGACGCGCCGCTACGGAAAGCTCCCGGCTCTGGCCGGGGTGTCTTTCCGCGTGGAATCCGGCGAGATCGCCGGTCTGCTCGGCCCCAACGGAGCCGGCAAGTCCACGGTCATGAAGATCCTCACCGGTTCGCTCGCCGCCTCGGGCGGCCGTGCCGTCATCGCCGGCCGTGATCTGGCGCGGGAAGCGCTGGCGGCCCGGCGTGCGGTCGGATTCATGCCCGAGCAGATCGCCCTGCCAGATGATCAATCGGTGCTGTCGACGCTGGAGTTCGTGGCCGACCTGAAGGGTGTTCCCCGCGCCGGGCGCGCCGCGCAACTGGAGATCCTGCTGGAGCAGACAGGCCTGCAGGACGTGCGGCACCGGCTGAGCAGCCGTCTTTCACACGGGTTCCGCAAGCGTCTGGGCCTGGCGCAGGCGCTGGTCGGCGATCCGGCGGTGCTGGTGCTCGACGAGCCGACCAGCGGGCTGGATCCCAACCAGATCGTCGGCATCCGCGAACTGATCCGCGGGTTCCGCGGCCGCCGCACCGTGCTGATGAGCAGCCACATCCTCAGCGAGGTGGCCGCCCTGTGCGAAAGGGTGATCATCCTGGACCACGGGCGGGTCGTCGCCGAGCGATCGGGCGAGGGCCTGGCCGCGGCCGATCCGCTGGCCGCCGGCCTGGCCGCGCGCACGGTGGTGCTGTCCTGGGACGGCGACCGTGACCGCGTGGCCGCGGCGCTGGCCAGCGTCGCCGGCGTGGACGACGTCGTCATCACCGACAACGGCGCCGAGGTGAGCATCGCCGGCAACGCCGTCGAGATCCGCCCCCGCCTGGTGGAATCCGTGTTGCGGGCCGGTGGTCTGCTGCAGAACATCCACGACAAGGGCCCCAGTCTCGAGGACCTGTTCATGCGGCTGACCGGCGCCGGCGATCGTGAGCCGGTCGCTCCGGCGGCTGACGATGCGATGCGGACCGACGACGGCAGGGATCGCGCGCCATGACCACCATCCTGGCCATCACCCGTCGTGAAATGGCGGCGTTCTTCAACAGCGCCGTGGCGCCGGTGGTGCTGACCGGCTTCCTGGTCTCGGTCGGACTCTTCTTCACGATCTTCCTGTTCGGCTACAGCGAGATGTCGCTGGCGGCGCTCCAGTCCCCGGGCAGCGCGGGCGCCATCAATCTGGCCGAGGGTCTGTTCCGCCCGCTGGTTTCCAACACCGTCTTCTTCATGCTCTTCCTGCTGCCGGCCCTGTCGATGCGCCTGATGGCGCCGGACCTGCGACCCGGCCGCCGCGAACTGGTCGCCAGCTGGCCGGTCGGCGACGGCACCTGGATCCTGGGCAAGTGGCTCGGCGGCACGCTCGGTGCCGTGGCCATGATCGCCGCCGGTTCGGCCTACATCCTGGCGGTCTGGACTTTCGGGCGTCCCGAGGCGGGGCCGGCCTTCACGGCCGTCCTGGGGCAGATCCTGATGGCCGCCTGCCTGGTCGCCTGGGGACTGCTGGCCTCGACCCTGGTCGCGAACCAGGTCGTGGCGTATTTCCTGGCTTTCATGGCTTCGCTGGCGCTGTTCCTGGTCGGTGTCTTCGAGCGGTTCCTGCCCGGCGTGGCCGGCCTCGTCGCGAAGGACCTGTCGCTGCTGACTCATTTCGAGGGCTTCAGCGTCGGCGTCGTCAACACGCAGGATCTGCTCTACTTCATCGGGATGACTGCGGTTCCGCTGACGGCCGCCTGGGCCGTGCATGCGGGCCGTCGCCTTCCCGGCGACCGCCGCCTGGGCCCCTGGCTGCCGGCACTGCTGACGGTCGTCGTGGCCGTGCTGCTCTACACGGTCGGCGCGCAGTTCGCGCACAGCTGGGATCTGACGGGCAATCGCCGCTACAGCCTGGCGCCGCAGAGCCTGCAGGTGCTGGACCAGCTGGGCGACCTTCTGGCGGGCAAAGGCGCCGACCAGCAGGAAGGCGACGGCCCGACCGGAGACGACCACGTGCAGGTGTACGCCTTCTATGTGAATCTCGACCCGGCGCGGGAGGAGACCGAGACCCTGCTCAGGAGCTGCAGTCTGCGCTCCCGGCATTTCCGCTACGAAATGGTGGATCCCGAGGTCGACCCGGACCTGTTCCGGCAGTTCGGATTGGAGTCGACCCGCACGGTCGTGGTGACGGTCGGTGACCGGCGCAAGTCGCTGGAACAGCCGGAGGAGGGCACCCTGCTCAGCACCGTCTACCGCCTGGCTTCGGGTCGTCTGAGCCGCGTGATGTTCCTGAGCGGCCACGGCGAGCACCTGCTGGACAACACCGAACGCCCGGGCTATGCCGCCTGCGCGCTGGCCCTGGCGGACCAGGGCTACGACGTGAAGACCCTGGTGCTGGCCGGCGGCGCGCGGGTGCCGGAGAGCTGCAGTGTGCTGGTGATTGCCGGCCCCCGGCTGGATCCCGAGCCGGGTGAAGCCGCCGCGATCGACGCCTTCGTGGCGCGCGGCGGCGCCGTGCTGATGTTGACCGATCCGCCCACGCCCGAAGGCTGGGTCGCCTGGCTGCGCACCTGGCGTCTGGTGCCCACGGGCGAAGTGCTCATCGACAGCGGCCGCCTGGCGGCCACCCAGGGGCTGGGGGCGCGCACGCTGGCGATCATCGACACCTACAGCCATCACCGGATCGTGCACGACCTGCATGGGCTGGTGACGTCGTTCCCGCTGGCCCAGCCGGTGATGCGCACCCCGGGCAACGACTCCACCCTCGCGGGTGAACCCCTGCTCCTCACCAACGAAAGCAGCTGGGGCGAAACGGATCCGCAGACGATGTTCTCCGGGCGTCCCGAATTCGATCCGCTGACCGATCGCCCCGGTCCGCTGCCGTTCGGCTGGATCCTCGAATCGCGCCGTGCCTCCGAACGTCCCGGCCGCCTCGTCGTGATCGGCAATTCCGAGTTCCTCAACAACGCGACCATCAACCAGAACGCCAACCGCGACCTGCTGCTCAATACCGTCGGCTGGCTGGCGCGCGAGGAAGCGCTGATCCAGGTCCGCGGCCGCGATCCCCTCAGCCAGCCGGTCGTTTTGTCGGCGGCGCAGAAGGAAATCTACGGCTGGGGTGCCATCCTGGGCTGGCCTCTCCTGGTCGGCAGCCTGGCCCTGGGCAACATGCTGCGCCGCCGCCGCGAACCCGGAAAGCCATCATGACCCGACGTCCAGGCGGAATGGCGCTGGTCTCGATCGCGCTTCTGGTGATCGCCGTGGCGGCGCTGGGGTTCCTGTGGTTTTCACGCAACGATCCCCGTGCGGCCGCTCAGTCGTTGGGAGGGCCGCTCCTGCAGCGTTCCGAAGCGCCCATCGACGCGCTGCTGGTGAACGTGCGCGGGCGCTCGTACCGCCTCGACCTGCAGGCCGGCGGCGGCTGGACCCTGACCGGCGCCCTGGTCGATGACGTGGACCCCCAGGCCATGGCGGCCCTGCTGGAGGCCCTGACCACAGCCGAGGCGGGGCCGCTGCTGCCGGGCACCGAACCGGGCGACCGGCGCTACGCTTTCAACGGTCCCGAAGGTGTGCAGTTGACGGTGCACCGCGCCGATGGGCAGCAATTCGACCTGGCCCTGGGCATCATGAACCCGGTGAACGGCACCCGCTACGCCACGGGCGGCGAACGGCGATTCTGCTTCACGGTCACCGCGGCGCTGCGCGACCGGCTGGCTTCGCTGCCGGATGCGGTCCGCGCGAAAGTGCTGCTGCCGGGTGTCAGCAGCGAAGGTGTCGACAGGATTTCGCTCGAGCGGGATGGCCGGCCGTGGACGCTGGTCCGCCGCGACGCGGTCTGGTGGCTGCACGCGCCCGATGGCGCCGCGGCCTTCGGTCCGGTGGCCGACCAATACCACGCGCAATACGACGACCGGCGCCGTACCGATGCCGACGGTCTGTGGCTGCAGGCCTCGACCCGCGCGATCGAACGGTTCCTCTACGAGATCAGTGACGTCGTCGTGCGCGAAATGGCTCCTCCGGAGCGTTCCCTGGAACTGATCGCCGCGTGGGGCCTGAATCCGCCGTGGCGACGGGTGACACTGGCCGGGCCGGACGTGCGGCCGGCCCTGCGAGGGGCCGCCGATGGCGAATCGGCAACGCCCTCACTGGCTTTCGGGCCGCCGCTGGATGAGCGCAACGTGCCGGTTCTGCGGCACGGCCAGGTGCTGGTGGCCGACCGGGAAGCGATCCAGACGTTGTCGGAGCCGTTATCCGCCTTGCTGGATCTCGGCGCTCTGCCGGTGTATGCGCTGGGCGCCGACCGGTTTGCGATCAGCTACGAGGGCCGCCCGCTGCTGGTCGGATCGCGGCGCGGAGAGCCCGGTACGGGTGATGGCCGGAATGCCTGGCTGACCGACCTGCCGGCCGCCGAGGGTTGGACGCGCGGTGAAGCGGAACGCAACGGACTGGTGCGGGATCTCGTGGTGAACCTCAGCCGACAGCCTGCCTTGCGGGCGCTGCCGCCGCGGACCGCCCCCGCCCCGCTGCGGGTCGATGGCCACGTGGGTGTGGAGTTGACCTACGGTGCGGGCACGGCCGCGCGCGCGCTGAACTGGGAACTCGGGTGGCTGCGGGAGCCCGAGGGGGGCCTGACGGCGGCCATGTGGACGCCCGGATCGGGTCGCCTCGTCGCGATACCGGAGGAACTGCTGGTCAGCATACGAAACGCCGCGTTGCTGATCAACGCGGCGCCGTAGTTCCGTCTATTCGATGTTCCGGCTATTCGACGTTCCGCACCAGTGACGGCAGATCCGCGGCCGCGTACGTCGCGCCGAACCAGGCCGGCGGCGTGCCGGCGTACAGCGTCGGCACCACCATCGACTTCATCGGCGGCAGGACGGCCAGCGTCGCGGCCAGCTGCTCGGCATGCTCGCGGAAACGCGCCTGGCGTTCGCCGCTCAGCGGTTCGGCTGCCGGCGCCTTGATCGTGCGCGGGTTGACGAACTTGCCGTTCATCTTGATGCGATAGTCCAGATGAGGACCGGTTGCGTAACCGGTGGCTCCTACGTAGCCGATGATCTGCCCCTGCTGCACGCGCGCGCCCGACTTGATCCCTTTGCCGAACTTCGACAGGTGCAGGTAATACGTCTCAAGGCTCTTGTTCGCGTGCCGGATGTGAACATAGCGCCCGTTGCCGCCCTTCGACGCCGCGGCCAGAACCACGCCGTCGCCGGCCGCCTTGACCGGAGTGCCCAGCGGCGCCGCGTAGTCGATGCCCAGATGCGGCATCATCTTGCCCAGCACCGGGTGGAACCGGCGGTAAGAAAAATCGCTGCTGATCCGCGAGTACTGCAGCGGCGCGCGCAGCAGCGACTTGGTCAGGCTGCCGCCGTTGGGATCGAAGTAGCCGGGGTCGCCCGTGCCGTCATCGAACAGGAATGCGCGGCGAGGCTTGCCGCGGCTGACGAACTCCACGGCCTGGATGGCGCCCGAGCGCACCAACCGGTCGTCGCGCCACACTTCCTCGTAGACGATCCGGAAGGAGTCGCCTTCGCGCAGATCGCGACGGAAGTCGATGTCCCAACCCAGGATGTCGGCCAGCTTCGGAGCCAGCGCGGTGGGCACATCAAGCGCTTCCAGGCTCGCGATCAACGAACCCTTCACCGAGCCGTGCACGCCACGGTAGCGCCGTTGTACGGGATAGGTGCCGTCCTCGCGCACATAGGTGTCGCCCTCGCGCACCCAGTTGACGAAGCTCTCCTCGTCCAGGTCGAAGCCCAGGGACTGCAACCGGCCGCCGGGTCCGATCTGCACACGGAACACTTCGCCGTTGCGCACCGCCCGCAGGTTGCGGAACGGCTTGCAGGACTCGACCAGTTGCAGGATGTCGTCGTGGTCCGCGCCGCGGGCGAGCAGGGCATCGTAGAAGTTCTGCCCGCGTTCGATCTTCAGTTCGGTTTCGCCGGAGCCGGGGGTCGCCACCGGTCCCGGGATTTCGGCGGTGATCTGGTCGCTGGCGGCCTGTTCGAACGAAGCATGGCGCACGTAGGATCCGGCCAGGTCGGCCGCCTGGGCATGGCTGAGCTTCAGTTTCAGGTCGGGCAGAAGGGGATTGTGTACGAGCGTGGATTCGACGACCCGGGACAGATCGTACCCGGCGGTGACCACATCGCCGTGCGGCGCCTGCCCGCTCAGGGCCCAAACCGCCGCGGCAGCGCCGCCGATGACCGTGGTGGCCAGGATCGGGCGGAGCCGGATCCGCGGGCCACGGGGCATCTGAAGTTTTTGAAAGAACATCTTCAGGATCCATCCTCCAAGCAGTCGGCCGGAAAGGCCGTATCCCAGCGAACAAATTTGCATTCCGACCCGGGGTCAGGGCAAGGTGTTTCTCGACACCGGCCTGTTTTCCCCGGCTTTTGAGCCTGTCACCAGGCCCCGCGCCCGTGTTATGATTAGTCCCGACCTCGCGCGCGCAGCCCGCAAATCGCCCGCCGTTACGTCGGTTGGGCCGTTTGAAAGGGCATTTCGCCGCGAAATCAGGAGGTTCGGTCTTGTTTCGACCGCTGACACGCAAACACTGTGCCGGACTCGGAATACCGGGGCTGGCCTTGGTCTGCACCCTGGCGGCGGCTTCCGCGCACGCCCAGGGCTATTTCAGCGACCAACTCGGCGTCAATAATGACCTGTTCGGCTTTTCCATGAGCGAACTTGAGGATAGCAACACTGACGGGGCCGACGAGTTCCTGGTTGGCGCCCCTGGGGACAACTTCTATGCCGGCAAGGTGTTTTTCTGGTATGGCGGGCCCTGGGTGACCGCTATCCCGCCGGTTATCCTGACCGGGGTCGCGCCCGAACAGTTCGGGCGTTCCGTGGCCCGGATCGGCGACGTGAACAACGACGGCCGCGACGATTTTGCCGTCGGCGCGCCGATGTCGAACGCCGGGGGCGCCGAGCGTGGCCGGGTCTACGTCTTTTTCGGTGGCTCACTGACTTCAGGCCCGGCGGCGACGGCAGCCGACCTGATCATCGCCGGCGAGGACGGCGGCGACCGCTTCGGCTGGTCCGTTTCCGCGGCCGGTGATTTCGACGGCGACGGCCACGACGATTTCATCGTCGGAGCTCCCCTCAGCGACAACACCGGTGCCAACGCGGGGTCGGCCTACTTGATCTACGGCGCGGGCAGCAGCGGTCCGAGCACGGACCTGGCCGACGCCACGGTCCTGAACGGGCTGATCGCCGAAGATCGTTTCGGCTGGTCGGTCAGCGACGCGGGCAACTTCCTGGCCGGCTCCGAGGACTGCGTTGCGGTCGGTGCACCAGGGAACAATGCCCAGGGCGCCGACGCCGGTGCGGTCTACGTTTTCGAAGGATGTCTTGGCTGCGCCACTCCGGACGCCGTCGCCGATTTCACAGCCATCGGCGGTGCCACGAACAAGGCGAACAGCCAATACGGCTACGCGGTGCGCAACGCCGGCCGCTGGAGCGGCGACAGCCTTGACGATCTGGCGATCGGCGCGCCGCTGTGCGACGACGGCGGGGCCGAGTCCGGCCGGGTCGAGATCATCTTCGGCGCGTCCAGTCCTGTGGCCACGGGCGACCGCTACGTCGCCGGCGAGGCGGCCTCCGATTCCCTGGGCCTCTCGCTGGCCCGCGTGGGGGACGTGCTGGGAACCAGCAATGAGGATCTGCTGATCGGCGCGCCCGGCTCCGACCAGTCCGGCTCCCGCGCCGGCCGCGCGTACATCTACCACGGCGGTCAGGCCTCACAGGTCACGGCCGCGGGCCTCGATCCCTATCCGAACGTGCCGCTGCGCCCCGGCACCGCGCCGGACGATCTGTACGGCCGGACCGTGGCGTCGGCCGGCGACTTCGACGGCGATGGTCTGGCGGACTTCGCCGTCGCGGCGCCCAACGGCAGCAGCCAGACGGAGGTCGAGGAAACGGGAGCCATCTCCGGTTTCGTCCACCTGCTGCATTCCTCGACCGGCCCTGTCGCGGCCGAGATGCAGTCCTGGCGCGCCGCCTGGGTCCCGTCCGGCGACCGGGGCCAGGTGGATCTGGCTTTCGCCCTGGCCGAACCGGTGGACAACATCGCGAGGCTGGATCTGAACCGCCGTGTGCGGGACGCGCGGGGTCGGCTCGTGTCCGAGACCGCGATCTGGTCCGGCCCGGCGCAGCGCGACGCCTCTGGGGCCGGCGTCCTGACCACCGACGGTCGCGCCTACCGCTTCGTCGATCCGGGCCCGGCGGCACCGCCGACAGGCGGTGCGCTCAGCTACGCCGTCACCGCGGCGACGCAGGACGGCCGCACGCTGGCCCTGCAGGATCTGGCCGGCCCGTCCGAGGCGGCGCCGTCGTACGGTCTGGCCGTCTCGGCTTTCCCCAATCCGAGCCGTGCGCAGGTGTCGCTCAGCTTCCGCGCCCTGGACGGCGATGCGCTCGAGGTCAACGTGTTCGATGTGCGGGGGCGCCTGGTGCGCCACCTGCTGAGCGGCGCCGGCACCGGCGCCTGGATGGAGACGACCTGGGACGGGCGCAATGAAGCGGGCCAACCGGTCGCCGAGGGAGTGTACTTCCTGTGCGCGCACTCGTCCGAGGGCCTGCGCAGCCGTCGTCTGACGCTGGTGCGATGAACGATCCGGCCGCCCGCATACCCCTGACGGGCGGCCGTATCGAACTCCACACGCATCTGGAGGGGTCGATCACGCCGGCGCGGTTGATCGCCCTCGGCGACCGGCACGGTCGACCGGACCTTCCTGCCGCCTGCCTGGATCCGTCCGGGCAGGCGTTTCCCTTCGACGGCTTCCACGGTTTCCTGGAACTGTACAAGCGCGTGACCAGCGTCATGCGCACGCCGCGCGATTTCCACGAACTGGCCCTCGATCTGGCGGCCCAGCTGCACGCCGATGATGTGTTCTACGCGGAGGTTTCGGTGTCGTACGGCGTGCTGTTGAAGCGTGGCCTCGACCCCGGCCCCGTGCAGGCGGCGCTCAGCGAGGCGGCCGACGAAGCGCTCGAGACACACGGCGTGACGATGCGCTGGCTGCCCGACGCGGTGCGCCAGTTCGGTCTGGACGCCGCCTGGCGCGCCTGGGAGTGCGCCGAACGAGCGGGCCGGGCGCAGGGCGTGGTGGGGTTCGGGCTGGGCGGCGACGAGGTGACCGGCCCGGCCGCGACTTTCGCGCCCCTGTTCGGAGCGGTGCGCGCCGCGGGTCTGGGCGTGAGCATCCACGCCGGCGAAGTCACGGCGATGGGCGAGGCCGCCCGCGATTCCATCCGCCAGGCCGTGGACGACTGCGGCGCTGTGCGGCTGGGGCACGGTCTGGCGGCGGCGGGCGATCCGTCGCTGCTGAGCGAACTGGCTGCGCGCGGCGTGTTCGTCGAACTGTGCCCTCGCAGCAACGTGGCCACCGGAGCGCTGCCGACACTCGCTTCGCATCCGCTGCGCGCGTTCCTCGATGCCGGCGTGCCGTGCTGCCTGAACACGGACGACCGCACGCTGTTCGGTCTGGACCTGCGCGGGGAATACGCGGCGGCGCGCGCGGTGCTGAACCTCTCGCCGGCCGAGGAATCGCGGATGCGGCAGGCAGCGGTCGCCGCGGCGTTCGACGCCGTGCCGCGGGCCGGCGGCGGCGGATCTGCAGGACCGGGGTAACCGTCACTCATTCGCGTTGCTGCTCGAGTTTCAATTCCGTATGCTGACATCAACCCACCGGAATCAAGGAGGGAATCATGCGACCTACAGCGATCGTGATCGTATTCCTGTTCTGTTCCATGACTTCGGCGACTGCGCAGATCGACCCGGCGCCGGACGGCATCGGTATCTATGCCGACCTGGAGGCGACGCAGTCGAGTGTTTCAGCGGTGGCCGCTGACCTCATCCCCGTGTACCTGCTGATGACGCGGCCGACGACCACCGTCGGCGTCGTTGCCTGGGCGTGCACCGTCGTCGTGCCGTCCAACGCGCAGATCCTGGGCTGGTTCATTCCCGGATGGTCCATGAACGTGGCGTCGCCGCCGGATTTCGTGGTCGCTCGCGGCGCGGAGCCCCATCCCCCCGCGGATGTCATCCATCTGATGACGTTCTGGGTCAGGATGAGCGATACCGAGCCGGCGTTCTTCTACCTGACGGGATCGGCGCTGGCCGGCCACGGCTTCGACGAGTTCCCCGTCTACCTCGAAACCGACGACTACGAAACGGGGCATTACCTGCACTGCTACCCCGATGGCCCGGACAACCCTGTCTTCGCGGTGAACGCGAGCATGGTGGCGGTCGAATCCGCGTCCTGGAGTGATCTGAAGGCGCTGTTCAGGTAACGTGGAGCGGATCCCGGATCCGCGGTCGGCAGGAGAGCAGGCGAATCCGCGCCGCAGCGCCCGTTGGAGCGCACGGCGAAAGGTTCGCCTGCATTTCCTTCTCCGCTGTCTGTGCCGTCGGTCGCGTCCGCCGACGCCTATTCGGCGATCAGCTTCTGCAGCCGCGCCACCTCGCGGGCGATGACTTCGTCCTCGATCCGCGGGAACAGGATTTCCGGTGTGCCCAGCTGCCGGCCCGCCGGGATGGCGCTCTGCGTCTCGGCCCAACCGCCCTGCCACAGCGGCGTCTCCAGCCCGAGCCAGGCCCAGACCTTCTCCATCGCGAACGGCACCACCGGCGCCAGCATCACCGCCAGCGAGCGCAGGATCTGGATCGACACGCCGAGACTCTGCTCGCAGCGGACCAGATCGTCCTTGCGCGAACGGAACGGCGCCGACTCGTCGAAGTAGCGGTTGCCCACCTGGCCGGCATGGAAGGCGGCCTCCATCGCGTTCTTGATCTCGAACTTCTCGAGCGCCGCGGCCCACGCGGCCAGGTCGGCCTCGACCTCGGCCAGAGCCTGGCGGTCCAGTTCGGTCATCGCTTCGGGCGACCACTGCGGCACCCTGCCCTCGAAGTACTTGTGGATGAAGGTCAGCACGCGGTTGATCAGGTTGCCGAAATTGTTGCCCAGTTCGTTGTTGTTGCGCGCCTGGAAGCCTTCCCAGGTGAAGTTCATGTCGCGCGTCTCGGGCAGGTTGCGGGCCAGCGTGTAGCGCAGCGGATCGGGCTTGAACGCCGCCAGGTATTCCGGCAGCCAGACCGCGAAACCCCGGCTGGTCGACAGCTTGCGGCCCTCGAGGTTCAGGAACTCGTTGGCCGGCACGTTGTCCGGCAGCACCCAGTCCGCGCTGTGGACCATCAGCATGGCCGGGAACATCAGCGCGTGGAAGAAGATGTTGTCCTTGCCGATGAAGTGCACCAGGCGCGTCGAAGGGTCCTGCCACCAGGTGCGCCAGGCCTCGGGATCGCCCTGCGCCGCGGCCCATTCACGTGTGGCCGAGACGTAGCCGATGGGCGCCTCGAACCAGACATAGAACACCTTGCCGTCGTGGCCGGGCAGCGGCACCGGGATGCCCCAGTTCAGATCGCGCGTCACCGCGCGGTCGCCCAGTTTGTCCTGGAACCAGCCGCGGCAGTACAGCCGGACGTTGTCCTTCCATTCCGGATGACCGGCCAGCCAGGTCTCCAACTGGTCCTGCCAGCGGCCCAGCGGCAGGAACCAGTGCGTGGTGTCGCGCAGTTCCAGCGGCGAGTTGTCCAGCACGTTGCGCGGCTCGATCAGTTCGGTGGGGTCCAGGCTGGTGCCGCAGGCTTCGCACTGGTCGCCGCGCGCACCGGCCGACTTGCACTTGGGGCAGGTGCCCTCGATGTAGCGATCGGCCAGGAAGCGCTGCTGGGTGGGGCTGTAGAACTGCTGCGTCGATTTCTGCACGAGCAGCCCCTGGCGGTGCAGGTCCAGGAAGAACTCCTGGCTCGTCTGCGTGTGCACCTCGCGGCTGGTCTGCGAAAAGTTGTCGAACGAGATGCCGAAGGCCTCGAACGACCTGCTGATCGAGGCGTAGTTGCGGTCGACCAGTTCCTTCGGCGAGATGCCCTGCTTCTCGGCAGCCAGCGTGATGGGCACGCCGTATTCGTCGGTGCCGCACATGTACAGGACCGGTTCGCCGCGCAGCCGCAGGTAGCGCACGAAGATGTCCGCCGGCAGATAGGCGCCCGCCAGGTGCCCCAGATGGATGTCGCCGTTCGCGTAGGGCAGCGCGCTGGTCACCAGCGTCCGTTCGAAATTCTTGCCGCTCGGCGTCTGCACGTGGTTCTCCCGCTGGCTGGTCGTACGGTCGGGGCGCAAGGCCCGGCCCCGCCCGCGGCGGGCGCCGGTCCCAACAAGGCAAAAAAAGGCGACGCGGCAGGACGCTAACTGGAAGCATCCTGTCGCGTCGCCGTCAGCCCCGAATCTAAAGCATGCTCTTGACCGGCGGCAAGGTGGTTTTCCCGTACACGTAGGTGTCCAGCCAGACGCCGCACCGCACGCCGGTCACGGCGGCGACCGTTTCCTCGAGTTTCAGGCGGGTCAGGGGCTGGCCGCGGTGCTCGGTGTACAGGCGCCGCATGACCTCGTCCAGCGGGCGAGTCCGTCCGCTGGCCTCGGCCAGCATCTCGTCCAGGGCCATGCAGGCGGTGACACCGCCGGCGTAGCCGTAGCGGACCTGTTCGTTCGAGGCCATGACGTCGGCGGCGGCCGTCGCCACCGGCATGCGCCCCAGCAGGCCGTTGCCGGCGTAGTCGCGATCCAGGCGGGCGCCCAGCACCCCGCGCGCATGGTCGGGCCGCCAGATCCCGGCCGCGGTCAACATGCGGGCGGCGTACCAGGTCGTGGCGCCCTCGGTGAACCACAGCATCGCCGGATCGGTCTGGCGGACAGCCTCGCCCAGCCAGCCGTGGAACATCTCGTGGGCGATCACGCTGGCCGCCTGCTCCTCGAGCATGCCCCAGGTGGTTTCCGCATCCAGCATGACCAGCACCGAACTTCCGGTGTGCACGCCGTAGACGTCGAACCGTTCGCTGCCGGTGATGTCGTTGGCCGACAGCAGCACCGTGATCTGGTCGGTGGGGGCCGAACCGAAGAAGCCCATCTCGGTGCGCGCGATGCGCCGGACCAGATCCAGCGCCGCTTCGTCCGCGAACAGCCAGTCGCGGTCGGTCGCGAGCTGGATCACGCAGTCGCCCGCCTGGGTGGTCAGGGTGCGGATGTCGCCGCAGACCAGCAGGGCGTTGTTCAGGTCCGCCAGATCGCGCGGATGGAACATCAGGTTGGCCGGCACGGGCGCCGCTGCGGCCGGCGTTTCCAGCGAGGTCGCCAGCGAGGTGTCCTCCGCCGGCCGGTAGCCCTGGCCGAAGCCGAGGCTCGCATCGCTCGCGGACCGGCGCGGCCCTTCGTTGCGCACCAGCGCCGGCCAGGGCACCAGCAGCGGCATGTCCGCCGGATTGTGGACCAGCACCGTCAGGTCACTCACGGCAACGCCCAGCGGTTCGAGGAAGATCTCGAACCCGGCGGCCCGCACGCCGCCCGCCACGGGGGTGGAGATGTGTCGGCGCACATCCTGTTCGCTGCCCGGGGTGGCGCTCAGGTCGACGGTGTAGATGAACCCGGTCCGCCGGCTGCCGGAGGTTTCCAGGCGCCAGCCGTCCTCGACGCTCCGCACGTGCAGCGGCCGGACCTGACGCCCGTCCGGGCCCAGTTCGTGGGCCTGCGGGTCGCGGGCACGCACGCCGCCGGCGGGATTGCCGAAAACGCCCGGCGGCAGGACCAGGTCCAGGCTTTCCGGCAGGTCGCCGTCGCAGATCATGGTGATGACGAGCCGGCCCGTGGCGGCGGCGGTCAGGTCGATCTCGTAGGTCAGCTTCACCGGTTCGGCGATCCGCGGCCGGCCGACCAGCGCGTAGGTCGACGCCAGCAGCACCGTCAGCACCGCCAGCCGCACCCAGCGCCAGTGCGTGAACGGACGCCGGTCAGGCGCCGGCGCGGGGGGGGCGCCGCGCCGGGCCATGTAGCGCTGCAGTGCGGATTGCTGTGCTTTGCGCATGGGATGTCCATCTCTGCACGCTGCCGGCGGCCCGCGGGCTTTCTCATCGTTTCCCGTTGTTCCCCGGGAGGCCCCGTCGTTTCCGGCGGTGGCCGCTGTTTCCATGGTGCGCCTTCGACTTGCAACCGGCGTGCCGCCAAGGGCGCCGGCGGGGGGATCGCTCCGTGGTCGGCCCCTCGGGGTAGGCCCGTGGCGCCATATGCCCTATGATGCCGGCGCCGGCCCAGTGCCGGCGGAAGGGGCGTCGGACATGGACCTGGGACTGGCGGGCCGTACGGCTCTGATCACCGGAGGATCGAGAGGATTCGGCCGCGCCGTGGCCCTGCGTCTTGCCGCAGAGGGCGCCGCTGTCGCCTTGCTGGCGCGGGGGCCGGAAGCGCTCCGGGAAACGGCGGCGGAGGTGGCCCGCGAGGGCGCGCGGGTCCACGGCGCCGGCGCGGGGTGCGTGCTGCCCCTGGCAGCCGACGTGACGGACGACGCCCAGTTGCGCGAGGCCCTGGCGCGGACCACGGCCGAACTGGGACCGCCGGACCTGCTGCTGGTCAACGCCGGCGGGCCGCCGGCCGGCAATTTCGCCGACCTGGACCTGTCCGCCTGGGAGGCGGCCTACCGGCTGACGGTCGAAAGCGCCGTGCGGCTGTGCCGGCTCGTCGTGCCCGGGATGGTCGAGCGCCGCCGGGGCCGCGTCGTGTGCATCACCTCGGTCAGCGTCTACCAGCCGGTGGAGAACCTGATGCTCTCGAGCGTGCTGCGTCCGGCGGTGCAGGCCCTGGTCCGCACGCTCTCCCTGGAGGTCGCCGCTTCCGGGGTCACGGTCAACGCGGTGGCGCCCGGGTTTCATCTGACCAGTGCGGTCGAGCGCCTGATCACCCGCAAGCAGGAGCAGACCGGGGCCACCCGTGAACAGGTGATCGAGGGCTGGACGCGCGAGATCCCGCTGGGGCGGCTGGGCGAGGCGGACGAACTGGCGGCGCTGGTCGTCTTCCTGATGTCCGGGGCGGCGGGCTACATCACCGGACAGTGCGTGGTCGCCGACGGCGGCTGGGTCCGCGGCACCTTCTAGGCGGTGCCGCGGAAATTGTGTCCGCAGCCGGCTCGGCGCCAACTGATTGTCCGTCAACGGATTGGCGGCTCTCTTGACGTTTGTGGAGAATCATATTATCATCTAGGAAAGTATGCAACCGTTAGGGCCGACCGAAGTCGGCCGCCCTCGTCCCCAAGGAGCGATGTGGAAGGATTCATCATCTTCCTGGTGGCCTATTTCGTGGTGGTGCAGTTCGTGCTGCCGCGATTCGGGATCCGCCCCGGCTGAGGCCCTGACAAAGTGTGCCCGATCGGTGATCGGGATTCGAAGGGTTCCGCCAAGAGTCCGACTTCCGATGTGAAACCGTCCGACGACCCGTCCTGATGGCGGTCCCGCGCCGGACGCACGGCCGCGGGCCTGGAGGAGTGATCATGCCCCTGTTCGAGTTCAGCTGCCTGAAGTGCGGCAAAGTCTTCGAGGAACTTCTCAGCCTGGCCGAACTCGAGGCCGGCGATGTCGCCTGCCCGGCGTGCCAGTCCCCGGAAGTGACGCGCGGTCTTTCCGCGTTCGCCACCGGTGGTGGCGACCCGTCGACCGGGGGCGGCCTGCGGGGTGGGGCCTGCGGGTCCGGCGGATTCACCTGAGGCTGAGCCCTGGGCCGGCGGTTCGTCGGCGACGGTGTGCTGAAATTGTCGTTTGAGCGCTAAAAATAGCATAACAGCCCATTATGGTTATTTTTACTGTTGAAAAATGATCTATAGTGCGCTATTATCTCCCATGGATGCCTGCGTTTCCACGGTCCGAGTGAAAACGCGCACCGATGGCCGGTGGGGGTGCCGTCCGTCAGGGATCGATATCAGGGGAAGTACATGCGAAACATGCGCTGGATGATGTTGGCGACGCTTCTGTTGTTGCCGGTCGTGGCGACCGCCGATCAGGTCCTGCCGGGTCCCGATGCCCTGGGGCTTTATTTCGACCCGGAGGCCGGCTCCGTCGACCTGAGCCTGCTGGCGCCGGGCACGTACCAGGTCGACCTTATTTTGACCCGACCCACCATGGAATTCATCACGGGCTGGCAGACTTCGTTCGCCATCGTCGGCGGCGCTCTCATCACCGGTGTCGAGTTGCCGGTGGGCGCCACGGCGACGTCCGGCGGTCCGACCGACTTCGCCGCCACCATGTCCACGCCGATGCCCGCGACCATGCTGACCAAGCTGGCCGTGTTCACGGTGGAATCGACGGCCCTCGAGAACGCCGAGTTCTTCCTGGGTGCGGTGGCGTCGCCGGCGGTGCCCGGCAACCTGCCCTGTGTGCGCCTGCCGGGCGACATCTGGCAGCAGGTCGTCGTCGCCTCGGGTGATCCGTCGATCCCGGTCGCCTCGGTTTCGACGCAGACGTCGGATCAGGGTACGAGCTGGGGTCAGGTCAAGAGCCTGTTCCGCTAAGGCGTCCGCGCCGCATCGATCTGGGTTTACGGCCCCCGCCTCGGCGGGGGCTGTTTTTTCGGAGTCCGCCTCAGCGCCAACGCCGGCGCAGACGGTCGCGCGCGGTATCGCCGAGCCGCGAGCCGGCGTACATGACGAGCGCGCCCAGCAACAGCCCGGCGAACACATCCACCACGTAGTGGTAGCGGTTGTAGACCGTCGACATGCACAGCAGCACGAACAGCGTCGTCATCCACCAGCGGTGGCGCGGGAAGCGGCGCCAGGTGTGCCACCAGGGAATGAGCGACGCGGCCACGTGGCTCGAGGGGAAGGCGGCGCCCAGGATGGCGCCGTTCTCGTGGATGTGGCGCATGATCGCCGTGAACGGCCCGCCGCCGACCTCGACATAGCCCAGACGGAAATATTTCGGTCCCCAGGCCGGGAACAGCGTGTAGAACGTGTAGCAGATGAGCATGGTCACGCTCAGGTCGCGCACGAAGTCGCGCAGCGCGTCCCAGCGGCGCTCGCGGTCGGGGCCCGGCGCGCGCATGACCAGCCACACGTAGGCGGCGGCCAGGAAGTAGTACGTGAAATAGGCGAATTCCATCAGTTCGTGGAACCACGGCCAGGGCCAGACCTGCGACCAGGTGATGCTGGGCTGGAATCCGAAAATCCACTGTTCGAGGCTGATGAGCGCGGGATCCAGGCTTCCCTCGAACGGGAAGTAGATCAGGCCCAGATGCTCCATCTCCGCGTAGAACAGCGGGAAGATGAGGGGCAGGTAGATCTCGCCCAGCAGGCGCCACAACGTGTGTCCGCTCGCGCGCATCAGCGGCGGGACGAACCACACGAGCACAGCCAGGCCCAGATGCAGCGCGGCGTTGGCCCAGGGATCGGGAAACACCGAGGGCTTCAGCACCGGATAGAACGCGCTGAGCGAAAGGTAGACGACCGTCAGGCGGTCGTGGTTCATCCGCCGCAGCGAAAGGTTGACCAGGTGGCGGCGTATGCTCACAGCCAGCCGGCCTTCCGGTAGAACAGCACGGCGTCGGTGAAGCTGGCGGCGGCGTCGCGCGCGGCGACGAATCCGGTCGCGGCCGTCAGAAGGCTGCCGTCGCACACCCAGCCGTCGGTGTCCAGGTCGCGCAGGCGGTCCGGTCCCAGGACGGACAGCCGGCCCGGTCGCCAGCCGCCGCTCAGGCGCCCGGCCAGCCGCAGGGCGCGAAGAGGCACGGTCACCGAACGCACCGGGCGTTCGACCGCGCGGGCCAGCGCCGCGTTGAGGTCGTCCCAGCTGTAACCCTTGCGGCCGTCCTCGGCGAAGTAGACGCCGCGCGCGGCCGGCGTCCGGGCCACGGCGGCCACGGCGGCGGCGGCATCGCGGCCGTCCAGCAGCGACAGGCCGGTCATCCGCCGGCCGAAGCGCGCCGTCCAGCCCTGGTACGCGTAGTGCAGGAGCGGCAGGAAGGCGCGGTCGCGGGGGCCGCACAGGGCGGGTGGGCGGATGGCCGCCGTGCGAAAAGGCCAGGCCTGGCCGACGACCAGCTCCTCGGCCGCCAGCTTGCTGCGGCCGTAGGCCGTGATCGGGCGGCAGGGGTCGCTCTCGACCGCGGGGCGGTCCAGTCCCGCCGGTCCGTGCGCGGCCAGGCTCGAGACCAGGATGAAGGCGCCGTCGCCCGGCAGCGAGAAGGAGGCGCTCCTGATCAGGTTGGCGGTCGTCTCGACGTTGCCGCGCTGGTAGTCGCTCTCGCGCAGGGCCGAGACCACGCCGGCGCAGTGGATCACGGTGTGCGCTCCGTGGACGAGCGCCCGGCAATCCTCGGCGCTGTGCAGATCGCTGACCCGCCACTCGACGGGCCGATCGGCCAGCCAGCGGCGGTCACTGTCGGCGCGGCAAGTGGCGCGGACGCGCCAACCGTCGCCCAGCAGCGCCTCGGCCAGATGGCTGCCCAGGAAGCCCGAGGCGCCGGTCAGGACGACCAGTCTGTCCGCTCCCGGACCGGCGGTGGTCATGCCAGTTTCTTCTCGTAGACGCGGTAGGTCTTGTAGCACTCGGCGCCGTAGCCTTCGAGGATCCGGTTCATCGCCCGGTTGTCGGCCAGGATCCACGAGCACTCGCCGTGGGTGATGCCCTTGGCGAAGGCCGACTGCATCGTCTTGTAGACCAGGCCCATGTCGATGCCCAGCTTGCGGTGCTCGGGCAGCACGCCCATCAGGATGCACCGCGCCGAAAGGATCTTCCGCTTGCCGAGCAGGAACTTCAGCCAGCCGAACGGGAGCAGGCGCCCCCGCAGCGGCTGGGTCGCCTGGTTGAAATCGGGGATGGTCAGGGCGAAGCCGACCGGTTGGCCTTCCAGTTCGGCGACCAGCATGAAATCGGCATCCACCATCGATTTCATGTCCTTGGCCATGTAGGCGAATTCAGCATCGCTGAGCGGGATGAATCCCCAGTTCTCGCTCCAGCAACGGTTGTACAGTTCGCGGACCAGCGAGGCCTCGGCCAGGAAGTGCTTCATGTCGAACGGGCGGATCACCAGGCCGGGACGCTCCAGCACGCGGTCGATCATCTCCTGCATCTTCGCCGGCATCACGCCGCCGGTTTCCATCCACCAGGCGAACAGGTCCTTGGCGCCGGCCAGGCCGAAATCGGCGAAGTGCTTTTCGTAATAGCGGGGGTTGTACGGCATGCCGATCATCGGCCGGTCGAAGCGGCCGGCGACCTGAAGGCCGTAGCAGTCGTGGTTCGACGTGAAGCAGCCCGGTCCGCGCATCGTGTCCATGCCTCGCGCGGCGATCCAGTCGGCGGCCGTCCGCAGCAGGGCTTCGGCGGCCTCGGCGTCGTCGAACACTTCGTAGAAACCGAAGAACCCCACCTGCTCGTGGTGGTGGGCGTTGCTCGTCGCGTCGACGCAGGCGGCGATGCGGCCGACGGCGCGACCGTCGCGCATCGCCAGCCACAGTTCGGTCCCGGCGTGATCGAAGAACGGGTTGTGTTGCCGGCTGAAGAATTTCTTCTGTTCGCCCAGCAGCGGGAAGACCACATGGGGGTCGTCGCCGTAGACGTCGAAGGGGAGCTTGAGGAACCGGTCCAGGAGCTTGTGGTCCGCGCCGACCGGGACGATGTTCACGGCCATGTCGCCCTCCTTGGCCGCGCCGCGACGGGGGTCAGCGGCCCGGGATGATTTTCAGTTCCCGTGCCACGCGTTCCATGATGTCCATGGCCTTGTGGATCTCGTCCTCGGTGTGGGTGGCCATGAGACTCAGCCGGATCAGGGCGTTGCCCTGCTCGACGGCGGGGGAAACGACGGGATTGACGAACACGCCCTCGTCGATGAGCCGGCGGCAGAACACGAAGGCGGTCATGTCCTCGCCCGCGATCGCCGGGATGATCGGCGTCTGGCTCGGGCCGGTATTGAAGCCGGCTGACTGCAGGCGGGCGCGCATGATGTCGTTGTTGCGCCACAGCGCCTCGTGGCGCCAGGTTTCCTCCAGCATCACGTCGACCGCGGCCGAGACCGAGGCGACCGAAGCGGGCGGCATGCTCGCCGAGAACATGAGGGCCCGCGCCTGGTGCTGGATGAAGTGGATGGTGTCCTCGTCCGAGGCGATGAAGCCGCCGACGGACGCCAGCGACTTGCTGAACGTTCCCATGATCAGGTGCACGCGGTCGGTGAGACCGAAGTGGTTGCAGGTGCCGCGGCCGTGGTCACCCAGCACGCCGATGCCGTGCGCGTCGTCGACCATGACCACGGCATCGTACTTCTCGGCCAGGGTGACGATCTGCGGCAGACGCGCAATGTCGCCTTCCATGGAGAAGACGCCGTCGACCACGATCAGTTTGTTGCGGTCGCGCTCGTTCTGCAGCACCAGTTCCAGATTGTCCATGTCGTTATGCTTGAACTTGCGCACGTCGGCGAACGACAGGCGGGCGCCGTCGATGATCGAGGCGTGGTCGGTGCGGTCGACGATGATCGTTTCGTTGCGCTGCACCAGCGAACTGAGCACGCCCTGGTTGACCATGAAGCCCGTCGAGAACACGAGCGCCTTGGGCTTGCCGACCAGCCGGGCCAGCTTCTCTTCGAGCTCGATGTGGATGTCGAGCGTGCCGTTCAGGAAGCGCGAGCCGGCGCAGCCGGTGCCGTACTTGGCGATGGCCGCGCGCGCGGCTTCCTTCACCTTCGGATGATTGGTCAGCCCCAGATAGTTGTTGCTGCCCAGCATGATGATCTCTTTGCCCTTGTACCGGACGGTATTCTCCTGGGCGGACTCGATCACGCGGAAGTAGTTGTACAGGTCCGCTGCCATCAGCTCTCTGGCCAACTGGAACTTCCCGACCTTGTCGAGCAGACCCATCGGAACCGCCTTCCTCGGGATCCGCCGTCGCGGCGAGTTCCCGGGCAAACAGAATCGAGCGAAGGTAAGGGGTTACCCCGCCATCAGGACACGCAAGGGCTGAAAATAGCCGTCCACCGGGCAGGGGACAACTAGAAAACTTCCGCCTCGAAAACGCGCAGGTGCGCCCCTTCGCGCCAGGCGTCGCCGGGCAGCCCGGCTTTGCGGCACAGATTGGTGAGCGTGGTGGCGAGATCCCAGCCCTGTTCGGTGGCCACTTGCGGCAGGAACACCGCCTGGCGGCCATGCTTCTGCAGCAGGATGCCGTGGCGCCCCGCCTCGATGTCCTGGGGGCCGTCCACCGCGCGGAGCGGCGTCAGGGCGGAAAC
>JAIFKS010000146.1:15222-27710 GCA_020049465.1 bacterium | reverse complement strand
CGTGGATGATCGCCTGCACATCGAAATCGGGATCCAGGTTGCCTTCGCGCACCCGGGTCAGCCCGATCGTGACCGGCTCCTTGACCACCGGCGGCACCGTCGGCACAGCCGCTGCGGCCTCGCCCGCTTCCCCGGGCACCGTCATCTCGGTGCGTGGCACCGGACGGATGGTCAGCGAATTCGGTCCCACCGAAAGCAGCGTGCCGCGCAGTCGCTTGGCGCCGTCCGGAACGGACACCTTCACCTCGATGCGCTGCCCGACCACGGCCAGGTAGTGCTCCCGTTTGCGCAGCGGACGCCGCACACCGGGCGAGGAGACCTCCAGCACATAGGGTTCGCTGATGCGGTCCGCCTCTTCGAGAAGCATGCCGATGGAGCGCGACGCCGTCGCCACCTCGTCCATCGTGATGCCGCCCGCGAGGGTGTCGACGAAGATGCGTAGCGTGATGCGACCGCCGCCCCGGAACACGCGGACATCGAGCAGCTGGAACCCGCGATCCGTCAGTTCGCCCTCCACCAGTTCGATGACCTCGGCGGAAGTCCGCCTCGGATCGAATCTGGTGTTCTGGGGAACATCCTGGTCGGGCAAGTTCGCTGCCGCCTTCCTTCGTGTAACCGTGTTCCGTCGCACAACGGCAACATGTGGACCTATAAAAAGAAGTGGACCTATGCCCACCTCAAAAAGACCCACCTGCGATGCCTGGGGGGACTCCGGGTCCGCATAATATATCCGACGGGCGGCTTTCCAGCAAGCGTAATCACGCCGCCGGGTTCCGGCCGCGGACCACCATTTGGCCCCGATCGGGCACCTGGGCCGGGGCCAGGCCGGACGGGACCCGAACTTGCGCCGGCGCAAATGCCGGCGAGCCGGAAGCTGCGGCGGCTCGATCGCTCGAGCAGCCATCGCTTTTATTGACAGTGATTTATCGAATCACCTTCAAGACCGGCCGGAACCCCGCAGCTCAGGCCGTGGCCGCCTCGAGCACGTAGATCGCCCACGGCGACACGGTCGTTTCGGTGACCCAGGCGAACGGCTCGTCGCTGCGCCCCAGCGGCCGATGCTCGGCCACCGGCCGCAGCCCCGCCTGCCGGAAGACCTCCAGATAGTCGCCGTGCTCCCAGAGCACATCGTCGACCGGCCGCCTGTCCTCCACGTCCAGCATCACGATGCGCACCCGGTCGCCCGTCCGCGCCGTCAGGTTTTCGGGAAAATCCTTCGTCGAGAACGAAAGCCACTCGTGCCGGTAGATCTCCGGCGCCGAAACCAGGTTGAGCAGGCGCCCGCCCGCCGCCAGCCGCGTCCGCAGCCCGGTCAACAGCGCGACCTTGCGCTCCCAGGTGGGGATGTTGTCGAAGGTGAACGCCGACAGGATGAGGTCGAACGGACCGGGCACCGCGTCGCCCAGATCGCCGTCGGCCACCTGATGATAGTCCCCGCGCGGATCGCGCTCGCGGGCCAGATCCAGCATGGCGGCCGAGATGTCGGCGCCCAAGGTCTGGTACCCAAGCCCCGCCAGGAACCGCGTCGACCGCCCGGCACCGCAGCCGAAGTCCAGCGCGCGCCGACGCGCACCCTGGCCGTGCGTGGCGATCAGGTGCGGCAGGTCGCGGAACGCCAGGTGGTAGCTGCCGGGAAATTCGAGCTGGTCGTACGAGGCGGCCCGCCGGGCGTCGTTGTAGACGTTGGCGAAATCGTCGGCAGCAGGCACGCGGTCGTCGTTCATGTTACCGGTACTCCTTCGCGGCGGGATGGAACGCAGGCCGAACTTGCGCCGGCGCAAGCCCAGCCGTCACTGCCACCGGAAGAACTTCACCGCCACCGCGAACCCGGTCAAGCCCCACGCCAGCAGCACCAGCAACGGCGCCCACAGCGAAGCCAGACTCATCCCGTCGTTCATGATCCCGCGCAGCGCATCGTTCAGCGCCGTCAACGGCAGCGCGCGGATCAAAGGCAGGGCAAACTCCGGGAAACGCTCGTAGCTGAAAAATGTGCCGGACAGCAGCCACATCGGCAGCTGCACCAGGTTCATCCAGCCGGACACCGCTTCGACCGTGCGCGGCCGCGCCGCGACCATCAGGCCGATGCCGCCGAAACTGAGCGCCCCCACCAGCGACACCAGCCCGAGCGCCAGAATGGATCCGGCCACCTGCACCCCGAACAGGAGCCGCCCCGCGCCGGCGATGGCCAGCACCTCCAGCCCCAGGAACAGCAGCCGCGACAGCGCGATCGACAGCAGGTAGTCGGACCGCCGCATGGGCGTGGCGGCCAGCCGCTTGAGCAGCTTGTTGGTGCGCGCGATGACGACCGAGAAGCCGATGCCCCACAACCCGCTGCCCATCAGGTTCAGGCCGATCAGCCCGGGGATCAGGAAGTCGATGTACCGCGCGCCGCGGCGCGGGGCGTTCTCGTCGCGGGCGTTCACGGTGTCGGCGCGACCCCAGGCGCGCTGCACCACATCGTCCACCAGCAGGCGCGCGGCGCGGCCCTCGGCGCGGGCGCCGTCGTAGCGGTAGGTCAGGGCAGGCGGCTCGCCTTCGGTCGGCGCCGCCGCGTTCGCATCCACCGCCACCACCACCTCGACCCGCGTCTTGCGCAGCGCCAGGGCGGCGGTCTCTTCATCGAGCACGCGCAGTTCGATGAGCGGCGAGGCCCGCAGCTTCTGCTCCAGCTCGGCGCGCGCCGCGACCGGTCCCGAGTCCAGCAACGCCACCGACGTGCGCCCGCCGTTCTGGCTGCGGAACGCGATGCCCAGCGCCACGGCCATCAACACCGGGAACACGAAGACCCAGAACACGGCCTCGGGCTCGCGCACGAATTCCAGGATGCGCGCCCGCGTGAGTTCCATCAGCGCGCCGCCGCCTGCCTTCCTACTGGTCACGCAGGCCCCTTCCGGTCAGATGCACGAAGACATCCTCCAGGGTGGCCTGGTGCGTGGTCAAACTGTGCATCTGCAACCGTCGCGAAGTCAGTTCGGCCAGCACCGCCGGCAACGTCTCGCTGGCGCGGTCGACGCTCAGCACCCAGGACTCGTCCTGCCTCTGCACCCCGCGCACGCCGGTCAGAGCGGCCAGCGCCTCGGCCGGCAGCTCGCCGTCGGCGCTGAAGGCCACGATCTGCCGCGCCCCCAGCGAGGCGATCAGCGCCGCGGGACTCTCCTGCGCGATCACCTTGCCGTGGTCGATGATCGCCACCCGATCGCACAACCTGGTCGCCTCTTCCATGTAGTGCGTGGTCAGGATGACGGTGCCGCCCTGCTGCTTGAACTGCTCGACGATCTCCCACACGCGCAGCCGCGCCTGCGGATCCAGCCCCGTCGACGGCTCGTCCAGGAACAGCAGTTTCGGCGAACCCACCAGCGCGCAGGCCAGCGCCAGCCGCTGCTTCTGCCCGCCCGAGAGCTTGCCGACGCGCGCGGTGCGCTTCTCCTCCAGGCCCGCCAATTCCAGCACCTCGTCCACGTCGCGGCCCTGATCGTAGAAACTGCGGAACAGCCGCACGGTCTCGCGCACGGTCAGCTTCTCGGACAGCTTGGTCTCCTGCAGCGCGGCGCCGATCTGCTGGCGCAACTCGCGGTCGCGGCCCTTCCCCCACTGGGCGCCCAGCAGGGTGATCTCGCCGCCGTCGGGCGTGGTCAGCCCTTCGAGCATCTCGACCGTGGTGGTCTTGCCCGCCCCGTTGGGCCCGAGCAGCCCGAAGCACTCGCCCGGCCACACGTCCAGGTCGATGCCGGCAACCGCCAGCACGTCGGGGTAGCGTTTGACGAGTCCGCGGCAGGACACGGCAGCGGTCGCGGGATTCTCGGGGGTCGGCATCGTCACGGGGTGTTCCTGTCCTGGGGCGGGGTGGGCGCGTTCGGGTCATGGAAACGGAAAAGTTGCGCCGGCGCAAGTGGGGAGGTCGCCGTGCCTTGAATGCGCGACCACCTCAGCGCTCTCGACTTCCCTCTTCCAGGAACCGTCGGATTCGTTGCGCGATTGCCTCCACACGCGTGCGCTCGGCTGCCGTCTCGCCGGCGCCCGACGTCGTCATGGTGCGGTTTTCCAATTGATCAACCAGATCCTCTATCTCGACGCGCCTCGTCCACGATCTGTGGTCGCATGCACTGTGACGTCATCAGCACCTCTGCACCGCCAACAACGTCGTTGGTGACGACATGGGCATAGACGAGGTAGTGCTGGCCCGGTTCGAACGAGTATCCGCACCCACCGTCGGTAACGACCTTGAACGTCTTGAACAGCGGTCCCTTCCAGACCTGTACAGTATGGAAGCTGTATTCGGCTGCTCCTGAGAGGCTGCCCAGTACCCGCATGGACATCCCTTCACCTGTTCCGCAACCGCGCCGGCAGCTATGCCGGCCCGTCATCCACGAGGCCCAACGCGCCGAATCGCCAGGCCAGCACGCAACTGATCAGAATGCCGACGAAGAAGACGATGATGGCCGACGTATCCGACGCCATCGCCTTCTTCACCACGAAGGACACCACCACCGATGCCGCAACCGACGCGACGAGAATCGCGCGCGCCTCGCCGGTAAGCGCGAGTCTGGCATTGCAGTGCGCGCAGTTGAACGAGAACAGACGGATGAACCAGAAGACCTTGGCGGCCGGAACGGCCGCATCACATTGAGGGCAGCGCAGGCTCATGTGTTCTGCGGTCCTTTCTGGTAGCACTGGTTTCAGCGGCGGGCGCGGTCGGCGCGGTTCGTGCCCTTCACCCACTTGCGCCGGCGCAAGTGCAAGGCCGCGAACCGGCCCCTCAGAAAATCACATCCCCATCGCCGAATTCCAGTTCATGAAATGCGCTCGCGGTCATGGCCGCCGGCCAGTCCATCGCGTCCAGGGCTTCGATGATCCAGCTGCCGCGGCAGGGCGCGCCCCCGCTGCGATTCCGGCACAGCGCCATGCCGACTTTTACCAGCGTCCCGGATTCCGGTCGCGCCTTCGTCACATACGAGGCCACATCGGAATGCCACAGCTGGAAAGTCATGAACGCGTACAGCGACTCGTCATAGGCGCCGAAGCTCACGCCAGCCAGATCCTCGACACTGTAGTTGTGCAGACCATACCGGAAACAGCCGCAGATACCGGGCAGGTGCCGGAACGCCTCGACATAGGAGTCCGGTACGGGGCCGGCACCGGTGACGCTGATCGTCGCCGGACCCGAGTTGAAGTTCTCCGACGCGCCTCTGCTCAGGTCGAGAAGCGAGACCGTGGCAACCACACCGTAGTCCCCCGCGGTATCGAAGACGAAGCGCCCCTCCCACTTCGCCAGACAGACAGGTCGCAGAACCTCTTCACCGGGAAACAAGGCGATGGGGCGAGAGATGCGGTCGAATTTGCGCTCGCGCATCCTGGTCTGCGCACCGTCGGGGCCGCTGACGAGGAAGGAAACATCCTCGACGTGGCACCGCGCCGGCAGCGAGGCCGTGTCGGCCGGATCGGCGACGAAGCCGATACGCAACCGGCCGGTCACCACGTCCGAGACTTTGTATTCGATCAGGTCGGGCTCGAAGGCAACGGTCCACCCCGCCATTGCCCGGGGCGCCGAGGCCGCGGCAACCAGGAAGGCAAGCAGCGCCGCAACGGATGTTCGTGCGAAATTCAAGGTAGCGACCTCACATCATTCCATCGACTGGCTGCCATCGACTGAATTTCCGGACGGACTTGCGCCGGCGCAAGTCCCGCACCTGCCGCCCCTGTCGCCCCCTCACCCCGCCATGAACGGCACCGCCGCCGCCCACGCCCGCGCCAGCTCTTCTCTCAACTGCTTCCCCTGCGGCCCACTCAGCGCCGGGTCGCTCTTCAACAGCGCCTCCACATCATCGCGGCATTCCCGCGCCAGTTCGGCGTCGCGCACCGGATTGGCCAGCTTGAACCCCGGCGTGCCGTGCTGGCGCACGCCCCAGGCATCGCCCGGCCCCCGCAGCCTGAGATCCTCTTCCGCCAGGGCGAATCCGTCGGCATGCTCGCTGAAGAACTTCACGCGCTCCCAGGTCTCTTCCGACAGGAATCGGTCGCACAGCAGCCAGCACCGCGAGGCGTCCTTGCCGCGGCCGATGCGTCCGCGCAGCTGGTGCAGCTGCGCCAGCCCGAAGCGCTCGGGGTTGTGGATGACCATGGCCGTGGCGTTGGGCACATCGACGCCCACTTCGACGACGGTCGTCGCCACCAGCACCGGCGCCTCGCCCGACGTGAATGCGTCCATCACCGCCTGCTTCTCCTTCGACTTCATCCGACCGTGCAGCAGCTCCACGCGCGTGCCGGGGAACACTTCATGACGCATGCGCTCGCACTCGACCGTGGCCGCTTTCAGGTCCTGGCCTTCGGTCTCCTCGATCACCGGGTAGATGACGTAGACCTGGCGGCCGCGCGCCACCTCGCCGCGGCATTCCTCCCACATGGCCTCTTCGTCGCCGTCGCGCGCCAGAATCGTTTTGATGGGGATGCGGCCGACGGGCATCTCGTCGATCAGCGACAGGTCCAGGTCGCCGTACAGGGTCAGCGCCAGCGAACGCGGGATGGGCGTGGCGCTCATCACCAGCACGTGGGCGGCGCCCTGCTCGGTGGCCGCCGTCTTGCCGCGCTGCTTCACTCCGAAACGATGTTGTTCATCGACCACGGCCAGGGCCAGCTTCGGCAGCCGCACATCGCTCTCCAGCACCGCGTGGGTGCCGACCAGCAGGTCGCATTCGCCGGCGGCGGCCGCGTTCAGCACCGCGCGGCGCCTGGCGGCGGGCGTCGAGCCGGTCAGCGTCTCCACCGTGATGCCCAGCGGAGCGCAAAGGCGGGTCATCACCACGCCGTGCTGCAGGGCCAGCACCTCGGTGGGCGCCATGACCACGGCCTGGTAGCCCTGCTCGACCACGAACAGCGCCGCGATCAGCGCCACCAGGGTCTTGCCCGAGCCGACATCGCCCTGCAGCAGGCGGTGCATGGCGCGGCCGCTGCGCAGGTCGGTCAGGATATCGGCCGACACGCGCCGCTGGGCGCGGGTCAGCGGGAAGGGCAGGCTCTCGACCAGGCGGCGGGTCAGGTCGCCGGGCTTCTCCAGCTTCAGGCCGGCCTGGCGGTGGTCGTGCTCGCGGCGCAGGGCCATCAGCAGCTGGACCGTGAACAGCTCTTCGTAGACCAGGCGGCGGCGCGCTTCGTGAAGGGCGCGCTGGTCGGCCGGGAAGTGGATGTCGCGCAGGGCCTGGGCGCGCGAGGGCAGGGCGCGACGGCGGGCGATTTCCGGCGGCAATATTTCCGGGGTCTGGTCGGCCAGCTTTTCCAGCGACTGGTGCACCAGGGCGCGCAGCCAGTGCTGGCCGACGCCGGCGGTCAGGCCGTAGACCGGCACCAGCCGGCCGGTGTGCAGGCCGGCCGGGGCGCCCTCGGCGCCGGCCATGTCGGACGGGTCGTCCAGGATCTCGAAGTCCGGGTGCGCCAGTTGCAGGCGTCCCTGGTGGCGCTGGACCAGGCCGCTGGCCATCACCTTGCGGCCCGGCCGGAACTGGTTCTTCAGGTACTTCTGGTTGAACCAGATGCAGAACAGCACGCCCGAGTCGTCGCCCAGCGACACGGTCAGCAGGCTGCCGCCGGTTCGGGTGCGGCGGTCGCCCGAGGTCAGCACCTCGCCCAGGACGGTCACCTCGGTCCCGGGCCGGGCCCGGCCGATGGGGACGGTCGCGCTGCGGTCGAAATAGCGCCGGGGATAATGGGTCAGCAGGTCGCCCACGGTGGTGATGCCCAGACGGTCCAGCGACCGCGCCCGGGCCGGTCCAACCGACTTCAGGAACTGGACATGCGTTTCCAGATTGAACGGCGTTGTCATGGTTGCCTGGGCCCCCCGGGGCGCCGGTCCCGAGGGGGAGCCGGGACAGGAATTCCTTGCAGCATATCTTCCCACATGTTAGATTGCGCGACTTGTGATTTCAATCGCTCGACTTCAAGGCTACGGAACGCACAGGTGTGTTTTCACGCCGCGCGGGAGGATCGACATGAGCAGGGTTTGCTCCGTCTGCGGCAAGGGCCCCCAGTATGGCAATCGCGTCAGCCACGCGCATAACCTGACGCGCCATCGGTGGTTGCCGAATCTGCAGAAGATCAGGTACGAACTCGAGGGCAAGGTCCGGCGGGCGTATGTTTGCACGCGCTGCATCCGCACCGGCACCATCAAGAAGGTCGTCTAGAGGGTCGTGGCGCGGGTCGCCGAGCTTTTCCGGCCGACCGCCTGACCGCCCTTCCGCGACCGCTCCTCAAGGAATTCGCTTGAACAGGTGAATCAAGCCCTTCGACTCGATCGGAGGGCTTATTTCACCTTCCTGAAGCCGGATGATCGCCCCGCGCAGCGGCTCCACCATCTCGTCCGCCTTGATCCAGCCGATATCCCCACCCTTGGCCGAAGCCGCTCCGCGCGAATACTGGACGACCAGCGAGGCGAAATCGGCCCCTTTGGCCAGTTCGGCGGTGACCTGGGCCAGCTGCTGGCGGTCGTCCAGCACCATGTGCAGCAGGTGCACCTTGCCCGAGGCCCGGGCGCCGCGGGTTTCGTCGCGCCGGCCGCTGAGCCGCTGTTCCCAGGCGGTCAGCTCGGCCTGGTTCTGCTTGTCGCGGGATTTGAGCACCGCAACGGTCGCCAGCGCGTCATCCCAGCGGCCCAGATCCTCCAGGATCTGCACCTTGACCACGTTGGCCGTCAGCATGCCCGGGTCCAGGCGAAGGGCTTCATCCACTTCGCTCAGAGCCAGTTCGAGCTGCCCCTGCTTCTGCAGATGAATCGCGTAATTGAAATGGCCAACAGGGTCTTTCGGCTCTGCCTTGAGAAAAAGCCTGAAGTGCTGCCCGGCCTCTTCGGTCAGCCCAGCCACCTCCATGGCGTTGGCCAGATTGAAGCGAACCCGCGGCTTGGACCCGCCGACGGCCACCGCGCGGCGCAGATAGACCAGCGCCGAATCGACCTCTTCGGCGGCGAAGAACGCCTCGCCCAGCCCGCCCAGGCTGGCCGCGTCCGGCGCCAGGCTGACGGCGTGACGGCCGAACTCGATCGACTTCCGGTGGTCGCCGCCCAGGATGGCCAGTTCGGCGGCGCTCAGCCAGTCGGCGGGCTCGTCCGGTTCCAGGGTCAGCGCGTCCTGCAGGTGCACCAGGGACTGCGCCCAGAGCCCGCGGCCGGCGGCGATGTCGGCCAGGAGCCGGTGCAGCCAGGCCTGGTCCATACCCTGCTGCCTCATCTGCATCAGGAACTGGTAGGCGCGGATGGGCTGCCCTTCGGCCACAGCGAGCCGGGCCAGCCCCTCCAGGGTGCCCAGATGGCCGGTGTCCAGCTGCAGAGCCGCCTCCCAGCGCGCGCGCGCTTCCGGGGCCTTGCCGTTGGCCAGCAGGGCGCGTCCGTTCCAGTACATGACCTCGGGCGTTTCCGGGGCCACGGCCAGGGCGCGGTCGGCGAACCGCAGGGCCTGCGGCGCGTCGCCGGCCTGCAGGGCGATCACCGTCAGCGGCACCAGGATGTCGACCCGGTCGCCTTCCACTCCCAGGCACTCCAGGAGCGCCGTGCGGGCGGCCTCGTGGTCGCCCCGTCGGTACAGATCCCGCCCGCGAACACAGGATTCGGACGCCGCCGGCGCGGTCCCGGACATGCCCGGGATCGTCGGCTGGGCCACTCCCTGAGCCGCCACCGGCCCGGCGGAGGCCGCGAGCCAGACCAGCGCGGCCAGCGCCACCATTCTGGCGGCAGGGCGGTGGAGCGGAATTCGGTGAAAAATGGATCGAAAAGACCCCGGAACGGCCACGGCGGCACTGAAAATGCATTCCATCGACAAACGGATTCCCCTGGCGTCGGATTGTTCGATCAAGGCATTGTTCGGTCAAGTCACCGGCGGCAGGGCCGATAACCGTCGGCAGAACCGCCCCATCCCATCGCGGGTTCCCGAATACGACTTCGGGTTTCCGGTTCGCAGCGGGGGCAGGTCAGCGCAGGGGGGAAGATATCGCCATGAGCGAAGGCGCGAAACCGGTAATCCTGGTGGTCGAGGACGACCCGGATCTGCGCACCATTTTGCGCATGCAGCTGACCAGCCACGACTTCATCGTGCGCGAAGCGGTCAACGGCCTCGAAGGCTTCCACGCGATGCAGGCCATGGCGCCCGACTGCGTGATCCTGGACCTGATGATGCCCGTGCTCGACGGGTTCGGATTCCTGAAACGCGTGCGCAGCCTGATGATGATGGTCGACGTGCCGATCCTGATCCTGACCGCGAGCGAGGACGAGCGCAACAAGGTCCGCGGCTACCAGTACCAGGCGGATGCGTACATGAGCAAGCCGTACGATCTGGAAGCGCTGACCGACGAGGTGCGCCGCCTGCTGGCGACCCGCACGCAGGGCCAGGCCTGACGCCGTTGTTCAGGACACCCAGGCGCGGATAGGCGCCAGCCAGAACTTCACCGACAACCACCATCCCGCCGCCGATTCCGGATGCAGCCGCCCGATGCCGGCGACCACCTGCTCCGCATCCTGCCCCCGACCTCTGATGTGCAGCCACGCGACGCGTGCCGCCAGGCCGTTCAGCGGGGCCACGGTGGGCGGCTCCCAGTCCGCGGCCACGCCGCCGCCCAGCTTGAGGGCCGCCGCCGTCTGGAGTTCCACGAGCGGTTCGGTCAGCCAGCCTTCGGAACGCAACGATTCGCAGACGGCCCAGACCGAGGCCGCGTCGCCGCGACGCAGTGCCACCCGCGCCTCCAGCAGCCGCCACGCCTCGGGACCGACGCACGGTTCGCCCGCCGCTGCGGCCGCGCCCGCTGCGGCGACTGTCGTGGGGGACACCGGTTCGCGCCCCTGGTCCAGGCGCAGCAGGTTCTCCAGGTACAGGGGGCGAGCGTCAGCGACGGCGCCTGAAGGCCAGCGGCCCAGCTGCTGCGCCGCCTCCTTCGACTGGCCGGCGCTGAGCAGGCGGCTGACCAGCAGATGGTGGTACATGGGTTCTGCCGGCCAGGCTTCGACCAGCCGGGCCAGACGCCGCAGGCAGGCCGCCGGCTGTCCGGACAGATCCTCGGCCGCGGCCCGCAGCAGTTCGGCCCGGGCGAACTCGCGGCCCAGTTCCGGCCCCGCGGGCAGCAGCGCCAGAGCGCCGGCGGCGTCGCCGGTCAGCATCGTCACCATCGCCCGCACATAGGAGCCGAACAGCTGCTCATTCGCCGGCACCGCCGCCGCTTCACCGGGAGGCGCCGCGGCCGCACGCACGTTGTCGACGCCGCGGAAGTGGTCGCGCGCCTCGCGCAGGCGCAGCAGATCGACCAGCACCAGACCGCGAAGGTCCTGCGCCAGCCGGTAGTTCTCGTTCAGCGCCAGCGCGGCGTCGACGGCGTCCAGCGCCTCCGCGCTGCGCCCCAGCTGGAACAGCGCGGCCGCCTGGCGCGTGCGGTAATCGGGATACCGCGGGTGGCGTTGCACCAGATCCTCGAAGCGGGTCAGTCCGTCTTCCCAGTGTCCGGCGCGGCACAGCGCGACGGCCGCGGCCACTTCCTCTTTCGGCGAACTGCCGCCGACCACGCGCTGCAGGCGCGCCGCCAGATCCGCGGGCACCTTTTCCGGCGCGTACGGCGCGCCGGGCGCCAGTTCGGCCAGCAGCCAGTGCTCGACGCGGCGGCCGGATTCGACCAGGGCGTTGAGCGCCGCGGCCGCGTCGCGCGGACGATCCCGCCGACGCAGCGCCTCGGCCTCGAGCAGGCGGGCTTCGATGTAGTCGGGATTCAGGCGCAGCGAACGGCGAGCCGCATTCAGGGCTTCGTCGCCGGCGCCACCGCCGGCCAGAAGCATCGCGGCGCCGTGCAGGAACTGGAGATCGGCGTACCGCGGCCAGAGGGCGGCCGCTTCGGCCAGCCAGGGCACGGCGCGCGCGGGGTCGCCGTTGCGCAGCAGCCGGCGGCCCTCGCCGACGAGGGCCTGCCGGAAATGGTAACTGGCGAGGGAATCGTCGGGCGCTCCGCCTGATCCGAGCGCGATCAGGCGGAGCTGCTCGGCCGCTTCGCTGAAGCGACCTTCCTCAATCAGAGCCAGGCCACGAACAGTGGCCTTGCTGTCACCGCCCAGGAGTCGGCCCAGCAGGGACATCTCAGTCCATGTACTTGCGCGTGTAGGCCGGCGCGCTCAGGTCAGCGTTCGGATTGTCGGGGCCCAGTCCGGCCGCGGCCGAACGGGTCACCGGCGGCGGCAGGGCCGCACCGTCGGGAACCTCGACTTCACCGATGCTGCGGGTGCCCACCGGCGTCAGGAACCGGCTGGCGCCGGGCACGGTCGTCGCCGCCGGGCGTTCCGGATGCGGACGCGCGTCCACATGCGCCGGCGTGCGCGGCTCGCCGCCGGCCACCGCGTCGCGCGACAGGAAGCCCGTGACCATCTGGCTGGCCATCGGCTGCACCAGCCGCACCGCCTGCTTCAAGGACCAGGTTTCGACGGTCGCCGCGGCGGCGGCGGCCGCTTCCCGCACCGGTGCGACCGTCGCCGCCGCCTG
>JAIFKS010000146.1:0-15207 GCA_020049465.1 bacterium | reverse complement strand
CCTGCCGTTCCGCCTCGAGCAGCGCTTCCTGTTCGGCCTCGAGCACAGCCTGCTGCTCAGCCAGTTCGCGCGCCTCGATCTCTTCCAGTTCGCGCTGGCGAGCCTCTTCGCGCAACCGGGCCTCGTGTTCCTCGCGCAGGCGCGCCTCCATCTCCTCGCGGACGCGGGCCTCCATCTCTTCGCGCAGCCGCACCTCGAATTCGGCGCGCAGGCGGGCTTCGTCCTCGGCGCGCTGACGCGCGTGCTCCACCGCCTGCAGACGGGCCTCCTCGGCCGCGGCGGCGGCCTGCAGGGCCGCCTCTTCGGCCGCGGCGGCCGCCAGCAGGGCTTCCACTTCGGCGCGCAGACGGGCCGACTCGGCTTCGGCGGCCAGGCGCGCTTCTTCGACTGCGGCCGCTTCCTCGGCTTCGGCGATCAAGCGGGCCTCTTCGATCGCGGCCGCTTCCTCGGCTTCGGCGATCAAGCGGGCCTCTTCGGCGGCGCGGGCTTCCTCTTCCTCGAGCTCGCGCAGCTGCGCTTCCAGTTCGAGCAGTTCCAGTTCCTCGCGCTCGATGGCTTCGCGCTCGGCGGCCGCCTGGGCGGCGGCTTCGGCCGCGGCGGCTTCGGCGATCGCTTCGTCCTCGTTCACCTCGAAGGCGTCTTCATCGGCCAGATAGGTCAGTTCCGGTTCTTCCGCCGACCAGGTCCGCGGCTCGGCGTCCTCCGTCAGCGGATCGGCCGCGAACAGGTCCGCCGGCAGGATCGGATCGGCCAGTGTGTCGAGATGGGCGGCCGGCGCCGCGGACAGCGGGGGTTCGTCCGCGAACGGGGCCTCATCCTTGAGCGGGGCCTCGGTGTCCAGGTGGGCGGCGGCCGGGCGCACCGGCGTCGACGTCCGGACATCGGCCGCGTCGAAGCCCGTGGCGATGACCGTCAGCTGCAGGGTCTCGCCCATCGACTCGTCGTTGCCGTAACCGAAGATGACATGGGCCTGCGGGCCGGCCGCTTCCTGGATGTACTCCATGGCCGCCGCGGTGTCCTGCAGGCCGACCTCGCGTCCCAGCACGTTGACCAGCACGGCGCGGCTGCCGCGGATGTCGACGTTCTCCAGCAGCGGCGAACTGATCGCGGCGCGGGCGGCCTCGACGGCGCGGTCCGGGCCTTCGGCGCGGCCGGTGCCCATCATCGCCTGGCCCATGTCCTTCATGACCGTGCGCACGTCGGCAAAGTCCAGGTTCACGTGGTCGTGGCGCGAGATGATCTCGTAGATGCCGCGCGTGGCCTCGTACAGCACGTTGTCGGCGATGCGGAACGCCTCGCGCATGCTGGTGTTGGGCGGGACCACTTCGAGCAGCCGCTGGTTCGGGATGATGATGAGGGTGTCGACGGACTGGCGCAGCTCTTCGATGCCGCTGAGGGCCTGCTGCATGCGGACCGAGGCTTCGAAGCGGAAGGGCTTGGTGACGATGCCCACGGTCAGGGCGCCCAGTTCGCGCGCCACGCGCGCGATGACCGGGGCGGCGCCGGTGCCGGTGCCGCCGCCCATGCCGGCGGTGACGAAGACCATGTCGGCCCCGGTCAGCGCTTCACGAAGGTGTTCGAGGTCTTCCTCGGCGGCCGCGCGGCCCACGGACGGATTGCCGCCCGAGCCGAGGCCCTTGGTGCGCAAGGCACCGATCTGCAGAGTGCGGTGGGCTGTGGAATCCTGCAGCGCCTGAACATCCGTGTTCACCGCGAAGAATTCGACTCCGACCAGCCCCGCTTCGATCATGCGGCCCACGGCATTGCCGCCGGCGCCTCCGACTCCGATGACCTTGATGTCGGCCAGCCGGTCGCTGTCCAGACGCGTGTTTTCTTCGGCGAACTCGAACATCATGACGCCCGCCTCCTCCTTGAGATGGGTCATGGCATCCGGCGGGCCGCGGGAAGCGCGGAATATATCCCCATGCCGCGCACTAGAATAGGCCGGCGCCGGTGCTGCGGGACTGCGTTCGCAATCCATTAACACACCGATTCGGCGACCTCAAGGACTTTTTTGATGTCAGGCTTCAGCGGCCATTTCACCGCCGCGCTCGGGGCGCCGCAACTTTCCCCGCAGCCGTCCCAGCCACCCGCCGCGCCCGCCGGCGTCGTCGCGCGGGGCGGCGTTCCCGTCGCCGCCGGCGTACCACAGGCTCAGACCCAGGGCGGTGGCCCACTGGCCCTCGGGCAGGTTGTCGACCCCCTTCAGCGCGGCGGGCGTATGCGCCCGGCGCACCGGCAGATCCAGGACCTCTTCACACAGACCGTTCGTCCCCTGGCACCGACTGCCGCCGCCGGTCAACACCACACCCGCCTTGAGCGAGGCCAGTTCGCGCGGATCGCCGAAGTCCTTCTTCACCCAGGTGAAGATCTCCTCCATGCGCGGCTCCAGGATGGCCGCGACCAGGCCCGGCGTCTCGGTCGGCCGGTGCTCCTCGAACAACACGTCGATGGGCACCTGGTCCACCAGGCTGCGCAGCACGACGCCGCGCGTGCGCTTGACCTGCTCGGCCTCTTCGCGGGTGATGCGCAGGCCGTGCGACAGATCGCCCGTCAGGTGCCAGCCGCCCAGGGCCACGGTGCCGCTGGCCAGGATGGCGCCCTTGCGGTAGACGGCCCAGTTGGTGGCCAGCCCGCCCACGTCGATCAGCATGACGCCATCATTGCGGTCGCGCGCGTTCAGCAGCGCGGCGCCGGTCGCCAGCACGTCGATCTCCTCGCCCAGCGGCTTGTATTTGGCCGTGGTGATGGCGTTTTCGATGTTGTGCAGCACGCTGCGCGAACCGGTGATCAGGTGTGCCTGCATCTCCAGTTGGCTGCCCACGCGGCCCACCGGATCGATCACGCCGCGCACGCGGTCGACCGCGTATTCCACGGGCGTCACCGACAGGATCTGGTGGTCGAAGGGGATGGCCATGGCGCTGGCGCGCGCGCGCGCCTCGTCCAGATCGCTGTGGCGGATGGGCCGCGGTCCCGGCCCGATGGGCAGCTGCGCGGTCGAGCGCACCGAACGCAGGTGCGAGCCGCTGATGTTGTAGGCGAAACCGCTGACGAAAATGTCGGCGGCCTGCTCCACCTTGCCGATCAGGCGCGACACACAGGCGGCGCCCGCGCCCAGATCGACGAAGTCCCCGTCGTGGAATCCCTGCGCCGGTTCTTCGGCGCAGCCGACCACCGAGATGCCGCCGTCCTCGTCCACCTCGGTGACGAGGGCCCGGAACATGGTGGTGCCGAAATCAACGGCGACGATCAGCCTTCCCTGGCTCATGCGCGCTCCTTGGTCGCGGGCTTGCGGCCCGCGCCGGCCCGTCGGTTCTGTTGCTTCGTGTTGTCCGCTTCGCCGTCGCCGGCCGTCGCGCCGGATTCGCCGTCTTCGCCCTCCGCATCTTCCTCTTCCGCCGCGGTCTCCGGCACGCGCACGGTCAGGCGGTCCTGGAAACGCAGATCGATCTCCAGATTCTCCGCCAGACGATCACGCGCCAGCAGGTAGCGCTCGAGCCGGGCGGTGAAATCCTCGCGGCCGACCAGCAGCGTGCCCATGCTGTCCTGCAGCACGACGCCGAATCCTTCGGGCCGCGCCACGACGAAATCGACCGGCGTCACCGCTTCCAGTCCGCTCTCCTCGACGGCAGCGACCAGAGCCAGCACCGAAGGGGCCACGGCCGCCGGCAGATGCGCCGGACCGGTGCTGCTGCGCTCGACCACCAGTCCCGTCAGCACCGGCAGCACCGGCGGCGGCAGGCGGCGCGGGAAAGGCAGCACGCGGCCGTCCTCGACCAGCACCAGCGTGGGCGCGCCGACCGGGGCGCCGGTCTCGGCCACGATCAGGATCGGCCGCCACTCGACCAGTTCGATGTCGACGGCGCCCGGCAGCCGACGCTGCACGTACACGTCGCGCACCCAGGGCAGCGGTGCCAGCGCATCCTTCACGTCGGTCCGGTCCAGCGACCACAGATTGCGCCCCAGCAGGGGCGCCAGCGCCGACTTCAGCGCGCGCTCCTCGGTGAAACGGTAGGCTCCCGTGCCCAGCCGCGACACGGCGAACACGCCGCTCTGCGTCAGCCACCAGCCGCCCGCGCCCAGTATCATCACCGCGGCCGCGGACACCGCCCAGCGACGCCAGCGGAAGCGTCGGCGCGCCGGCGCGGTCCGGCGCGCGGCGAACACCACGTCGCGGCGGGGGACCGGACGGCCGGCAGACCGGTCTGCACCGGGTTCGGGCAGCGCGGTGTTCACGAACGACCCTCGTTCTTCTGCGCACCCCGCGCGGCCAGGTGCCGGCAGACACCTTCGACCTGACGGCCGATGTCGCCGGCCCCCAGCGTCAGCACCAGCGACCCCGCGGCGGCGCGGCGGTCCAGCCAGGCGGCGATGTCGTCGTGTCCCTTCAGCAGGTCCACCGTGCGGCCCTTGGCCTCGAGATGACCGGCGATGGCCGCGCTGTCGCCGCCCGGCCGCGGTTCTTCGCCCGCGGCGTACACCGGCAGCAGCCCCACGGACTCGGCGCCGGCCAGGGCGTCGGCGAACTCGCGCGCGAAGCGTTCGGTGCGCGAATAGCGGTGCGGCTGGAACAGCACGGCCACGGGCCGGCCGAAGTTGCGGGCCACCGCCATGACGGCGCCGATCTCGGTCGGGTGGTGCCCGTAGTCGTCGATCACCAGGACGCCGCCGTTCTCGCCGTACTCTTCGCAGCGCCGGCCCACGCCCTGGCTGCCCTCGAGTCCGGCAGCGATGCGCGTGAAGGGGATCTCCAGTTCCAGGCCCACGGCGACGGCGGCCAGCGCGTTCTGCAGGTTGTGGCGGCCGCGCAGCTTCAGGCGCAGCGGCCCCAGTTCGCGCCCGAAGGCCCAGACCACCGCTTCCTGGCCGTCGGCGTCCTCGACGATGGTGCCGGGATCGGCCCTGACTTCGGCTTCGCGCGCCAGCCCGTAGGTGACGGTCTTGCGCTGCAGCTGCGGCAACAGCGCGCGCACGTTGGGATCGTCGGCGCAGACCACGCAGGCTCCGTAGAACGGGACGCGATTCAGGAACTCGTGGAACGCCGTGCACAGGGTTTCCAGGTCCGGATAGTGATCGACGTGCTCGAGGTCGATGTTCGTCACGACCGCCACCGTGGGCGTCAGGTGGAGGAACGAGCCGTCGCTCTCGTCGGCCTCGGCCACCAGATGCGGTCCGGCGCCCAGCACGGCGCCCGATCCCACGGCCCTGATCTTGCCGCCCACGATCACGGTCGGATCCAGCCCGCCGGCGGCCAGCACGGCGGCCACCAGCGTGGTGGTCGTCGTCTTGCCGTGCGAACCGGCCACGGCGATCCCGTGCTTCAGGCGCATCAGTTCGGCCAGCATCTCGGCCCGGCGGATGACCGGCAACCGCGCCGCGCGCGCGGCGGCCACTTCGCAGTTCGCCTCGGTCACGGCCGACGAGCGCACGACGACATCAGCGCCGCGCACGTTGTCCGGGGCGTGCCCGATGTCGATGCGCGCACCGAGCTGTTCCAGGCGGTCCGTCACCGCGGTGCGGTGCAGGTCGCTGCCGCTGACGGTGAAGCCCAGGTTCAGCAGCACCTCGGCGATGCCGCTCATGCCGACGCCGCCGATGGCCACCAGATGAATGTGTCGCGTGTTGCGGAACAATCCGTTACTCCCAGGTCAGGGTCGGGTCAGGACAGGTTCCGCGCGCCCGGCCGGATGTCCGGCCAGCGCCAGCACATCGGCCGCGATGACCGCGGCCGCCCGCGGCCGCGCCAGACGCCGTGCCGCGGATCCCAGCGCTTCCAGGCGCGCCGGATCGTCCAACAGGGCGGCCACGGCCGCCGTCAGCGCCGGACCGTCGCATTCGCTGTCCAGCAACACCACCGCCGCGCCCGCCGCTTCGCAGTCGCGCGCGTTGCGCACCTGATGGTCGTCCGTCGCGTGCGGGAACGGCACCAGCAAAGCCGGCTTGCCCAGGCAGTGCAGTTCCGCCAGCGTCATCGCCCCGGCGCGGCAGACCACCAGATCGGCCCGCGCCAGTTCAGTGGCCATGTCGTCGATGTACGGCACCACGGTCAGGGCGCCGCCCGGCGCCGCGGCATTCACCGCGGCAGCCACGAAAGCGTGTTCCCGCGGGCCGGTCTGCACCAACATGGTCAGCCCCGGCCGCCCGTTCCAGTCGGCCGCCGCCGTCACGACCGCGCGGTTGAGCGTGGCCGCCCCCCCGCTGCCGCCGAAAACCAGCACGTGGCGCTCGCCCGGGGCGCCGACGATGTCCGTCAGCGGCGCCGCCGCCGCGGCGGCCATCGCCCCGCGGACGGGGTTGCCCGTCGCCACGCAGCGTCCGGCGGGGAACCAGCGCGCGGCGCCGGCGAAGCCCAGATACACGCGACGGGCCCAGCGCCCGACCAGCCGGTTCACCGAGCCGGGGATCGCGTTCTGCTCCTGCACCGCGCAGGGCACGCCCAGGGCCCGGGCCGCCGCGATCACCGGCGCGCTGACGTAGCCTCCGGTGCCCAACACGACGTCCGGACGCCAGCGCAGCAGCAGCGCCAGACTGCCCACGGCGCCCAGCGCGAAGTTTACCAGAAAGCGCAGGCGCGCGACCAGCCCCAGGCCGCGGAATCCCGAGGCGGCCACGGCCGTGAACGGCCAGCCTGCCCGCGGGACCAGTGTGGCCTCGATGCCCTTGCGTGTGCCGACGAAGCGGATCTCCGCCTCGGGCGCCAGTTGTCGCAGCTGTTCGGCCACGGCCAGCCCCGGGTACACGTGGCCGCCGGTGCCGCCGCCGGTGATCAGGATGCGGGTGTGGCGGGCGCTCAAGGCATACCGCCGCGTTCCCACCGGCGCTTGTACACCAGATAGGAACGGCTGCTGCGATCGATGCTCAACAGCAGGCCGATCGAGGCCAGCGACGCCAGCATGGCCGTACCGCCGAAACTGACGAACGGCAGCGGCACGCCGACCACCGGGAACAGGCCCGTGACCATCGCCAGGTTGGTGATGCCGTAGATGGCCAACCCGCCGGTCAGCCCCGAAGCCAGCGCGCGGCCGAAGGCGTCGGGGGCGCGCTGCGCGATGACCAGACCCCGCCAGACGAACACCATCAGCAGCGCGATCACGCCCAGAGAGCCGGCCAGCCCCATCTCCTCGCCGAGCACCGAGTAGATGAAGTCGGTGTGGGCTTCCGGCAGGAACGCGAACTTGTTGTGGCTCTGCCCCACGCCCAGCCCCTGCGCCCCGCCCGCGCCCAGACCGATCAGCGACTGGTCCACCTGGTGGCCGAACGAGCCGCCGCTGAAGCCCTCGAACAGCTTGTTGACGCGGTTGTGGATCTTGGGGATGACCAGATAGGCGCCCGCGGCCAGGATCGGCGCGCCCAGCGCGACCCAGCGCAGCCAGCGGTCGGCGGTCGCGGTGACGAACAGCATCAGCACCGTGACGCCGGCCACGACCATCACGTTGCCGTAGTTGGGCTGCTTGAAGAGCAGGAGCATCAGCAGCAGCGGACCGGCCGCCAGGGTCACCAGCAGGGGCCGCCCGGTCAACCGCACCGCAGGACGCGTGGCGGACAGACGCTCGGCCATGAACATCACCAGGGCCAGCTTGGCCATTTCGACCGGCTGCAGCGAGAAACCGCCGACGCTCAGCCAGCGCGTGATCTGGGGGTTTCCGTTGGCGTCGTGCCGCACCAGGACCAGGGTCAGCGCCACCAGCAGGTACGAAGCGACGAGCGCCGACCGGTTGACCCAGGGATGACGCCACAGGTGGTAGTCGACATGGGACAGCACCAGCAGCAGCATGCCGCCCAGGCTGATCATCATGAGGTGCTTGATGATGATGAAGTGCTGGCCGAGCGGCGAACCCTGCGCCTGCCGGTTGTAGCTGCCGGCGCCGTAGACGACAAAGATGCCGAAGAACAGCAGCAGGCCGGTGGAAACCAGCAGCCAGCGGTCGGCTCCCTCGAAGGCCCCGATCACCTCGCGCAACGTGCGGTTCATGCGACCCTCCGTGGTCGATGCGTGTCCGATCCGATGCCGGCCGCGTTCGCGTCCCTACGGGCGCCGCGCTCCGGCCTTCAGCGCCGCCGCCGCGAAGGCGGTTCCGCGCTCACGATAGTTGGCGAACATGTCGAAGCTGGCGCAGGCCGGGCTCAGCAGCACGGTCGCGTCCGGTTCGGCCAGGCCCGCCGCCATCGCGACGGCCTGATCCATGTCTGCCGCCTCACTCAAGGGTACCCTGCCGGCCAGTGCGCGTCCGATCGCCGGTCCTTCGGCTCCAATCAGCACCACGTGCCTGACGGCCCCCATCACCTCGCGCAACGGCGCGTAGTCCTCGCCCTTGCCGCTGCCGCCGGCGATCAGCACCACCTGTTCGTGGTGATCAGCCAGCCCGGCGCAGACGGCGTGGACGTTGGTCGCCTTCGTGTCGTTGACGAACCGCACGCCGCCGCGCACGGCCACCAGTTCGTGCCGGTCGGCCAGGCCAGCGAACGTGCGCAGGCCGTCGGCCATCGCCTCGAACGGAAGGTCCAGTCCCAGGCCCATCGCCACCGCGGCCAGCGCGTTCAGGCGGTTGGTCGGCGAGCGCTGCGCCAGTTCGGGCTCGCCCACCACGGGCCGCGGCGCCAGGCCCGGACCACCGGCCCACAGCGCGCCGTCGCGGAAGAAGACGCCGGCCCCGGCGCGCTCGTCGCCGAACCACAGCTGCGTCGCCGCGGTCGGCCAGGCCATCGCTTCGGGGCAGTTCGTCCAGGTGACGAACAGGCCGCCCGGCGGCATCAGGTCGGCCAGCCTCTGTTTGGCCGCGTAGTAGGCCGCAAGGTCGGGATAACGGTCGAGGTGGTCCGGCGCCAGGTTCAGCACGGCGCCCACGCGCGGGCTGAAGGTCTGCGCAGTCTCGAGCTGGAAGCTGCTCACTTCCAGCACCGCGACATCGTCCGGCTCCAGCTCCTCGGCCACCAGGCACAGCGGCCGGCCCACGTTGCCCAGCGCCTCGCCCCGCCGGCCGGCCGCGCGCACCAGATGCGCCAGCAGCTCGGTGGTCGTGGACTTGCCGTTGGTGCCGGTGATGGCCGCCATCTGCGCGCGGCAGAAGCGCACGCCCAGCTCCAGTTCGCCGATGACCGGCGTTTCCGGCGCCGGCACGCCCAGAAGCGGGTGGGTGCCGGGAACGCCGGGGCTGATCACGACCAGGTCGGGGTTCGCCCAGTCGCCGACCGGACGGCGGCCTCCCGGGAGCACTTCGTCGAAACAGCCGGCGGCGGTCGCGGCCAGGCCCTCGCGCTCCCAGCGGGCGTTCAGCACGTCGGGAGCCGAATCGTCAAGCCCGAGCACGTGCGCACCGTGGCGGCGCAGCAGACCGCCGGCGGCGCAACCGCTGCGCGCCAGTCCGATCACCCAGCAGCGCGTGCCTTCCAGCCGCATGCCCATCTCCGCCCGCTCTTTTCGCGATGGCCGCGGCGGCTACTGCAGCTTGATGGACGACATGCCCAGCAGCAGCAGCAGGATGCCGACGATCCAGAACCTGACGACGACCTGCGTCTCGGACCAGCCGAGAAGCTCGAAGTGGTGGTGCAGCGGCGCCATGCGAAACAGCCGCTTGCCGCCGGTGCGCTTGAAATAGGTGACCTGCAGCATGACCGACACCGCCTCGGCCACGAAGATCCCGCCCAGCACCACCAGCAGGAACTCGCGCTTGACCAGGATGGCGACGGTGCCCAGCGCGCCGCCCAGGGCCAGGCTGCCGGTGTCGCCCATGAACACGCGGGCCGGATTCGCGTTGAACCACAGGAAGCCCAAACTGGCCCCCACCACCGCCGCGCAGTACACGGTCAGTTCGCCCGCCATCGGCAGGTGTGGCGTGTTGAGGTAGGTGGCGAAGGCCGCGTGGCCGCTCAGATAGGCCAGGACGGCGTAGGCCGCGAAAGCCAGCGCGCTCAGCCCGATCGCCAGCCCGTCCAGACCGTCGGTCAGGTTGACCGCGTTGCTGGCGCCGGTCACCACCAGGATGACCAGCGGGATGTAGAACGGACCCCAGTCGATGAAGATGTCCTTCAGGAACGGGATGCTGGTCTTGGTGAGCAGCGGATCGTTGCCGCCGGTGTAGAGCAGGACGATGCCCAGCAGCAGTCCGTAGCTGACCTGGCCGACCAGCTTGAAGCGGCCGATCATCCCCTTGCGACGCTTCTTGACCACTTTGAGATAGTCGTCGATGAAGCCGATGACGCCCATCCACAACGTGCCCAGCAGCGCCAGCTGCACGTACCGGTTGGTCAGGTCGGCCCACAGCAGCGTGGGGATCACGATGGCCGTCAGGACCAGGACGCCGCCCATCGTGGGCGTGCCCTTCTTCTTCTGGTGGCTGGCCGGTCCGTCCTCGCGGATCTCCTCGCCCAGCTGCAGCGTGTGCAGCCTGCGGATGACCCAGTTGCCCAGCAGGAAGCAGATGAGCAGCGCCGTGACGGTGGCGTACGCCGACCGGAACGTGATGTACTTGAAGACGTTGAAACCGGACCAGTACTCGGTCAGCGGATACAGGAGATGATAGAACATTGGCTTCCTTGCCTGAGTTCCCTGCTCAGCTGCAGGCGGCCTCGAGAAGGGCCAGCAGCCGTTCCATGCCGGCGCTGCGCGAGCCTTTGACCAGCAGGCGGTCGCCCGGCGCCGTGAGGTCCGCCAGCAGCGCCGCGGCGTCTGCGACGGACGCGCAATAATGACTGACTCCGCCCGCCGCGTCAAAGCCTTCACCGAGTCCGCGCGCATTTTCTCCGACGACCACCAGCAACTGCACGCCGGCGGCCGCCACGCGGCCACCGGTTTCGCGGTGGATGGCCGGACTGTCGTCGCCCAGTTCGGCCATGGCGCCCAGGACGGCCACCGCCCGCCCGCCGCCCGGCAGGGCGACCAGCGCGCGGGCGGCCGCGGCCATACTGCCGGGGTTGGCGTTGTAGGAATCGTCCAGCACGGTACGGCCGCCGATGCGCAGCAGGACCGCGCGGTGCGGCGAACCCTGGAACGCGGCCAGTCCGCGCGCTATCGCCTCGTCGGAAGCGCCGGCCGCGCGCGCGGCCAGGATGGCGGCCGCCAGATTGGCGGCGTTGTGCTCGCCGGTCAGCGGCACCGGCCAGTCCCGCCCGTCCAGGGTCAGGACGGCGGCGGCGTCCGCGGCTCCGGCGCTCCAGGACCAGCGGTGGTCGCCGGCGGCCCGGCCGACCGAAACCACGCGGCAATGCGCCCGGGCGCTCCAGGCCGTGAACCCGGGGCTGTCGGCGTTGAGCACCGCGACCCCATCGTCAGGCAGCGCGTCCAGCATTTCACCCTTGCCCTGGATGATGCCCTCGAGCGAGCCGAACTCGGCCAGGTGTGCCGGCGACGCGTTGGTGATCACACCCACCCGCGGCCGCGCCAGCGCGGCCAGACGCGCGATGTCGCCGACGGCCGAAGCGCCCATCTCGATCACGGCGAAATCCAGGTCGTCGCCCAGGTCGAGCAGCGTCAACGGCACGCCCAGCCGGTTGTTCAGGTTGCCGGTCGTCGCGGCCACCGGCCCGGCGCCGGACAGCGCGGCGCGCAGGAAGTCCTTCGTGGTGGTCTTGCCGTTGGTGCCGGTCACCCCGATCACCGTCAGCCGCGCCAGACGATCGCGGTGCGCCGCCGCCAGACGGGCCAGGGCCGCGTCGGGGTCGTCGCAGAGCAGGACGCCGGCTCCCTCCGGCGCGGGCACGCCGTTCAACGGGTCGGCCCCGCCGCCGTCCCAGACTCGGGTCAGGACCCAGTGGCCGGCCTTCAGGGCCGCGGCCGCGTAGTCCCGCCCGTCGACGTGCTCGCCGCGCAGCGCCACGAACAGGCGTCCGTCGGACAGCTTGCGGGAATCGAGCCCGGCGCCGACGAAGAACCCGCCCGCCGGCGGTGCGGCCGCAGGCTCCAGGCCGCGCCCGCCGCCGCTGAGCACGCCGCGCAGCAGGCCCGCCTGCCGCAGGTCCTGGACCGCGGTCGTCAGAAGGGTGCCGTGGGGTTCGTTCATCCCTGGTGGTCCCGGAGCCAGTCGCGGATGACCTGGCGGTCGTCGAAGTCCAGTCGCTTGTCGCCGATCAGCTGGTAGTCCTCGTGCCCCTTGCCGGCGACGATGACGATGTCGTTCGGCCGAGCGGCTTCGAGCGCCTCGTGGATGGCGGTGCGCCGATCGACCACGACGCGGCTGGCGCGGGCCCGCGGATCGGGCTGGGCCGCGAAGCCCTCGGCGATCTGGGCGCAGATCGAGGCGGGCTCCTCGCCGCGCGGATTGTCGGAGGTTATCCAGGCCAGGTCCGCGTCGCGCGCCACGACGGCGCCCATCAGGGGACGCTTCCCCTTGTCACGGTCGCCGCCGCAGCCGAAGACCGCCAGCAGTCGGCCCGCGGTCAGCTCGCGGCAGGCGCCCAGCACGGCCGCCAACGCGTCGTGCGTGTGCGCGTAGTCCACCACCGCGATGGCCCCGTTCGGCAGCGACAGCCGCTCCAGCCTTCCCGGCACCTGGGGCACGGCCGCCAGCGCGGCGCAGCAGGCCTCCGGATCGTAACCCATGGCCAGACCCGCGCCCAGGGCGGCGGTCAGGTTCTCCACGTTGAAGCGGCCCACCAGCGGGCTGTCCAGCGCCAGCGAACGGCCCTGCCACTGCAGATCAAGGTGCGTGCCGTCCATGCGCAGCGCGGCTCCGGTCACCCGCAGTTCGGCGCCGTACGCCGGCAGGCGCGGGTCCGCCGCGAATCCGACCGAACGGCAGCCCGACACGTCCACCGTGCGCAGCTGATCGTCCTGGCGGTTGATGACGATCGCGCCGGCGGCGCGTCCGTCGCGGGCCGGGCGAAGCAGTTCGCGGATGCGCGCCTTCGCCTGCAGGTACCGCTCGAGATCGTGGTGGTAGTCGAGGTGGTCGCGGCCCAGGTTGGTCATCACCGCGACGTCCAGTTCCAGCCCCGCGGTGCGCCCCTGGTCCAGCGCGTGCGACGAGATCTCCATGGCCACCGCGCGGCAGCCGTTGGCCACCATGCGTCCGAGCAGCTCGAAGAACACCGGACCGCCGGGCGTGGTCAGCGGCGCGGGCCGGCGTTCGCGGCCGTCGTCGTATTCGATGGTGCCGATGAGGCCGCAGCTCCCCTCCAGCGCCGTGAACATCGTGCGCAGCAGGAAGGCCGTGGTGGTCTTGCCGTTGGTGCCGGTCACCGCGGCCGTGCGCAAGGCCAGGTCCGGAGAGCCGGCCAGTCGGCGCGCCAGCAGGGCCGGCAGCGGCCGCGTGTCGCCGGCCACCAGCACGCGGCCCGGAGCGGCGCCGGGAACGACGGCCGGATCCTGCACGATGACGGCGGGGCATCCGGCTTCCAGCGCGGCGGCGGCGAAGACGTGGCCGTCGCCCGAGGAGCCGTGCACGGCCACGAACAGGACACCCGGTCCCGCTTCACGCGAGTCGGCGGTCACGCGCCGGACGATGTCGTCCGCGGCCGAACGGGCGTCCAGCCCGGGTACGTCGCGGCACAACCCGGCCAGCGTCAGTTCCACGTCGTCTCCATGGTGATGGTGATCGGACCGTCGGGCCGCGGACCACCGGGCGCGACATCCTGCGCGCTGGCGTACCCCACGCCGTCGATCTGCACCGAAAGGCCCAGTCTCGCGGCCAATCCGTGGATCTCGCGATTGCTCAGGCCCGTGAAATCCGGGCACAGGTCGGCGGTCACCGGATCGGCGCCCAGGTTCCGCGGGCGGCCGGCGATGGTCAGGGCCACCGTGCTCCCGGCCTCGCAGCGGGTGCCGGCGGCCGGCACCTGCTCGACGACCACGCCTTCGCGCTCGTCGCCGACGGTCAACAGGCCGGCCGCGGCCAGACGCGAGTTCGCGTGCGCGGCGCGCAGGTACAGCACGTCCGGCACTTCGACCAGACGCAGCGGATCGGGCTGTTCCACCACGCCGGTGCGGCCGCCGGGAACGTCGCTCAGCCAGGCCGTGCTGGCGCGGATCTCCTCGATCAGCCCGCGGTACAGGGGCACCGCGCTCTGCGAGGCGTAGTGGTGCGTCCAGTCGGGCTCGTCCAGCACGACCAGGATGACCAGGCGCGGGTCGTCGATGGGCACGATGCCGCCGAAGCTGGACATGTAGGCGCCGGCCGTGTAGCCGTGGCCGTCGCGGCTCTTCTGCGCCGTTCCGGTCTTGCCGCCGCTGGTGATCCAGTCGAGATCGCTGCCCTTGCCGGTGCCTTCGCGCACGACGCGCGCCATCGCGCCGCGCAGGACTTCGGCCAGGGGCGGGGCCATGACCCGGCGGACTTCCACCGGTTGGACCTCTTCGATGGTCCCGCCCTCCCGGCCGCGAATCGCCTTCACGCAGCGCGGCGCGTACAGCGTGCCGCCGTTGGCCACCGCGCACATGGCCATGCCCAGCTGCACGGCGGTCGCCGACATCGCCTGGCCGATGGTCATGCACGCCTTGTCCGCACCGTTCCACTGCTCGGGCCGCCGCAGGCTGCCGCGCGGCTGGGCCTTGTACGGGAACGCGGTGCGTTCGCCGAAGCCGAAGGCCGACAGGTCATCGTAGAGCTTCTCGTCCGGCAGCCGCAAAGACGCCTTGGCGAAGTAGACGTTGCTCGAGACCGCGAACGCGCCGCCGAAGCTCAGGTGGCCGTAATCGTGGTTCTTGTCGTTGGAAATATTGAAGGGCGAGCCCGAGTTGTTGTCGCAGTTGAAGACCATGCCGGTGTCCACCGCGCCGTGGTGCAGCAGCGCGGCGCCGCTGAAGATCTTGAACAGCGAACCCGGCTCGAACTGGGTGGTGAAGTTGCGGTTGTTCCACACCGCGCCGTCGCGGCTGCGTTTCTCGCGCGTTTCCAGCAGCGGATAGCTGGCAGCGGCCAGCACGTCGCCGTTGAACGGATCCAGCACCAGCACCGAGCCGCCGGCGGCGCCGGTCGTGGTCACCGCGTCCTGCAGCTTCTGCTCGCAGATGGCCTGCAGGTCCGCGTCCAGCGTAAGCACCAGGTTGCGCCCGTGCTCGGCGTTCTGCAGCACGACGCGGCCCAGTTTCACGCCCGGTTGCGCGGTCCGGATCTCGCGCGCCAGTCCGGGCTTGCCGGCAAGTTCGTCCTCCAGGCTCAATTCGAGACCGGTGGCATGCGTGGCGTCAGGATCCTGACGGTAGAAGCCGACCAGGCTGGCCGCCATGCCGTCGGTCGGATAGTAGCGCGAGCAGCGCTCGTCCAGCGTGACGCC
>JAIFKS010000023.1 GCA_020049465.1 bacterium | reverse complement strand
GAGTTCACGAGATGACGGACGAGCAGGGCGATGGCCCGGTGCTGGCTCTGCAGCACGGAGTCGGCGACGATGCGCTCGCCGCGCTCGTTCAGCACGTTGTCGATCATGTCGTGGACAACGGTCAGCATTCCGTCGTAGGTCATGTCCGAGGTGCAGAGGGTGCCGTGCCCGGCCCAGATGTTGTCGAGAAACTCCCGCGCGGAATCCCCCGGCGCGCAGTTGTGGGACAGCCCTACATCGCCGCTGTGGCTGTCGCTGTTGCTGGTCAACGCCTTGCCGAGTTTGCCTGCCAGTGACACCGTCGCCGCATTCAGGCGACCCGGGCGTCCGGCGTTCAGTTCGATGACCTGGAAGCCGGAAGCGATCTGGCGCACCTTGCCGAACTCGACCTGGCCGGATTGCCACTCGGCAACCTCGAACCAGGTCGGATGGTTGTACTGCATGTAGATCCCGCGCGGCAGGCAGAACTCGAACAACTCGTCGAGCGTCACCACCGTACGACGGATCTCCGCGTACTGGTCGGGATCAAGCATGAACAGATTCACATGGATGGTGAACCCGATTCCCGGGTCACGCAGCGTGTGTTCGACCCCGGGGATGACATAGGATCGCGTGCTCTCCGGCAGTTGCCGGACCAACTGCTCCCAGCCTGCCATGGTGTCGTGGTCCGTGAGCGTGAAGTAGTCCATGCGGCGGCCGCCGCGTTGCGGATCCAAGGCCTTCTCGAACAGGGCGCGAGGTGCCAGCACGGCAACATCGGGCACGTCGTACGAGACGTTGCTGTGGAGATGAAGGTCTGCCCGGCGTAGTAGTTTCATGGACAACATTAAAGCAGGCCGTCTTTAGCGTTGTGTCAGGATCACTTGAGAAATCAGTGAAGATCGCATCCGATTTCGCCGGCGCACGCGTCATGAACGACGGTCCCGGCAGCGACGTCTGGCCGCAACACCGCCGGACCGGGAACCGAACCGGCCCTGAGGCCGGCAATGCCGGCCACGACCAGCAGCATGCTGGCCACACGCAGCCAGCTCAGCGGCTCCCCGTGACGGGCGACGCCCCAGGCCGCGGCACCGACCATGCCGATGCCCATCCAGACGGTATACGCGGACGCCATCGGAAGCCGCTTGAGTGCCAGCGAAAGGAACAGCGTGCTGCCGATGCCGAACGCGGCGTAGCAGAGAACGGGCACCAGCCGCGTGAAGCCCGCGCTCGCCCTGAGGCTGATGATCCATCCCACCTCGAGCACACCGGCGACGATGACGTAGAACCATCCCATGTCGGGCGACATCAGGCCTCCATGCGGGCGGCCAGTCCGGTGACGCGGCGCAGCTTGCGGCGGGCGCCTTCCTCGCTCGGGTAGACGCGCTTCTGGCCGTCGCCGAGTGCGGATTCCAGGTCGCGGATATTGGCCACCAGACGGTGGAAGCCCATGATCTCGACCGAAGCCGCCTGGTCGGTGCCCCACATCGAGCGGTCCAGCGTGATGTGCCTCTCGACGAAAGTGGCTCCCAGCGACACCGCGCCCCAGGTGGGCGCCAGCCCGACCTCATGCCCGGAGTAGCCGACCGGTACGTCGGGATAGCGGTTCTTGAGCGTGGCGATCATGCGCAGATTCAGCTCGCCGATCGCGCAGGGGTAGGCGGACGTCGAGTGCGCGATCAGCAGGTCATCCGTGCCGAGCACATCGATGGCAGTCTCGATCTCCTCGTTGGTGGACATCCCCGTCGAAATCATGAGAGGCACGCCGACCGCCTTCATCCGGCGCAGCAGGTCCAGATCGGTCAACGAGGCGCTCGCCGCCTTGAGGAATGGCACACCGAAGCCCGCCATGAAGTCCACCGATTCCTCGTCCCAGCAGGAGCATGTCCAATGGATACCCCGCTCACGGCAATGGCGATCAATCGCCGCGTAGCCATCCCAGTCGAACTCGACCCGGTGACGGTATTCGATGTAGGTCATGCGCCCCCATGGCGTTTCGCGCTCCAGGAACCACTGGTCGCGCGGTACGCAGAGCTCCGGGCAGCGCTTCTGGAACTTGACGCAGTCGGCGCCGCCGAACACGGCGCCGTCGATCAGCCTCTTGGCCGTGGCCAGGTCGCCGTTGTGGTTGATGCCGATCTCGGCGATCACGTACACGGGTTCTCCATCGCCGACCCAGCGATCACCGATACTCAGGCGGGCGCGCGACATGCGTTACCTCCGTGGCTGCGGTTGGCGGCGGCATCATCCCGGGCCGCCAGGATCAGTTCGATGAACTCGCGAAAGGCCCCGTGGCCGCCCGGGGCGTTGCAGACGTGGTCGGCCAGCGCGGCGATTCCGGGCTGGGCATCAGCCGGCGCGCCGGTGAAGCCGACCCTGGACATCACCCCTGCGTCGTTGACGTCGTCGCCGATATAGGCGACCTCCGCGGCGACCAGACCGCGGCGTTCCAGTATCCGGTCGAGCACCGCGCTCTTGTCCGCGGCGCCCATGTGCAGTTCGTCGATGTCCAGCTTCGCGGCCCGCTGCCGCACGATGGGCGAGTCCTCGCCGGTGACGATGCCGCACTCGATCCCGGCGGCGCGCAGCCGGGCCACGCCCATGCCGTCGCGCAGGTCGAAGCGTTTCAATTCCTCGCCGCGTTCACTGCAGTAGACGCCGCCATCGGTCAGCACGCCGTCCACATCGGTCAGGACGAGCCGGATGTCCCGCATCAACTGTTGCCGATCGGATTGCATGAATTCCATCCCTTCACCTACCAGGCGGTCCAACCGCCGTCGACGACCAGGTTGGCGCCCGTCATGTAGGACGACGCGTCACTGGCCAGGAAGACAACCGCGCCCCGGTAGTCGCCGCGACCCGCCATGCGACCGAGCGGCGTGCGGGCGGCGTAGTTGGCGACGAACCACGGCTCCTGGCCTGCCTCGACGCCGCCGGGCGACAGGGAGTTGACGCGCACGCCCCGATGTCCCCAGTACGCGGCGAGATAACGCGTCAACGCCAGCACCGCGCCTTTCGTGACCGGATAGGCCGGCGACTTGTGGAACCGCTGCTCGCCCGCGGGGTCGCGGTAAAGGGACTGGTCGGGACCCACCATTCCGTAGGTCGACGCGACGTTGATGATGCAGCCGCTGCCGCGTTCGGCCATCACCGACCCGAAGGCCCGCGCGCACAGGAACGCGCCGGTAACGTTGACGTCGAGAGCACGCCGGAACATGTCGACCGGATACACCTCGCAGCGGCTCCTGTCGGCAGCCAGCGACGGGCTCTCGAACTTGTCGTTCAGGGCTGCGTTGTTGACCAGCACATCGACGCGGTCGAGATGCCGCAGAAGGCGGGCCCGGGCGTGCTCGACGGACGACTCGTCGGAAACGTCGAACGGCAACGGGAAGGCGCCACGCGTGAGTTCCCGTGCCAGTTCATGGCAGGCGCCCTCGTCCAGGTCCGCCACGATGACGCGCGCGCCGGCGTCGGCCAGGGCGTGGCAGTGCTCGCGCCCGAGCAGGCCGCACGCGCCCGTGACCAACGCCATCTTGCCGCTCAACGCGAACTGCTCGAGGCTCACTGCGCGGCCTCCGCGCGGGCGCCCGGCGCCGGCTTCGTATTGAAGGAACTCGTCTTGCGGAAGACGGGTTCGAGCGGCTGTCCGCGCAGCGCGGCGGCCGGATTCCCCGTTTCGACGGCGGCCGCGACTACCGGCAGCGCGTCGCGGTACGCTTCGAGCACCCGCGCGATATCACCGTCGCGATGGCTGAAGCAGAGGTTGTGGATGCCGCCCCAGAGGATGCCCCGCCGGATCATCTCCTGCTGCATCAGGGCCTTGACCACCAGGGGGTCGCCGGCCGCGGGATCGAAGGTGACCATCGAGCGCCACGGGTAGCCGATGCAGCGCGTGAACCCGAGACCCAGTTCCCGACACAGTTCGTTGTACCCGTCCATGAGCACGGTGCCCTGTCGGGCGAGGTACCGCGGCACCTCCTTCTCGCGCATTTCCGCGATCGTCGCCGCCGCGGCGGCCAGCGACAGCGCCTCGCCGCCGAAGGTGGTGTAGAAGAAGACCTCCTGCTCCAGCAGGTCCATGATCCCGCACCGTCCGGTCAGCACGGCCAGCGGCATCCCGTTGGCGACGGCCTTCGAATAGACGGCCAGGTCGGGAATCACCCCGAAGTGCTCCTGCGCGCCCCCCAGCGCCATGCGGAAGCCGGTCCACATCTCGTCGAAGATCAGGACGATGCCGCGCTCGCGGCACGCCATGGCAACCTTGTGCAGGAAGCGGTCTCGCGGCGCCTCGAACACGACCGGTTCCATGATCACGGCGGCGACGTCGTCGTCGAGCGAAGCCAGGAATCCGTCGTAGTCGTTGTAGTTGAAGGTGTAGGTCAATTCGTCGTTGAAGGAAGGCACGCCCGCGCGGCGGTCCGTGACGGCCAGGTACCAGTCGTGCCAGCCATGGTAGCCGCAGCAGAGAACCTTCTGGCGGCCTGTGTGTGCGCGCGCCAGGCGGACGGCCGCGGAGCAGACGTCGGCGCCGGTCTTGCTGAAGCGGACGGCCTCGCAACCGGGAATCACCTCGCGCACCATTTCCGCGACTTCGACTTCCAGCGGATGCATGAGGCTGAAGGTGATCCCGTCGTCGAGCTGGGCGGCGATGGCCCGGTCCACGCGCGCATAGGCATAGCCAAGCGAGATCGGGCCGATGCCCATGTTGAGATCGATGTAGGCGTTGCCGTCGACATCCCAGACGCGGCAGCCCCGGCCGCGACGCAGATAGATCGGCGCCACGCCGCGCGTGAACTGGCCGGGTCCCTTGGCGAGCGTCTGCGTGGCCTTGGGAATCAGGCCGCACGCACGCCCGTAAAGGGCCTCGCTGGCGGTGATGTCGGGAAATGGCAGGTCCTGCACAGCGTCACCGGACATGATCGACCTCCAGGGGGCTGAACCACCCGCGCGCGCGGGCGGCGATGGAGCCGGCATCGAGCCCGGCGTGGACAATCGCGTCGGCAAGCAGAGCCGGAGTGAACCAGCCGTCGAATGCCACCGCGCGGACATTCGCGCGCCGGCCCCGCTCGACGAGCAGTTCACACAGCAGTGAGTAGAGCCCCCCGGTGCGCAGATGGTCCTCGACGGTGACCACGAGTTCGGCGCGGCACGCATCGAGCAGCGCCGCCTCGTCGATCGGCGCCAGCGTGCGCAGGTTGACCACCCGCACGCGCAGCCCCTCCCATCTCAGGATTGCCGCCGCGCCGTGGGCCTCGCCGGCGGCGTAGCCGTAGGTGATCAGGGCCACGTCGGGCGGCGGGCCGCATTCGTCACCGTGAATCTCCGCGATTCCGATGGTGAACTCCCCCGTATGCGGGAGCCGCGGGGACACGTCCACATACCGGATGTACCAGGGGTGCGGATCCGCCACGACGTCGGGTAATCCAGCCAGCAACTCCTGGCCGTCGGCGGGGCAGAAGACTCGCATGCCGGGGATGGCACGCATCAGCGCCACATCCTCGATCGCCTGGTGCGTTGGACCGTTCGCTTCCGAAAGGATGCCGGGCACGTAGCCGACGAGCTTGACCGGAGCGCCCGTGATCCCGATATCGGTGCGGATGAACTCGTAAGCGCGCATGGTGAGGAACGCCGCCAGCGCGTGGACAACGGGAATCCGGCCGCGCAGGGCCAGTCCCGCCGCCATGCCGACCATGGTCATTTCGGTGATGCCGGTGTCGACGAAGCGCGCACCGAGCCGGGTGGGCAGGCCCCGGATGGCGGCACGGTTCTCGGCCGTCATGACCACGATCCGTTCGTCCCGTTCAGCCAGGTCGCCGAGCATCTTCTCGTAGGACATGCTCACCTCACCACCAGTCCGGGGGTGTCCAGGTCGAGGGCGCCGCCGCCCTGCAGTTCGCCCAGGAATCCAGCCACTTCCTCGCCGCTGAGTCGGCAGAACCAGCGGTCGGCACGCGCCTCCAGGCTGCGCAGACCACGGCCGCGTACGGTCGAGGCGATGATCGCGCGCGGCCGGCCGTCCTCGCCGCCCAATTCGCTGAACACGTCGTGGAGCGCGTCGAAGTCGTGGCCATCCACTCCGGCGGCGTACCAGCCGAAGGCGCGGAACTTGTCGGCGATCGGCTCCAGGGGCACCAGGTCCTCGGTGCGTGCGTTCGCCTGGAACCCGTTGCGGTCGACAACCACGATCAGGTTGTCGAGCCGGTGCGCCGCCGCCACGAGCACCGCTTCCCACACGGAACCCTCGTTCAGTTCACCGTCTCCGAGCAGCACGAACACGCGCTGCTTCTGCTTCCGCAGTTTCAGATCGATGGCGACGCCTGCGCCGACCGACAGCAGATGTCCCAGCGAGCCGGAGTGGTGCTCGATGCCGGGCACGCCGCGGTTCGGGTGCCAGTACAGGCAGTCGTCGGGGCTCAGGTGCCGCTCGAGACGCTCGCGGGGGAAGAAGCCCAGTTCCGCCAGCGTGCCGTACAGCGCGGGCACGTCATGGCCCTTGGAGAGCAGGAACCAGTCGCGGTCCTCGCGATCGGGACGCCGCGGATCCACCCGGAGGATGTGCCGGTACAGATAGACGATCAGATCGGCGCAGGACAGGGACGCGCCGAGAAAACAGCCGCCGCCGCCGGCCATGCGCACGCAGTGGGCGCGCACCGCCAGGGCCAGATCCTGCAGTTCGGCGACCTGCGTCGGGGTCAGCGGCGGGAGATGGCGCATGGTCACGTCGTCGATTCCTCCGGGAAGCGGGTGGCCGAAGCGTCGATGGTCTGGAGTTCGCGAAGGTGGTGCCGGTACCAGTTGACGCCGGCGAAGGCCGCATTGAGGTCCAGCAGGCAGGGGAGCCGCTCGAGAAGCGACAGGATGTCCTGCAGGCTGAACAGCGGATTACGGGGCGCCAGCCGCTCGAACACCGCGCGCACGAAGGTCAGGTCCGCGGGGTAGTCGAGCGTGAAGCGGTGGCTCATCGAAAGGTCACGGCCGTTGTCCCAGACGACGTTGCCGAGCCGGAAGCGCTGCGGTCGCTCCCAGATGAACGGCGTCGTGTGCTCGCGCTCGAAGCGCCGGTCCGCCTCCCGCCAGGCGGTTTCCAGCGAAGCCATCGACATCACCTCGACGTCGTTGCCGTCGGGATAGGTGGCGGGGTGCAGGTTACTCACGTAGTCGAACGCGTCCGGCATCTCCAGGAAGCGGCCGATCACGCGGTCGATCACGGCCGGGTCTATCAGAGGGCAGTCGGACGGCACCTTGACCACGACATCCGCATCGTATTCGCAGGCGGCACGGTAGTGGCGATCCAGGACGTCGTCTTCGTGCCCGCGGAAGCAGGCGAAGCCGAGCGCGGCACAATGGTTCGCCAATGTGTCGTCCCTTTGTCCGACGGGGATCGCGACAATGATGGTCCCGGCCAGGCGTGACGCGCGCATGCGGGTGAGCTGCCAGTCCAGGACCCGCCGGCCCGCGACCGGCGCCAGGACCTTGCCCGGCAATCGTTGGGAACCAAGGCGGGCCTGGACGATGGTGACGACGCGTGCCATGGCTATCCCGCCGCCCGTGCCGTGCCGCGCAGCATCAGGTGCTCTTCATCGGATTCGAACAGGGCCCGGCATTGCGCGGCAATGTTGCCGGCGGATCGCCCGCCGTTCTGAACCGGGCACAACCGCCGCAGGACGCCGCCGTTGAAATTGGAATGGACTTCCTTGCCGAGCGCCAGCCCGATGTAGACCACGGACGAGTACTGCGTGACGAGCACATCGCAGTTGGCGATCATGTGGTCGGTGTTTCCTTCGGCGAAGATGTGCGCGTCCGGGCAGACACGCCTGATCTCGCGCGTGCTGCGTTTGACGTTCTCGTTCGGATGAAGCTTGAAGAACAACGGCCGGCCGGCGGCCAGATCGAAGCATCGGGCGTAGAAGTCGCGCGGCCGGTCGCGCTTGAAGCACTCCCGCGTGTCGGACGTGGCCGCCAGGACGTAACCGCGATACGGGAAGTCGTTGTCCAGGGAGGCCGCGGCATTGTCGAAGTTCGGAATGCCGGTCACGCGAAGTTTGTGCGGATCCACGCCCTTGCGGATGAACAGGTCGCGGTATCCCTCGGAAGCGACGCAGAAGATGTCGTAGGCATCGGACAACCCGGTTGTCGCCGTGCTGGCCAGGAAGCGCGGCAGGCCCAATTGCCGCACAAGCCGGTACATCCGGTCTTCGGGATCCGTCATGCCCTCCTGCACGAGAACGATCCGCGCTCCGCGGAGATTCCCCGGCACGAGCAGATCCGTGCCGAGCAGCGCCAGATCGTAATCGTGCGCGCGGCCACCGGCATCGACGGCCAGATTGTTGTCAGCCAGATACTTCTCGGTGTCCCGGCGCATCGGTCCACCCATGATCGTGAAGTCCGCCAGGCCGGCGTCGACCAGGTGGCGCAGGGCCGTATCGGTGTAGAACGGCGTATAGTAGTGTTCGAATTCGGGTAGCAACTGCGCGATCTTGTGCATCATCGAGGTCTGATTGCGTGAGCCGCCCAGAAACAGCGCCTTCTTACGCATTTTTGCGCTTCACTTCCGTGTTGGTGCCAGCCTCGTTCAGCCCGCCTCGTGCCGGCTCCGCCCGGGTGCCGACATCAACGCTTGATTCTAGAGGCACCACGTAACCGGTCCGTTAGCGGGTGGTTATCTTGTCGCGATGATTCTGGCGAAAATGTGTTATGCCGAACGGGCATGTTCAGTGGCGGCCGGGCGAGCGGCGGGGCAACGAGGACCCGACCGCGCGGCGACGGCGATGGGATCCGGCCGCCAAACCTCTCTGGGCTTGGCGGCCGGATCGCGGAGATCGGAAACGACGCGGACTACTTCACCAGAGTCATCGAGCGCGAAAAGACGCGCGCTGTCGTTTCGAGGCGATAGACGTACGTGCCGGAAGCCGCCGCGATGCCTGCGCCGTCGCGGCCGTCCCAGACCACGCGGTGCTCACCCGCAGCGCGCGTTCCGTCGACCAGAGAGCGCACTAGGCGACCCTGCAGGTCGAAGATATCCAGCCGCACCGGGCCGTCACGGTCCAGGCTGAACGCGATCGCCGTCGTGGGGTTGAACGGATTGGGGCGGTTCTGCTCCAGAACCGTGGTCCGCGCCGGCGTGACGTCGCCGTCGGGCGTCGGTTCGTCCTGGCGCGGATCCTCCAGCCCGACCGTGCCGGCGGATAGGATGCGACCTTCGCCAGCCTGCGGATAGGCCGCAGCCGTGATCACGCCGCCGAGGCCCTGCGTGATGTAATTGGCCAGTGCCTGCTGGTAGGTCACGCCCATGATCTTCAGCGGCGCGCCGCGGAACGGATACTGGTCGCCGCCGCGGGCCGAGAAATCGACGATCGCCATGTTCACGGCCGGCCCCGGCACCACGGCGCCGAATTCGCAAAGAACCGTCTGCGGCGCGTCCATGAGCACGATCTCGCGGATGCGCGCGCCCGGCGTGGTGATGTTGCCGGCGGCGTCGATCACCTGCGCCGTGCCGCTCGGGTCGTAGAGGAAGCGCATGCCGGCCACCTGGCCGAAGCGCCCGTCGCCGAAGGCGACACGACTGACGCAGTTCTCGAGGATCTCCTTGAGATTCTCGCGGCTGACGTCCTCCACGACGCACAGGAAGTTTGCGAAGGGCAGGATGTCGAAAGTGTCCAGCAGCGTGATGTCCCCGGCGGGGATCACCGCGTTGTTGCGGATGCCGCCGCCGTTCTGGATCGCGACATCGACCCGCGAGACGCCGAAGTCACCCATCAGCTGGCGCGCCTGCCACAGCATGGCGTCGGCGCAGAGGTTGCCTTCGTTGGTCTCGCGCGTGCGCACGGCGTTGCGGACGCCGTCCAGCGGCACTTCGCTGAAGCCAATGACCTGCGCGTCGAGCGCCGACGAGTACGACGCCACCGGCGCCTCGACCGCGGCTTCGAGGGCTGCATCCGGGGTCACGCCGTCGGCGTACGAGGCATTGGCCACGCGCACCGGGCCGCCGGAGGTGGCCGTCACGTTGCCCGCCGCATCGAAGGTCACTTCCAGACGGCCCACGTAGAGGTAGTTGCCCTGCGTCGTGACGACCGGGATGCTCGCGCCGTCGCCGCCGGTGGCGAGCAGCGGGTAGGGTCCGTAAACCACGTCACCGGGCACCAGCAGGTCGCCCGCATTGGCCAGCACTTCGCTGCCGCCGCCGCCGACCATGACGTCGACGCCGTTCAGCACCGAGGCCAGCAGCAGGTCCTCCAGGATGCTCTGCAGGTGGCTGATCAGGATGATCTTGTTCACGCCGGCCAGCGTCAGCGCGTCGATCTCGGCCTGGACCGCCGGGGCCACCTCGCCCACGACCACGCCGCGCGGGCTCGAGATGTAGGGCAGGCGCTCGGTCGTTGCGCCGATGATGCCGACCTGCTCGCCGCCCGTGGTCACCACGAGCGAACGGACCAGGTCGCCCGACGTGACATAGGCCTGCAGGCCGGGCTCGCCGCTGAAGTCTAGATTGCAATTGACGTACTTCGGGCGATCGGAATAGCCGGCCATGAACGAGGCCAGCACGTCCGGGTTGAAGTCGAAGTCGTGGTTGCCCAGGCAGACGGCGTCGTAGCCGATACGCTCCATGACCATCGTGTCGTAGTAGGGCACGCCGTTGTCCAGGCTGGCCGAGAAGTTCGGGCCGGCCAGGAAGTTGTCGCCGCTGGAGACCATGATCTGGCCGTCGGTGGCCGTCGCGGCGCGCAGCTGGTCCAGCTTCGCCACGAACGCCGCCGCGCCGCCGAAGCCGCCGGCGTTCGGCAGCAGCGAGCTCTCGCCGTCGTTGTTGTGGAAGACGGTCAGCGTGAAGGCGGCCGCACCGCCGGCAGTGCCGAGCACGGCCAGCAGGACAGCCGCCATCAGGATCGATCGCAGTTTATACATGTGGACACTCCCCCTTAACGTTCTCGTCGACAGGGCCGCCGCCCGCGTCGGGAGCCATGGCTCCCGCTGCCTGCGGCGATCCGTGAGCGTCGGAGAGTCTAGGCCGCGAATGTCAGCGGAATGCTTGCTGTCGGCCAGAAGCTCGTGAGGATTCGCCGTCGCGATCGGTCGACGCACGTCCGGACGCGCACGGCAGGTGGCCCTGACGCGGCGCTAACGGGAACCTGACCGCGATTTCGCGCGACGCGAACGGCTCCGATACATGCGGCAGCTAGACTGTCCGGCAATCAGGGAGGCGGTCATGCGCGTCGCGATCTTTGCCGAGACGTTCCTGCCCAAATGGGACGGCGTCGCCAACACCATCTGTCACCTGCTCGATCATCTGGCGGCCAAGGGGCACGAGTCGCTGATGATCGCGCCCGAGGGGGCTCCGTCGAGCTACGCGGCCACGCCGATCCTCGGACGCCCCTGCTTCGCGCTGCCGATGTACCCGGCGCTGCGCCTGGTGGCTCCGCGCCCCGGGCTTGGCTCCGAGATCCTCGATTTCAAGCCCGACATCGTCCACCTGGTCAACCCGGCGCTGCTCGGCATCAGCGGCCTTCACCGTGCCCGCGAAGCCGGCGTTCCGGTGCTCGCTTCGTACCACACCGACCTGCCGGGTTACCTCGAGAAGTACAACCTCACGGCATTCCGCGAGTTCGTCTGGAACTACTTCCGCTGGCTGCACAACCAGGCAGATCTGAACCTCTGCCCCACGCGCTTCATCCGGCGTCAGCTGGCCGACCACGGCTTCGAGCGCCTGGAGATCTGGGGGCGCGGGGTCGACAGCCATGTCTTCAATCCCGACCGCCGCAGCCACCTGTGGCGAGAGCGTCTGACGGGCGGTCGACCGAACGCGCCGCTGCTGGTCTACGTCGGAAGGCTCGCCATCGAGAAGCGTATCGACGTGCTGCGTCCCGTGCTTACGGAACTGCCGGACATCCGTCTGGCGATTGTCGGCGACGGCCCCGAGCGGCAGAACCTGGAGAAACTGTTCGCCGGCACAAACACCGTGTTCACGGGCTATCTGACGGGCGACGACCTGCCCGCCGCCTACGCGGCCGGCGACATATTCGTGTTCCCCGGCGAGAACGAGACGTTCGGCAACGTCGTGCTCGAGGCAATGGCGTCGGGTCTCCCGGCGCTGGTGGCCTCGCACAGCGGCCTCAAGGACCACACCCACAACGGCTGGAACGGATTCCAGTTCGAACCGGGCAACAGCGCGCAGCTGGCGACGCTCGTACGCTGGCTGTTGAGCGACCCCGCGTACCGGGACCGGCTGGCGGCGAACGCACTGGAGTACGCCCGTGGCCTGACCTGGGAACAGAACCTCGACGGGCTCATCGGCCACTACGAGCGCTTGGTGGCATCCCATCGCCGGGACGGCGCCATGGCCGCCCGACCGTCCGGGGACGCAGCCATGCATGTGGCGGCGGCGGCCCGCTCGGTCTAGTCCATCCGGCTGGAATGGTCAGGCGGTGAAGCACGCCTTCAACCAGCGGTCGCTGGCCAGTGCTTCAACCACCTCGGGGATCCTGTCGCGGGTGGAGAGCACGGTGTAGAAGTTCGGCTTGATGGCGGGCGCCCGCCGGACGGCTTGCAGCCATTCGGCGGTGGAGAACCTGTCGCTCGCGATGGCGTCCCAGAATCCGGTTTGTTCGAAAAGACGGCCGATGGCCTGGGAGTTCTGCTGCTGGAGAAGGCTCATCAGGTAGGCCGCCACGCCCACCTGCAGGCCATGCAGGCGAGGACGCGCGGAGAATTCGTCAAGCGCGTGCGATATCAGGTGTTCGCTGCCGCTGGCGGGTCGCGAGGATCCGCAAACCTCCATGGCGATGCCGTTGAACATGAGCGAAGTCGCCAGGAGCCGGATGCCTTCGTGGTCGAGTTCGGGCCGCCCCAGGAACGCATGCACCGCGCCGTCGGAGAGAAGCGCCGCGAAGTCGTCGACGACCTCGCCGGCATGATAGAACGCAAGCTTCCAGTCCGAGACCGCCGTGAACTTCGCGGCCAGGTCGCCGATGCCCGACAAGGTGAGCAACGGCGGCGCGTGGGCACAAACCCGTGTGTCGACAACCACGCCGAACGGCATGCCCGCGGCGAGAGATCGGCGTTTCCCGTCGATCGTCAAGCTCACCTGCGGACTGCAGAAGCCGTCGTTCGAGAGCGAGGTCGGCACGGCGAAGTAGGGCAAATTGGCCATGAACGCCACATATTTGGCCACATCCAGCGCTTTGCCTCCGCCGCAGCCGACAATTGCCGTCGCCGTACGCGGCAGTTGGACGAAATGCGCGACGGTGTCTTCAAACGCGTGGCTGTCCACCATACGCCAGGCCACCGCCTCGATGGACATGGCTTCCAGCGACGCGCGCAGGCCTTCCACCAGCGGCTCGATCAGCCCCTCGCTGAGAAACACAGCGACTCGAGGATGGTCGAACCGCGACAGATAGACGCCCACGCGCGCCAGCGCATCGGGCTTGATGCGCACCAGCGTCGGAATGGCGACACGCGTTGAGTTCATCATGGCGCGGTCCTTCGGGCCGCGAGATGGCTCGCGACATCGGACCAGCGTTCAAAGGTCCGAAAGGGCGTGCCGGAACGAGACAACACCGTGGCCAGATCGCCGCGCGCGAACCGCAAGTCGCCCGGAACCAGGCAAGCGGCTTCTTCATCCGGGAAGCCGTCGCCGGCGAATGCCACCTGGGCATGGTTCGCTTGAAAGTGTCGCACCACAGCTGCCTTGTCGACGCCATGTGTCGGGCTGAAAAATGGAGAATGAACGGGCAATTCCATGAGCAATCCGCGGCCGGGGTCGAAGCCGCCGGGATTGGAGTGGACTTCCAGTTCCACACCTTGCCGGGCGAGCAGGCGCTCGATGTACCACGCACACCCGGCCGACGCGACGACAATGCGCCAGCCGGCGTGACGCAGTTCCGCCGCGGCTGCCGCCAGCTGCGGATCGATCTGCATCGCATCCAGAAGGCGCAACAGATGTTCTTCATCCGTCCTGATCGCCGCGAAGTAGCCGCGCAGAGCTTCGAAATGCGTGAGTCGCCCCGCGCGGTACTCCGTCCAGTAGTCCGGCACCGTAGAAGGAACCAACGATTGGGCGACCAGCGCGTAGAAATCGTGCCTGGTCATCGTCCCGTCGAAATCCGAGACGAGAACCTTTCCGGGTATGCCATGCGCGGTCACTCGTGCCTCCTCCCGACTGCGTTGCGCGCCGGGCATTGGGGCCAACCGAGCCCGCGGCGCATGCCGGACGCACCTCGATGCCGAATCCTACACCCTGCGTACGCCCGGGATCAATCGCTCTGTTCGGGCCGGGTTCCGCGCGACCATGGCAATGGCGACAGCGTTGTGATGTTCATCCTCGACTTCATCCGTGGACGGGGATCGGTAGACCGCCTCGCAGTCCCGGCGGTCGGTGGCGGTCAGTCGTCCTCGGTCCGCCCCTCGATGCTCACCACCTCACCTTCCTCCGACACCACCGTGATGGTGATCGGCCGGCAGCAGACGGAGCAGTCCTCGATGTAGACCTGGCGGCGCACCGAGCAGTCGACCGACACCTCGATCATCTCGCCGCAGTAGGGGCACTGGATCTCGTCGGACTCGGAATCGTCCATCTTCTCTCCTTAAGGTGCGAACTCGAACAACCGCTGCACGCCTGGCGCTCCGTACTCCGCCCCGGCCGTGTGAACCATCACATTGGCAGCCGGCGAATGGATGCCCGCGCCGTGCGTGTGCCCGCACAGGACGATGAATTCCGTCCGGGGGCAATCCCGCGCGCACGCCACGATGGCTTCACCTGTCGCCTTGCAGGCGAACCACGGCACCCAGTCATCATTGCTGGGCCGCCCTTCATGCCAGGCGGCCTCGCGGAACGGGGGCACGTGCGTCACCACCACGACATGGCGGCTCATGGCGGCGGCGGCCGCGAGTTTCGGCGCCAACCGGGCGGCGGCCTGGTCGCGTTGAGTCCCGCCTACACCCAGGGCTTCCTTCGCCTCACCTGCCGCTGGCCCGGGGCGTCCTCAAGAAAGCCCTCCTCGACAAGCTGTTCAATGGCGTCGAGAGATTTCCGACATTCCTGCCAGGTCCGGTCACCATAATGCCGACGCCCATTACCGCATCCGTGCGCCTTGGAACAGAACTTCAAATGATCCGCGAGGCGCCGTGCCGCGCGCCGACGAAGGCGAAAGACGTCTTCCCAGGATTCGTGCGAAGACCCGCCGCGCCCGGGCTGCGGCGGCCACCACCAGCGCCCAACCACGGCGTAGGCACGTGCCACCATGCGCCGGGAGTCACGAATCCGGCGCTCGCGCTTCTTCTCCACATACCTTTCC
>JAIFKS010000159.1 GCA_020049465.1 bacterium | reverse complement strand
CTGGGCATGGTTCTGGACACATCCCGGTTGCAGGGAAATCGCGGAGAACAGGCCGGACCTCACCGGTCAATTACGCCGCAAGTCCTCCGAATGTCCAGACATGGGGACCGTTTCGCCCCCGGTTGCGGGCTGCGGGCGCGAACGGCCCTGATCGATCGGAGGGCGCGCCGTGTAGAGCGCCAACGCGCGGCAGACCAGCCCGCAGGGCGTCAGATCGTCCGCCAGATCGTCGGCCAGCCCGCCCGGTCCCACGAGCGTCAACCGGGCCTGCAGATCGGCCGGAGACCGCCCTGCCATACCGCCGTGCGCCGGCTGCAGCAGCGCCGCCACGGCGCCCTGCACCAGGCGGTCGATCACCGTCAGCGTGAACACGGGGTCCAGCGTCTCGACGCCCGCCAGGAAGGTGTCGTGGAAGGCGTACGGATCGGTGATGTCCAACCGGCAGGTGCCGATCAGCGCCAGTCCGTTCGTCTCGTCGCAGCGCAGCGGCGATTCGGCGGTCCAGCGCAACGCCAGACCGTTGCCCGGTAGCAGGAACAGCAGGCGCCAGGCGGGGTCGATGCCCCGGTCGCCGGTTCCGATCTCCAGTTCGTGCCGGCCGGGCCTGAATACGGCCTGCACGCGGCCTTCGCCGAGAAGCAGGGCCAGTTGTCCCTCGTCCAGGGTCAGTGACAGCCGCCGGCCCCTCAGGAATCCGAGATCCAGGGGGCCCTGCAACAGGCCGCCGGCGCTGTCGACCGACCAGGCGATCGGCAGTTCGTCACCCGACTGCGCGGACCAGCGGCGATGTCCCGGCCGGCTCCGGACACTGGTGACGTCGTCGCTCATGACGCCCGCCTGTCCCTGGGACGGAATTCCGACTCCCAGCCGAGCCCCAACATATAATTGCGCTCCTCGGTCAGCTTGCTGAATTCGACCAGACCGTGCGCCAGGCGGGGCGCGTCGGTGCTGAACCAGGCGGCGGCGGGAACCTCGGTGCCCAGGTTCTGGACCAGCGCCAGCGATTCCTCGATGAGCAGCACCAGTCGCGTGTCGATCCGCTCGATCTCCTCGATCGTACGCGCGGAGTGGCCGACCAGGGTGACCACGCCCTCGCGGTCCAGACGCCGGAAGATGTCGCCGATGCGATCGACCAGCACGTCGATCGTCTGTTCCATTTCCGTGCTCATGATCTGCGCCTTCTTCTCGACGACGCTCAGCAGCCGATCGCCGCAGCCCTTCAGCCGCGATCCGAGGGCGCGACGGAACACGCGCTCGGCCGCCACCGCGTGGGCGTGCGACGTGTAGCGCGTGTACGTCGGCATCTTCTGCATGAGCGGGCCGATGGCCGCGAAGTTCAGGCTGGCCGCCGTGGGGCGGGCTTCGCCGCGATCACGCTGTCGTTCCATGGTGCGCAGTTCTCCGGATGCACGTCCCACCTTGCGTCGTGCCCGATCGACAGGCTCTGGGGCGGGAAACGGCAAGGAACATTCCACCGCGCGGGGGCACGACGGGACGATTCCGGAAGCCGCGGGAAGTGGCGGCCGATCAAGATGTTAGCGGAGTGTGAAAACGCGTTCGCTGCCCGCCGGGCGCCCGCTGACGGCGCCCGGGGCGGGCATGATGCAAGGGGGCTTCAGGCCGGCAGTTGCCAGCGGCGCACCGGGTTGGACAGGGTGCCGAGGCCTTCGATCTCGACCGTGACCTCGTCGCCCGGCTTCAGGAACACCGGCGGCTCGCGGAACACGCCCACGCCGCCCGGCGTGCCGGTGGTGATGATGTCGCCCGGCAGCAGCGTCATGTGGCGGCTGACGTAGCTGATCAGGTGATCGACCGGGAAGATGAGCTGGTCGGTGTTGCTGTCCTGCATCACGACGCCGTTCCACAGGCAGCGGATGCGCAGACCCAGCGCCAGGTCCGGCAGTTCGTCCGGCGTCACCAGCCACGGGCCGCAGGGGCCGCCGGTGTCCAGGCTCTTGCCGCGGAAGAACTGCTTGTCGCTGTACTGCGCCTCGCGGTCGCTGATGTCGTTGAAGCACATGTAGCCGCCGATGTGCTCGCGCGCGCGTTCGCGGGCGATGGCCCGGCCGGGCCGCGAGATGACGACGGCCAGTTCACCTTCGGCGTCGACCTGCTTCAGGTCGTCCGGCAGTTCGATGGGTCCGCCGTGCGCCTGCAGGCAGGTCGAGGCCTTGCTGAACAGCAGTGGCCGTTCGGGCAGGGGCTTGTTCTGCTCGGCGGCGTGGTCTTTGTAGTTGAGACCGACCGCGATGATCTTCGAGGGCAGGATGATCGGCGTCGTCAGCGCGCAGCGGCGCAGATCGACGAACGGCAGCCCCACCTCGCCCCCGGCGGCCAGCGCGGCCGCGGCCTGGTCGGCCGCGCCGCGAAGACGGTCGTGCACGGCGCGCACCGCCTCGATGCGGGGCAGCAGCCCGTGCCAGTTCGGAAGCAGCGAAGGGTCGGCGGCCAGCAGGTCCAGCACCAGGTTCTCGCCGACGAGAAGTCCGGGCCGGGGCGCGGCGCCTTGGGTGTAGGTCATGAGTTTCATGCGCGGCAGTATGCCCGCGTCGGCGTGCGCCGTCCACCCCAATCCGCGGGCGTGCCAACGCCGAAAATGAAGCCCCGGCGGGTGGTTCCCCGCCGGGGCCTGCCGTTCTTACCGAACCTCGATCCGGCGCGGCATGACGCGCTCCGACTTCGGCAGCGTCACCTGCAGCACGCCGTTCTCGAAGCCGGCGGTGATGGCGCCGGCATCGACCGCCGCGCCCAGGCTGAAGCTGCGGCTGAACGACACCGGTCCCGGGCGCTCGTGCCGCCGCAGTTGGAAGCCCTCGGGCACGGTTGAGGGGCGCTGGGCGTTGACCGTCAACGTCTGGCCCTCGAGATTGATCTCGAGGCCGCTCGTTTCCACGCCCGGCAGATCCATCAGGATGCGGTACTCCTTGTCGCCTTCGAGGATGTCGGCGCGCGGGCTGTGCCAGACATCCGGATCGGCGGGATTCCAGGTGTCCAGATTCGACGCCAGGGCGTCGAGCATACGGGTGACGGGCAGCAGGCTGTTCATGGTGGTCCTCCCGGTTCGGCTGTGTTATCGGTTGTGCCGGCTTCAGGCGCCGGCGGCTCTCGTTCGCGTGCCCACCCTGAATCAATCCGCGTGCCCATTCCCGGCAGCCTGGTGGTGAATCGACTTGAACTTGTTGTCAGATAATATTTTAAAAGGAAGCGACAACGTTCACGGATTCTCCGCGGGTCGATTCTCGCGAAGTCTCTTGTCATGTTTTGTGTGCCAAAATGACAGCCATGACGGACGCCTTGTCCGGGATGTCATGACAAGCCTCGGCTTCCTGGCGGCGATGCTGACCGTGGCCATCGCCACGGCGAACGAGACGCCGCCGCCCGCCCCGGCGCTGCGCGTGGGCGAGATCGTTCTGGATCGGGAGGACATCTTCACGCGGGCGGAAACCGACAGCTCCCGCGGCGTGGGGGGATTCCTCCAGCGTCTGGCCAACGGCCTCCACGCGACGACGCGCCCGCACATCCTGCGGCACGAGTTCCTGTTCCGCGAGGGCGCGCCGTTCCGCGCCGATCTGCTGGAAGAGACCGAACGCAACCTGCGCGCGCTGGGATTCCTGGCCGAAGCGACGGTCGCCGCGGTGGACACCGCCGCCGACGGCCGGGTGCGCGTCCAGGTGCGTACGCGCGAATCGTGGACTCTGGAGACCGATGCCACGTTCGCGCTGGAAGCCGGCGGCGCCTCCCGCTGGACGGTTCAGCTGGCCGACAAGAACTTCATGGGTTACGGCGTGACGGCGGGCGCCGGTCTGGGGCGCGACCTGACCAGCGACTACTGGAATCTCTGGTACCGGCAGCGTCGCATTGCCGGTTCGGGATTGACGCTCGGCCTGGACTACGCGCAACGCAGCGAAGGTCATCTGCGCCAGATCGAACTGTCGCGCCCGTTCTATGCGTTGGAGGATCCGGCCGCGTTCCAGGGCCGCGCCCGCGACAGCCGCTGGCGCAACCGTTTCTATCTGAGCAACGCCGGTCCGGCCGGCCTGGACCCGTCCCGTGAAGCCAGTCTCTTCACGGAGATCCCGTACGACGACCGGAGCTTCGAGGTGGGCGCGCAGGGCCGGCTCAGCGCCGTCGGCCGGGGCCGCGTCTGGCGTCTGGGCGCCGGCGTGCGGGTGCAGGAGCGGCGGTTCACGCTCGACGAGGGGGTTGCCGCGCTGAGCGACGGCCGCGCGGTTCCGCTGGACTGGCTGGCCGACGCGGGGCAGCCCTTCGCGCGTGAACAGGGCACGACGGTGTATCCGTACCTGTGGCTGCGGACGGTCAGCCGCCGCTGGGTCAAGGCGCACCACGTGATGCAGTACGGCGGGCTCGAGGATGTCGAACTGGGCTGGGACGTCGATCTGCGCCTGGGACCCGCCGGCGGCAGCGTGGGCTCGACCACGGCCGACGCGCGCCAGCGGTGGCGCCTCGAAACCGTGGCGCAGCGCTGGGCGCCGCTCGGCCCGGGCTTCGCGCTGCTGCTGGGCCAAGCCGAGGCCGATCTGGGCTCGAACGCCGTGCGCAACCACCGCTGGAACGCGGTGGCGGGCTGGGTGACCGCCAGCGGACCGGACGCGACGCCGTGGCTGACCCGGCTGTTCGTCGAAGCGGGTCGGGGCGAAGGATTGACCGGCGCGCGCCCGTTCCTGCTGGGCATCGACCGCGGGCTGCGCACCCTGGCGGTCGACGGCATGGCGGGCGACCGACTGGTGCGCGGCAATGTCGAATGCGGCCGCGCCACGTCGCTGAAGCCGCTGGGACTGTTTCGCCTGGGCCTGGCCGGCTTCTACAACGCCGGCTCGGCGTGGTGGGCGGACGAAGCGCGTTCAGCCGGCGACCTGCGCCAGGAAGCGGGCTTCGGTCTGCGTTTCGGTCCCGTGCGTTCGGCCAACGCGGAGACGGCGAGGCTGGACATCGCCTGGCCGCTGGACGGCGGCGGGCCGGAGATCGTCGCGGTGACCGGCGGCTATTTCTGAACGGGCGACGCGCGCTTCCGATCGTGCGTCGGGCTCCGCGGCGCAATCGACGGTTGCCAGATCGCACTGCGGTCGTTTATTCGTCCTGACATTCCAACCGCACCACCGACCGGGGAGCACCAGCCCATGACCCGCGCGAACCAGAACGCCGCTGAACCGAAGGCCGTCGTCGAACGCATGGACCGGCTGGCGGAAGAAGGCCGGCTCACCAGCCGCAATGCCGACAAGCACTGGCTGTACCAGAACTCGGTGCAGAACCCCGAGGTCGAGGTCAAGTTCATCGACCGCGTGTTCGCCAACGAATTCGGCCGCAAGCCGACGCTGTTGCGCGAGGACTTCTGCGGCACGGCGCTCCTGTGCGGCTGGTGGGTCAGGGCGCGCGAGACGAACCGCGCCATCGGCGTCGACTTCGACGGGCCCACGCTGGACTGGGGCCGCGTCAACAACCTGGCGCCGCTCGGCGCGAAGGCCGATCGCGTCACGCTGATCCAGGACGACGTGCGCAGCGTCCGCGCACCGAAGGCCGACGTGCTGATGGCCTCGAACTTCAGCTGGTGGGGCTTCAAGACGCGTGACGAACTGGCCGTCTACCTGCGCAACTGCCGCGCCAGCCTGAAGCCCGAAGGTCTTCTGGTCATGGACTGCTACGGCGGCCCCGAAGCGCAGGTCGTGCAGGAGGAACAGCGCGACCAGAACGGTTTCACCTACGTCTGGGACCAGGACCACTACAACCCGATCACGGGCGAAGTGCGCTGCCTGATCCACTTCGACTTTCCCGACGGCAGCCGCCTGAAGAAGGCTTTCAGCTACGACTGGCGCCTGTGGACCGTGCCCGAGACCTGCGACCTGCTGCGCGAGTGCGGGTTCAGCCGGGTGATGGTCTACTGGGAGGGCACCGACAGGAAGGGCGAGCCCAACGGCGTGTTCCGCGTGAGCGACAAGGGCGATCTGGCGCCGGCGTGGATCGCCTACATGGTGGCGGTGCGTTGAGTGCCCCGCGATAGACGACTGGAATCTTCGGTTTTCGCTCCGTGCGTCCCCGATAGTTGAGCTAAGGGAATCCCTCAGTCTGGCCGATATCCTGCCGCAGGCACCCGCAATCGGGCGGGTGCCACCGTACCGTGCGGCCTTCGGCGAACGAGCGGTCCCGAGCATGGAATCGAGCCGTCCCAGCCATCACCACCCGCGGCGCCTGACGCTGATGCTCCTGGCGGTCGGCGTGCTGTTCGCCGTCTGGTCCGCGGTGCGGGCCGACCGCGAACTGCGCGACGACCTGCTCCGGGAGACGCTCCTGGTGGCGGGTGCCCTGGATATCGACGACATCCGGGAACTTACCGCCACCGACGCGGATCTGGAGACGTCCGGTTACCGGCGGCTTCGCAAGCAACTCGCCGCCACCTGTTCGGCCCACCCGGAATACCGGTTCGTGTATCTCATGGGGCGCCGCGTCGACCCGTCCGGTTCGGACGCGGCGAACGCTGGTGAACTGTTCTTCTTCCTGGACAGCGAGCCGGCCGATTCGGAGGACCATTCGCCGCCCGGGCAGATCTATGAAGAAGCAACGGCCAGCACCCACCGGGTGTTCGAGACCGGTAATTCGGTGGTCGAAGGCCCGGTCGCCGATCGCTGGGGGACCTGGGTCTCGCCGCTGGTCCCGCTGGCCGATCCGCGGACGGGCGATGTCGTCGCCGTGCTGGGCATGGATATCGACGCCGGCTCGTGGCGGCTGAACGTCGCCGCCAAAGCCGCCTTGCCCGCGGGACTCATGTTCCTGCTGCTGATGGCCGTTGCCGCAGCTTCGTCCACCATTGTCGGCGCCGACGCCGCGCCCCGGCCGGTCATGCGGCGGCTGCTGCCGTCCCTGACGGTCATCCTGGTGGTGGTGCTGACCGGTGCGGGCGTGTTGCTCTGGCAGCAGGGACGGCGTCACCTGGCCTCCGAACGCGAACTGGAACAGACCAGGATCACCAGCGACCTGCGCGTGGCGCTGGCGCAGGAATCGGACGGCATGGAACTGGCCCTGCAGGTGATCGCCGCCGATCCCGGGGTGCGGGCGGCGCTTCGCGAGCGCGACGCCGATCGGCTCCTGGCCGCCTGGCAGCCTGTGTTCACGGCCATGAAGCGCGACAATGATCTCACGCACTTCTACTTCCTCGACACCGGGCGCGTCTGCCTGCTTCGTCTCCACCAGCCCGAAAAACGCGCCGATGCCATCGACCGCTTCACGGCCCGCGAAGCCGAGCGCACGGGTAGAACGGCCGCCGGACTGGAAATCGGGCAGGCGGGCCTGTTCACGTTGCGGGTCGTGCAGCCGGTGTTCGACGGCGGCGCGCTGGTCGGGTACGTGGAACTGGGCAAGGAGATCGAGGGTGTGCTGGAGACGCTGCGCACCCGGTCCGCCGGCGAACTGGCGGTGGTCGTTCCCAAAGAGCGCCTGCACCGCGAGACCTGGGAAGTGGTCATGCGGCAGCTCGGGCGCGAGCCCGAATGGGACCGGTTGCCCCGCAGCGTGGTCGTTTCGGCTTCCCAGGGTCGCCTGCCGGACGCCGTCGCCGGCTGGGCCGACCAGGGAACAGGCCAGGGAACCGGCGAAATCGGCTTCGGCGACTCGTACCGCGAGATCAGGTCCGACGGAAGAACCTGGCGGGCGTACCGGAAGCCGCTCGCGGAGGCCTCGGGCCAGACGGCCGGCGCCCTGCTGTTCATGCGCGACATCACCGAAGAAAAGTCCGCTCTGGCGCGTCAACTGGGTCTCGCTGCGTCCGGCGGTCTGGTCCTGGTCGGCCTGCTGATGGGCTTCATCCACGTCCTGCTGCGCCGCGCCGACGCGGGCATCAGCGCCCAGCAGGCGACGCTGCGCGAGAGCGAAGCCTGGCAGCGCATCCTGCTGGACAGTCTTCCGGCGGGCGTGGTGATCGTGGATCCGGCCACGCGTGCCATCGAACGGGTCAACGAATACGCCACCATGATGTACGGTGCGCCGGTGGATCCTCTGGTGGGGCAGCGGTGCCACGCCGTCCTGTGCCCGGCCTGCGAGGGCGCCTGCCCCGTGTGTGATCTGGGGCTCACCGTCGAGACTTCGGAACGCGAGATGCTGCGGGCCGACGGCAGCCGCCTGCCTGTCCTGAAGACCGTGAAGCGGATCCGGTTGAACGGCCGGGACAAGTTGCTGGAGTGTTTCGTCGACCTGACCGATCGCAAGCAGGCCGAAGAGGAGATCAAGCGCCAGTCCGTGCTGATCGGCTCCCTGCTCGATTCCATTCCCGACATCATTTTCTTCAAGGACGTGAACGGCATCTACCTGGGGTGCAATCCGCCTTTCGCCACCCTGTGCGGGCATGGGCGCGACGAGATCATCGGCCGGACCGATTACGATCTTTTCGCGAAGGAGGTCGCCGACGAGTTCAGGGAACATGACCGGCGCATGCTGGCTCAGGGCGCGCCCCGCCATAACGAGGAGTGGGTCACCTACCCCGACGGCCGGACGATCCTGCTCGACACGCTCAAGACACCCTACTGGGGACCCGACGGCGGGCTGATCGGCGTGCTCGGCATCGGCCGCGACATCACCACACGCAAGGCCGCCGAACAGGGCCTGGCCGACGAACGGCAGCGGCTGGCCAATGTCATCGAAGGCACGCACGTGGGCACCTGGTCGTGGAACATCCAGACCGGAGAAACGGTCTTCAACGAACGCTGGGCCGAGATCGCCGGCTACACGCTCGCGGAACTGGGTCCGGTCGACATCCGGACCTGGGAATCTCTCACGCATCCCGACGACCTGAAGGTGTCCGCCGATCTCCTGAAACGGCACTTCGCGGGCGAGCTCCCCTACTACGAATGCGAATGCCGCATGCGGCACAAGGACGGCCACTGGATCTGGGTGCTGGACCGCGGCCGGGTCGTCAGCCGCACCGGGGACGGCCGGTGCCTGATGATGTTCGGTACCCACGCGGACCTCAGCCGCAGCAAACGCGTGGAAGAGGAACTCAAGGCCACCATCGGGCAGCTGGAAGCGACGACGGAGAGGGCGAACGAACTGGCGACGCAGGCCGAAGCGGCCAACCGGGCCAAGAGCGATTTCCTGGCCAACATGTCGCACGAGATCCGCACACCGATGAACGGGGTCATCGGCATGACCGGGCTGCTGCTCGACACGGACCTGACGGGGGACCAGCGCCGCTACGCCCAGACCGTGCGCGCCAGCGGCGAGGCCCTGCTCGCGGTGATCAACGACATCCTCGATTTCTCCAAGATCGAGGCGGGCAAGCTGGAACTGGAACACCTCGATTTCAGCCTGCACGATCTGCTGGAGGACTTCGCCGGGATGATGGCGTTGCGCGCCCACCAGAACGGCCTGGTGCTGGGCTGCGTCGCGGAGCCCGGACTGCCCTCGACCCTGCGCGGCGATCCCGGCCGCCTGCGTCAGATCCTCATCAACCTGACGGGCAACGCGTTGAAGTTCACGACGCGGGGAGAAGTCGTCATCCGGGTCGGCGTGGTTTCCGAATCGTCCGCCGGCATCAGGCTCAGATTTTCCGTCCGCGACACCGGCATCGGCATTCCGGCCGGCAAGCTGGCGCGGCTGTTCGCCAAGTTCTCGCAGGTCGATTCATCCACCACGCGCCTCTACGGCGGCACGGGGCTGGGGCTGGCGATCTCGAAGCAGCTGGCCGAGGCCATGGGGGGCGAGATCGGCGTCCACAGCGAAACGGACCGGGGTTCGGAATTCTGGTTCACGGTCTGTCTGGCCAGATCGTCCGCCGCTGCACAGGCAGTCGAGCCGGTGCCTGCCGCACTGGCCGGCGCACGCGTTCTGGTGGTCGACGCGGCGGAGGTCAATCGGGAGATCCTGCGGGTCCAGTTGCCGTCCTGGGGTCTGCGTCTTTCCGAGGCCGGCGACGGCGCCACGGCCCTGCGGTTGCTGACCGAAGCCAGGGCCGCGGGGGACCCCTTCGCGGTCGTCGTCCTGGACCTGCAGATGCCGGAACCGGGCGGTGCCGCTCTCGGAAGAGCGATCAAAGCCGATCCCGACCTGCAGGAAACCAGACTGGTCATGTCCACGGCGCTCGGCAGGCTGGGCGGGGATCTCGAGGCGGGCGACATCGGCTTCGCCGCCGCGCTGAGCCGTCCGGTGCGACGGCAGGAACTCCGCGAAGCCCTGGTCGCGGCCATCGGCGGCGCGAAGCCCGCGGACGCGGCGATGGTCGCGAAGCCGGACCACGTCCCGGGACGGGAGCTGGGCCACGCCCGCATTCTCATTGCCGAGGACAACATCACCAACCAGCAGGTTGCCCTGGGCATGCTCAGGCGGCTGGGGCTGCGCGCCGACGTGGCCGCCAACGGGGCCGAGGCCGTGCATGCCCTGGAGACCATGCCCTACGATCTGGTGCTGATGGATCTGCACATGCCGGAGCTGGACGGACTCGCGGCGACGCGGCAGATCCGCGACCCGCGGTCGCGCGTCCTGGATCACGAGGTGCCGATCATCGCCATGACCGCCGAGGCCATGCAGGGCGACCGCGAGAAATGCCTGCGGGCCGGCATGAACGACTACCTTTCCAAGCCCGTCCGGGCGGCCGCTCTCGCCGTGGTCCTGGAAAAGTGGCTGAAACCGGCGACCGCCGACGGCGAAGCCACAGCGGTTACAACCGCCGCGCCGAGCTCGACGCTTTGAGATCACCCGCGATCCGTACGGGTCATTTGACCGCCGGCGACGGAATCCGCCGGAGGATCATGGTTCGTCGGTAGATCCCGTCCACCAGGGAACTGCCGGGAGAAAGGTCGATCGTGACGCACACACTCAAGGCGCAGCATCTGGCCGGGGAAGTCCTTGCGCTTCTGAACAGGAAGGCCGACTGGGACGAGCTCATCCCGCAGATCGTCATGCTGGTCAAGCGCACGCTCGAGTTCGAGGCCGTGGGGCTTCGTCTCAACGATCACGATGACTATCCCTACTATTTCAGCCACGGGTTTTCCGAGGACTTCGTCCGGAAGGAGAACTTCCTCTGCACGAGGGAACCCAACGGCAGCATCCTGCGGGACACCGAAGGCAACGTTGTGCTCGAGTGCATGTGCGGCAACGTCATCCAGGGGCGCACGGATGCGAAGTACCCCTTCTTCACGCCGTTCGGTTCGTTCTGGAGCAACGGCACCAGCCATCTGCTCGCCAGCACCACGGAGACGGAGCGGCAGGCCGGGACCCGGAATCGCTGCAATGGCGAGGGCTACGAATCGGTGGGGCTGATCCCGATCCGCGCCGCCGGCCACACGCACGGGCTTCTGCAGCTCAACGACCGGCGGCCCGACATGTTCACGCTGCCGATGGTGGAGTTCCTGGAAGGCCTCAGCGGCAGCATCGGCCTGCTCATCTCCCTGAAGAGGAAGGAAGAGGAGCTGGCGCGCCGGAAAGCCGACATCAGCCGGCTGGTGGGGGTCCGGACCCGGGAATTGGCGAAGACCGTCGACAAGCTGATGGCCGGGATCCACCGTGAGGCACCGACCGGGGGCGCTGCCGATACCGGCGTGCTGGACAAGCTGCAGGCCGTCCTCGACGAGATCAGGATCCTGAAGGGCATCCTGCCCATCTGTTGCATGTGCAAACGGATCCGCGATGAGGACGGCTGCTGGCGCGATCTCGAAGAATTCATCCACGACCGGTCCGGGGTCGAATTCACCCACGGCTTGTGTCCCGTCTGCACCGGCGTCGCGATGGGGAAGATGGACTGAGTCCGGCTGTCGGCCGGCCTCTCCCTGCGCGGCTTCCGATTGCGATTGACGCTGCGGCGTCCCTTGACTAACCATTGAGGGCTGACGACTAGGGCGGCGGCGGCGGACGGGACAGGCCCGCCCGTCACCTGGGGAGAACTGCAAGGAGCTGCAATGGCGACGAAAATCGGGATCAACGGATTCGGGCGGATCGGCCGGCTGGTGTTCCGGGCGGCAATGGACAACCCGCGGGTCGAAGTGGTCGCGATCAACGACCTGTTCGACGCCAAGCAGCTGGCCTACATGCTGAAGTACGACACGGTGCACGGCCGGTTCAACGGTACGGTCGAGGCGGGCGACGGCTTCCTGACCGTCAACGGCAAGCGCATCCGCCTGACCGCCGAGAAGGACCCAGCCAACCTGAAGTGGGGCGAGGTCGGCGCCGAGTACATCTGCGAATCGACCGGCTTCTTCCTGGAGCAGTCGAATGCCGCGGGCCACATCAAGGCCGGCGCCAAGTGCGTCGTGATGTCGGCGCCGTCCAAGGACGACACGCCGATGTTCGTGATGGGCGTCAACCACACGTCCTACAAGGGCGAGCAGTTCGTCTCGTGCGCGTCGTGCACGACCAACTGCCTGGCGCCGGTGGCGAAGGTGCTCAACGACAACTGGGGCATCGCCGAGGGCCTGATGACCACCGTGCACGCCACGACCGCCACGCAGAAGACCGTGGACGGCCCCGGCGGCAAGAAGGACTACCGCGGCGGGCGCGCCGCCGCCGGCAACATCATCCCGTCGTCGACCGGCGCGGCCAAGGCCGTGGGCAAGGTCATCCCGCAGCTGAAGGGCAAGCTCACGGGCATGGCCTTCCGCGTGCCGACGCTGAACGTGTCGGTGGTCGATCTGACCGTCCGCCTGGACAAGGCTCCCGGCGCCGACGCCGAGTCGGCCTACGCCGCCATCAAGGCCGCGATGAAGGCCGCCAGCGAAGGCGAACTGAAGGGCATCCTGGGCTACACCGAGGACGACGTCGTCTCGTCCGACTTCAACCACGACGCGCGGACGTCGATCTTCGACGCCGGCGCCGGCATCATGCTGAACCCGAACTTCGCGAAAATCGTGTCGTGGTACGACAACGAGTGGGGCTATTCCAGCAAGCTGGTGGACTTCATCGAGTACATGGCCGGCCGGAAGTAGCGCGCCGTTCGCGGCGATTCCGCCGATCAGGACAAGGAACGGCCGGCCCGGGTGACCCCCGGGCCGGCTTTTTTTCTGTATCCGAGCCCCGCCGATCCTCCGCTAGTGGTAGAACGTCCAGCCGACGGTGGCCTTCAGGTCGGGGATGTCGTTCAGGCTGACCTTGAGCTCGACGAAGAAGCGGTCGCCGTTGCTCAGTCCCTTGTCGATGCCGCCGAGCAGGTTGACGCCCAGGTCGGTTTCCGAATCGTCATCGCGGCCGTTGTCCCAGCTCTTGATGTTGACGCCGAGGCCGCCGCCGAGATACGGCGTCCACACATCCCAGTCGGCGCTGAAGCGGTAGGCCGCTTCGGCATTGAGCGCCAGGAGCGACTCGTTGTCCGAAAGGCCCAGCTCCACGTTGGGCTGGAAGCGGACGTGCCGCGAGAAATGGCCGTAGTCGAAATGGGCGCCGAAGTGGATCTGGTCGGGATCGCTCGACAGACCGAGGCGCGGTCCCCAGCCGCGATACCCGATGTCGGACTGGGGGTCGGCCGACGCCGTCGAATGGGCCAGGCCCGCGGCCAGGACCAGGGCGGCCAGGGTCAACATTCTGGAGTGCTTCATCTTGTCTTCCTTCTGTTTTCCCGCGGCCCGGGGCGAACCCCCGATGTCCGCGGGAATGACGTTTCCCCTGTTGCGGACTAGTTCCGGGTCAGGACTTCGAGGTTCGTCGGCGACGTCATGTGGACGACCAGCTTCTGGCCGGCTTCGAGCACGACCTCGTCGCCCTGGGTCGCGAGCATGACGACGGCTCCGGCGCCCGCCCCGGCGCCGGCGCCGATGGCCGCGCCCTTGGTGCCGCCGGCGATGCCGCCGACGAGGGCGCCGAGCACGCCGCCGGCCGCGATGCGCTCCACGTCGGTGTGCGTGTTGGAGGCGGCCTCCAGCGGCAGGGTCCGCGCAGAGATGGTGTGGGTCATGCCTTCAGCGTCGGTGATCCCCGTGTAGGCGAGCGTCATCCGCGCGCGGCCGCTCGTGCGGCCCGAGGCCTGGACATCACGAAGCACGCCCGTGATGCGGGCGCCGGCCGGCACGGCGGTCGTGGTGCCGACCATGATCGGTTCCACCGTGGTGATCGCGAACGTGTCGCCGCTGTTGCTGGTGCCGGTGGAGAGCGCTGCGTCAAGGGTGGCGTTGACGCTGGTGCCGTCGGGAATGACAACCGTCGTGGAGCGCGACTTGGACGTCGAAGCGGCCCTGGCGTCGGCCTGGTTCCGAGAGCATCCGGTGGCGAGGCTCAAGGCCAGCGCGAGGGTCAGGGCGGTCATGGCGGTGGCGGTCTTCATGTCCAGACTCCTTGTTCTGCCTGGCCCGGGAGTGCCCGTGCCGAGGCCGTGTTGTCTCGAGGGAGCGCCGAATCGCCGGAATCGGCGCTGTGGTCGTCGGTCATCTGCCCGGCGTCCAGTGTGGCGGCCGACGCTCCATGGCGACGGCGAGTTCATCCCACGCGATCTGCAGTCCGTGCGCCCGGCGCGTCCGTTCCTCGCCGCCCGCGCCCAGATACGCGTCGAGTTCCGACCGCGCGACCGCGTACAGACCCTTCAATTCGTCGAGGTACATGACGACGTCGAATCTGAGCCTGGCGCCTGGTTTCGTGTACCTGGCGGTCAGTTCCTCGATCTTCACGACCCAGTCGTCGAGTTGGTTTCCCATCGGTTCCAGGGCGGCATCCACGATGTCCTCCTTCGGAATCGTCGCTACCCGGGCAGCAGGGCGGGCCGGTCCATTCCGTGTCGTTCTCCCGTTTTGCCCTACATTGTGTAATGATGTGGCACACACGACATTCGCAACGGCCGGGCCATCTCATAAGTCGTTGTCGCGTATGGCACGCCGTGGATCGGCAGGCGGGCGGATCCCATCAATATGGGCCCGGTCCGATCAGAACGAAGGGGTGGGCATGCGCGTCGAGGACCTGAACATCGCGGAATTGCTGGAATTCGATTCCGAGGACGGCATGGTCCGCTTCGCCGGCCAGCGGGCCCTGATCGTCGACGCCACGGCGAACGGCAACCTGCGCAAGGAACTCGTCAACCAGTTCGGCCTGACCACCGCGCGCGCCATCCTCACCCGTTTCGGGTTCGTCCAGGGCTGGCGCATGGCCGACGCGATGCAGGATCTCTTCCAGTGGGAGAGCGAAGACGACTGGACCCACGCCTGCGGGCGGATCCACATGCTCGGCGGGATGTACCGCCTGGGACCGTCGGCGCACGGTTCGCTGACCAAGGAAGGCCTGACGCTCGTCGACTCGTACGAGGCGGAGCAGCACCTGGCGCATCTCGGGCGCAGCGAATCCTCGGTGTGCTGGACCATCTGCGGATTGACCAGCGGCTACCTGA
>JAIFKS010000031.1 GCA_020049465.1 bacterium | reverse complement strand
CCGCGGTGGTCGGATCGCTCAGCAACTCGCCGAACAGCGCGATGACGCCGCGATCGACGCAGAGTCGGCGCGCGGCCAGCGCGCCGGAAACGGGATCGCCGCCGGTATCCTCGACCACCAGCGTGAACGCGCGGTCGAGTTCGAGATTGGCCGCCTGCACGGCGAGCCGGGCGGCTTCATGGAAGGCGTTGCCCAGTTCCGCGTAGCGTCCGGTCAGCGGGCACAGGAGACCGACCTGATCCACGCGCACGGGACCATCCGGCTGGCGACGGACCGCCGCCTGCGCCGGCGTCAGCACGCCGACCAGGTTCAGCGCCTCGACCGTCCAGCGGTCCCCGGGGGCTTCCGCTTCCAACTGCGCCGCGACGGTACGGGCGTCGGCCATGCGGTCGGCCTCGACCAGCCGGCGCACGCGCCGGCATTGCAGCCAGGACGTCAGGGCATTGCCGGGATGGAAGATCACCAGATCACCGAGCTGTGCGGCCGACAGACGTTCGAGCAGGGGAGCGCTGCGCGGCACGCCGTCGTCGCGCTGCCCCCGCGCCGGATCGCGGTCGTAGTGCAGCAACCGGTAGTGCGCGGCCCGAAGCGAATCGCCGGAGGCCACCGCGATCTCCGCCGCGCGCTCGAGCGCACCGTCCACCAGCGGACTGTCCGCGTACGCATTCAGCAGTTCATCGGTCAAGGCCAGCGCGTGCGTGCCGTCGCCGAGCCTGGCCGCCGCCTCGACGGCGACGACGAGCACTTCGTCGTTGCGGTCGAAGGCCGGATAATAGTCGAGCAGCGTGCCTGCCAGTTCCAGCGACTGGCGGGCACGCTGTTCATCGTGGGCGGCCTTCAGTTGCGCATACAGGCGCCGGGCCTGCTCCAGATCGGGACCCTCCAGCTTGTCGCCCGCCAGCGTCGGCCCGGAGGCGAGCGTCAGCAGGCCGGCCATCGCCAGCAGAACGGCCAGTGACGACAGGCTGCGCGGACCCTTCCTCGATGCTGCGCGCCCGGCCATGGTCCCCTCCTGTCGGTCAGCGCCTCAGGTCCTCGATCGACTTGGGCTGCCGGAACCTGGGATCGTAGAGATTCTCCAGGATGAACGTGGCGTCAGCCGCCAGTTCGCTCTCCGGATACAGCTCGAGCAGCGACTCGAAGATGCGCGCACCGACGCTCAGGTCGGTCAGGTTCTCGATGGCCGTATTGCCGGCCATGAAGAGGGCATCGTCGGCGCGGTCGGACTCGGGGAAATCCTCCGCGATCATGATCAGCAGGTCGATGCGGCGCATCATGTCGGGATTGAGCATCGCCCGTTCGAACAACTGCTGCGGGGTCATGCCCTGGCCCGGGGTGAAACGGCCCGTCAGTTCGACGCCGTGCTTTTCGCGCGCCGACTTCAGGTAGTCCTTGATGATGGCGTCCTGGAAGCCGGGCATCATCTCGTTGCGGATCGTGTCCTTGACCTCTTCGAACGAGGACTTGCGCTCGAATTCGCGATGGGTGATCTCGACCACATGCCAACGGTCGCCCACCTGCAGCGGCGGATTCACGCCGATCGGCAGATTGAAGACGGCCTTGGAAAAATCGGCGCCCGACGCGATCAGCGGCACGATGGTTCCGTCACTCATCCAACCCGCGTCACCGGCCAGCTTCCTGGTTTTCTCGTTGATCGAGATTTCCTCGCAAACGTGCACCCAGTCGTTCTTCACCTCTTTGGTCTGCAGGCGGCGGTAGGCGCGGTCGGCATCCGCCTTGTTCAGGCACTCGACGTGGCGCGCGCGCACCAGACCCTGCTGCTGGTAGCGGTCGATGTTCTTCTCGTAGTAGTCGCGCATCTGCTCATCGGTCGGCTTGACGCCGCGCAACAGCCCGTATTGCCGCATCGCGCGGTCCAGCGTCAGACGGCGCTGCATCACCAGCGACCGCGCCACATCCTGGTCGTTGTACAGTTTGCGTTCGACGGCGCCCAGCACCATCAACGTCTGATCCACCATGCGGCGCAGGGCCACGCGCTCGCCCTCGGGCCCGGCGAAATCGCCCTTGAGGCGCTCCGGCTGTTCGTCGATGAACTGTTCGAGGTCCGCCTGCGTGATGGTGATCTCGCCGACCTTGGCCACGATGGGCGAGGTATCCTTGGCCAGATCGCCGAACAGGGGTTTCCAGCCGAAGCCGGCACCGGAGTTCTGTTGCCCGCAGCCGGCGGCCGTGACCATCAGGGCGGACACCAGCAGAAGGGCAGGGACAAGACGCGTGAGGCGGACCATGACGACAGCTCCTTGCGGTTGTACGGATTCGGGTCGCGGAACGGGCGCCGCTCAGAGCAGTTCGCGCCGTCCCTCTTTCTCGAGCATCTCGATCACTTCGCGCAATCGCTGGGTCTGATCCCGGCGGCAGATCAGCAGGGCGTCCGGGGTGTCGACAACGACCAGATCATCGACGCCCACGAGCGCCACCAGACGACGGTCGCCGCGCACGATGTTGCCCTGGCCGTCCAGGACCAGCAGATCGGCCTGGCCGCGATTGCCGCCGGGCAACTCACCCGCCAGTTCGCTCCAGGCTTCCCAGTCGCCCAGATCCGACCAGTCGAACGTCGCCGGAATCACCGTGAAGCCCGGCAGTTTTTCCATGATCGCTTGGTCGATGGAGGCGGCGGGACAGACGCCGTAGGCCTCCACCAACGCCGTGGCGAACGCTCCGGTTCCAAAAGTGTCGATGGGAACAGCCATCAGCCGGCGTACGTCGGCCAGGTACTGGTCCGCCATGGCGCCGAACCAGGCCGCATTCCACACGAAGATGCCGCTGTTCCAGAAATGACGGCCGCCCTGCACGTATCCGGTGGCCGTGGCCAGATCGGGCTTTTCCACGAAGGCCAGGCCTGCAAGTACGGTGCCTGACGCCCCGGATTCGACTTCCAGGTAGCCATAGCCCGTGTGCGGATGCGAGGGCCGGATGCCGAACGTCGCGACCGCCGGCTCGGACCGGACCAGTGCGAACGCCGCGGCCAGTTGAGCGCGGAAGGCATCGCCGTCGGGGATGTGGTGGTCGGCCGGCAGCAGGGCCACCGGCGCCGTCGGGTCCAGTCGGCGCGCCAGGCCCATGCCCAGCACCGCGCAGGGCGCCGTGTTCCGGCCCACCGGCTCGGTGATGACGTGGTCGCCCGGCACTTCCGGCAGTTCCGCTCGGATCGCCGCCGCCAGATCGCCGCTCGTGACCACGAGCACGCGATCGGCGCCGACCAGCGGCGCCACCCGGTCAAAGGTGTCGCGCAACAGGCTGCGCGCGGACGCCAGCGCCAGCAGCTGCTTGGGCCGCGAGGTTCGGCTGAGGGGCCAGAAACGGGTACCGCGGCCGCCGGCCATGATCACGCAGATTCCCGGGGTCGGCTCGATCCCGGGACTCTGCTCGATCATCTGGCCGCTAGCCGCGGTACGCATCGTCGGCGTGACGCTCATCGAGGTCTCCCGCCGGTCAGGACCTGACGACGGCCACCTTCGCCGTCACGTGCACGTCGCCGTGGATCTTCACGGGGACCTCGTAGTCGCCCAGCACCTTGATCGGCTCTTCCAGCAGGACCTGCTTGTGGTCGAAGCTGGCGTGCGCGCTCTGCAGGGCACCGGCGATATCGCGCGCGGTCACCGAACCGAAGAGCTTGTTCTCTTCGTCCGCCTGGACGGCCAGGGTGCAGGTCAGCGTGCCGATCTTCGCCGCGAGCGCCCGGGCTTCGCCCAGACGATGGTCCTCGCGCTTGGCCTCCTGCTTCAGGTGGGCCGCCACGAGCTTGCGGTGAGCCTCGGACGACACGACCGCCAGACCCTTCGGGATCAGGTAGTTGCGCGCGTAGCCACGCTTCACCGAAACGGTGTCGCCCATGTGGCCGAGGTTCTCCACGTTGTTCATCAGGATGATTTCCATCACTTAACCACCTTTGGTCATTGGCTTCCGGCTTCGCCACCGCCGGAGTCGAGTCGGCGCAGGTCCCGCCATTGGTCAGCCAGGCCCAGCAGGACGCTGGTGACGATCAGGGGCAGGAACGCCAGCCCCATCAGGGTCCAGTAGATGACCAGCCCCACCGGCGGCAGGAAGCGCCGCGACATGTGGAACTGGACAGCCAGTCCCTGAACGCTCAGGATCGCGGCGGCCAGAACCATCAGGTTCAGCCCCGCATCCGCCCACGGCGCCCGCCGCGTGATCAGCAGACCGATCCCCGCCGCCAGCACCCACACGAAATAGAACGGCAGCCGCCACTGCGAGAACGGCGGCAGCTTCCGACCGCGCGCCACCTGATCCAGCCGACGGCCCGCCAGGCGCACCAGCAGCAGGATCACCAGCGCCTGCCCGATCAGACCCGCGCCGATCAGCGACGGGTACAGACGCACCGTCAGATCGGACAGCTGGGCGAACCGCTGCCGGCCGATCTCGCGCGCCTTCTCGAGTTCCGCCGGGTCGGTGCCCGGCGGCGCCTGCTCTTCGAGCATTTTCAGCGACTGGTCGCTGATCGCCGCCAGCTGCTCGCGCACCGGCATCTGGACCGCGGCCCAGACGATCAGCGGCAGCAGCATCAGGACCACGCCGGCCAGGGCCGCATCCAGCCGCCACCCCCGGCGCCAGGCCCAGCCGGCCACAAGGCCGGCCGCGACGTTGGCCGTCATCTGCCAGGTATCGGCCGCCGACAGAAGCAGATGCCCGGCCAAGAGCCAGACCGCCACCGCCGCCGCCAGACGCGCGACCCTGCGTTCACCCCACGCGGCCCGCCCCCACAAGACCGCCACCAGCATCGGCGCCGGCAGCACGACCAGGAGCCAGAATCCGACCGCCGGACCGCCCGCGGCCATGTCGCCGCTGACCAGCGCGACCACCCAGGCTACAGCCAGGGTGATGAGCGCCGCCAGAGGCGACAAGAAGGCCGACGGTCCAGGCGTCACGCGTGCCATCTCTCCGCCACCGGTTCCGGTCTACCGGTAGTATTCCTTCACGAACGGCAGCATGGCCAAGTGCCGGGCGCGCTTGATGGCCGTGGCCAACGGGCGCTGGAACTTGGGGCTGGTGCCCGTATTGCGACGCGGAGCGATCTTGCCGCGCTCGGTCACCATCCGGCGCAGCGTCTCCTCGTCCTTGTAGTCGATGGCAATCATTCCGGTCTTGGTGAAGAAACAGACCTTCTGTTTGCCGTGCCGCCTCTTCTTCTTCTTCTTCTTGATGCGCAAATTCTTGCGAGCCATCAGATGCCTCCTTTCCTCGAGATGCCGCGCGGACCGGTGGTCCGGGCGGCGCAAGTCTTGCTGTCAGGCAGGTCGCCGGAGATCACTCCGCGGCCTCGACGATCGGCGCCGGCGTGGGCGCCGGAGCGGGCGGCGTGGCCTCGACCGGACGGATCGCCCGGCGCTTGGCCATCGACGCGCGGTTGCGCTCGGCCCAGTCCTCATCAACCACCACAAGGTGGCGCAGGATCTGGTCGTCCTGACGCAGGAACTTGTCCAGGTCGGCCACGGCCGTACCCCGGCTGTTGAACTTCAGGAACATGTAGTTGCCGCGGCTTTCGAATTCGATTTCGTAAGCCAGGCGACGCACGCCCCAGTGGTTCTCGAGGGTCACTTCACCGCCGTGCGCGGCGATGATCTCCTTGCAGCGATCGACCCGGGCCGCCATGGCGGCCTCGGGCTGGTCGGCCCGCAGGATAAACACACATTCGTACTTCTTCACTGGTAACACCTCCCCTCGGACTGATCGACCCGGGTCTCTATTCGCCGCGACGAACCCGCGAAGGGTCGCCGACAGCGTCAGCCCGGGTAGGGATGTGAGCACACAGCGTCTGCTGTTGAGCTTGTGGCGGGCATACGGTGCCCGCGACCGCTTGCGCGGCAAGCGCGGAATATAGGCCGCGCCCACCGCCCCCGCAAGGACGGGATGGTCAGCGCCGGTTGAAGCGGGAGGCCGCCGCGGCCACACCTGACACCGCCCACGCCTGCACGGCGTCGGCCGCCCACCCCACCATGTCCGCCACCGCGGCCGCCTCGTCGACGATGAACGGGGTCAGGACGAAATCGGCCCAGGCCGCCGGCGGCACCGGTTCGCCCGCGGGGGCGATCCCCAGCCGCAGGCGCGGAAAATCATCGTGGCCAAGGACTTCGATCACCGATGCCAGTCCATTCTGTCCCCCACTGCTGCCACGGGCGCGCAGGCGGACCGCCCCCAGGGGCAGGGACAGATCGTCACACACGACCAGGGGCGCCCAGCGCGGCGCCGCCGGCGGGGATGGCGGGGCGGCCCCGGCCAAGGTCGGATCAACCGGCGCTTCCGGCACCGACGGGGCCACCGCCTCCAGGGCCACACCGCGGCTGGCTGCCCAGCCGGCCACCGCCTCGCCGCTCAGATTCATGTAGGTCAGCGGCTTCAGAAGAGTGAACGGGCCGTCTCCGCCCGGGGCGGAGGCCTCCCGCCAGGGTCCCGCCCCGGCCGTGAACGACCAACCGGCGCGGCGCGCCAATTCCTCGACGACCAGGAAGCCGACATTGTGGCGGGTGGCCTGGTAACGCGTGCCCGGATTGCCCAGGCCCACCACCAACTGCGGCGATTGCGGAATCATCCATCCCCCTGCGCCCGACGGCGACAGCGCCCGGCCGGAAAAGCGGCAGCCGGCCGTGGTTCACGGCCGGCTGCAGTGCGAACGCGCGGGCGCCGGCTCGAAGCGGCGGATCCGTGCGGACTACTTCTTGCCCTTGGGCGCGGGCTTCGCAGCCGGTGCGCCCTTCGCAGCCGGTGCACCCTTGGCAGCCGGTGCGCCCTTCGCTGCCGGAGCACCCTTCGCCGCGGCCGGAGCACCCTTCGCCGCGGCCGGCGCACCCTTCGCCGCCGGCGCGCCCTTGGCCGCGGGAGCCGCCGCCTCGGCCGCTTCGCCTTCGGCCGTGGCCTCCTCGACGAACAGCGAGGTTGCCTTGACCTGCAGGATCAGCAGGTCCGGGTCAGACACGACTTCGCCGCCGGTGACCTTCAGATCACGGGCGAAGATCTTGTCGTTCAACTGCAGATCGGTGACGTCGAGCTCCACGAACTCGGGCAGGTCGCGCGGCAGGCAGCTGATTTCCACCGAATTGGCGCTGAGCACCACCGAGCCTTCGCCCATCTTGGTGGCGATGCAGGAACCGGCGACGTGCACGTGCACTTCGACCGTCACGGGCTGGCCCTTCGGGATCTCCAGCAGATCGACATGCAGGATCTGGTCACGGACCGGGTGGCGCTGCACCTCGCGCAGCAGCGCGATGTGGCCTTCCTCCATCCCCTCCTGATGCAACTGGAAGATGGCGCTGCGGCCACCCAGATGCTTCAGGGCGAGTTCGAAGTCGTGGTTGTCCAACTCGATCATGGTCGTGGTCCGGCCCTTGCCGTACAGGACGGCGGGCACGCGGCCGGCGGCGCGGGTGCGGCGGTTCTCGTTCTTGCCGCAGGCCGTGCGCGGATGGATGTTCAGGTTGACCAGGCTCATCGGATCTTTCCTCCACCAACATGATGGCCCGTTGACCCGCCAGCGGCGGCGCCTGAGCCGGAAACCGAATAGGACTGCCCAAGAAAGTACCGCGACGCCGCCCTGTCAAGGCGGCGCGGTCCTCAGACGAACAGCGCGCTGACCGTTTTCTCGAGGTGGATCCGCTCGATGGCATCGGCCAGGAGGGCCGAGATGTCGAGGACGCGGATCTTCCCGCACTGGTCGAAGCGATCGAACGGAATCGTATTGCTGACAACGACTTCCCGGATGGGCGCGTCGCTCAGCCGCTCCAGCGCCCGCCCCGACAGGAGCGCGTGGGTGCAGCATGCGGTGATCGACAGGGCGCCCTGCTCGTGACAGACCCTTGCCGCGTCGGCCAGCGTGCCGGCGGTGTCGATCATGTCGTCGAAGATGACGACTTCCTTGCCCTTGACGTCGCCGATGAAGTTCATGACCACGGCCTCGTTCGGGCGCGGCCGCCGCTTGTCGATGATGGCCAGGCTCGCGTCCAGACGCTTGGCGAAGGCGCGCACCATCTTGATGGAGCCGACATCCGGGGCCACCACCGCCAGGTTGTCGCGCGTGCGGTCCTTGAAGTAGTTCAGCCACACCGGCGCCGAATAGATGTGGTCCACCGGGATGTTGAAGAAGCCCTGGATCTGCGGCGCGTGCAGGTCGATCGTCAGCACGCGGTTGGCCCCCGCGGTGGTGATCAGGTCCGCCATCAGCTTGGCGGCGATGGGCACGCGCGGCTGGTCCTTGCGGTCCTGGCGCGCGTAGCCGAAGTACGGGATGACCGCCGTCACGCGCCGGCACGAAGCGCGCCTGACCGCGTCGATCAGCAGCAGCAGTTCCATGATGTTCTCGGCCGGCGGCATCGTCGGCTGCACGATGAAGACATCGGTGCCGCGGATGTTCTCGCCGATCTTGATCTGGATCTCGCCGTCGGAAAACCGTCCGGCGTCCACCTGCAGCAGATCGATGTTGAGGTTGGCGGCAATGAGCTCACCCAGCGCGCGGTGGGCGTTGCCCGTCATCACGACCAGATCGTTGCGCATGCGTCGACTCCCTGCAAGGCGGGTCCGCTGGCGCGGACGGCGGCGGCATGTGGGAATTTCGGTCCCGGCGGCGGGCTGCGCACCGGCTGCGGCAGAAGCTACACGGCGGCGGCGCGGCGGGCAACGTGAATTCGGGAAATGGGCTCGGCGAAGCGGAAAAACAGCGGTCGGGGTTCAACGATAGATCAGAAAAGGAATGGTTGGGGCGGCAGGATTCGAACCCGCGAATGCAAGGACCAAAACCTTGTGTCTTACCGCTTGACGACGCCCCAACCGAGCTCCGGACAGCTCCCATCCGCCACCCAAGGCACCAGTCGGGCCCAAGGTACCATCGTGCAAGGTACCATCGTACAAGGTACCAGCGTCAATACCTTCCGGCCATCGCCGAACCGTGGTCGTCATCGTCGTCATCATAATGCCCGCGCGCCGTCGGCGGCGGCACTTCGCCGCTCTCGACCCGCTGCATCTCGCGCCGGTACGCCGCGATGACCTGGTTTTCCATCCACTCGCGCGTGGCCATGTTGATCGGATGGGCGATATCCTGGAACGTGCCGTCCTTGCGCTTGCGGCTGGGCATCGCGATGAACAGGCCCGAGGCCCCTTCGATGACCTTCAGTCCACGGATGACGAAAGCGTTTTCAAGGGTGATGCTGGCGAATCCCTTCAGCTTGTTGTCGTCACGCAGGGTGATCCTGATTTCGGAAATATCCAAGACAGTCCCTCTCCGTGGCAGGCCTAGGAACCTGGTTGCGGACCACAGGTCCGCGTGTCTCAATCGTCCATGATCTCGACACCGCCGGGATGCGGGCCGACGACCCGGACGAACAACCCAGCCTCTGAGTACCCCCCGGCGATCTGGGCGAGATCGCGATCAGCCGGAAACACCCCGAAAACAGCTGATCCGCTCCCCGAGAGCATGGCCAGAACCGCAGTCTCCCGCAAATCGAGGACCAGCCTCTGCAGGCCCGGCTGCCCCGGCAGGACGACGTCTTCCAGCCTGTTGAACCCCGGCCACGTCTTCTGGGGAAAACGCGCCAGAATCGGCTTGATAACGGCGATGCTAGCTTTGGGGCTTTGGACTGTCAATCCCAAATTGAGCCTGCCGTAGACCTCCGACGTGTTCAAGTTCAAGGCAGGTTTGATGATAAGGAACTGGCAGTTGTGGACCGTGGGCAGCGGGGTCAGAATGGTCCCGATGCCGCGACCGAGCATGGTTCCCCCGCGCACGAAGAACGGCACGTCGGCGCCCAGTTCGGCGCCCATCTTCTCGAGATCGACCGGGTCCAGCCGCGTGCCGAAGAGCCGGTTGCAGGCCACCAGCACGGCCGCCGCGTCGCTGCTGCCCCCGCCCAGGCCCGCCGCCGCCGGGATCTCCTTCTGCAGCGCCAGCCGCAGCCGCCCGGACACGTGCTGCTTCTCGCAGAAGAGCCGGGCCGCCCGCCAGCAGAGGTTGGTCTCGTCGGCCGGCACGCCGCGCACCGGCCCGCCCACTTCGATGGCGATCTCGGGCGCACGACCCAGCCACTGCTCGTCCAGCGTGACCTCGAGCGTGTCGAACAGCTGCACGGCCTGCAGGACGGTTTCGATCTCGTGGTAGCCGTCGTGCCGCTTCCGCAGAACCTCCAGGTGCAGGTTCAGCTTGGCCGGGGCCCGCAGCCGCAGCCGCTCGCCCACCGGCTTGCGGCCGCCCACGAATCCGTCGTCTGCCCGTGATTTCCCGTTCATCCGTCCGCCTTTGCTGCGCGCCCGGCGCGCATGTCATCGTACAGGGCGGCCCACGGGCCGCCGGTCGCCACCGGTCCGCGGCGGCGGTTGAGCCGCCCCGCCAGCGCCGACCCGAAGCGCGCCCCCAGCAGCCGTCCGACCGGGCGGGCAAAGGTGGGTTCGGGCAGGTCGAAGTCAAGATCCAGCAATCCGGTGTGGCCGACCAGCCGCATCTGAGCGGGATCGACGGCGCCCAGATCGCGCTCACCGCACAGACGCAGCCAGGGCACGTCCCGCGGGCCCCGGCCCGCCAACCGCAGCGCCACCGCGTCGACCGCGACCGGGTCGGTCCCGGCGATCACGACATGACGGGCCACCACCCGGCCCCGTGGGCCGACGTGCCACACCGTGCCGTCGATGACCCCCCCGAGCGCCGGGAACAGTTCCTTCAGCAGCGCGACGGTGTCGGCCCTGATCTCGGACTCCGGGACGCCGCGTCGGGTCGGGTGGCCTCCCAGGACCAGCCGGCCCAGGGTGGCGCACGCCCCTTCGAGCCGCCAGGGCGACACCAGATCAGCGGCCGCCAGCGCCAACAGCGGCTGATGCCGCAGCGCGAACGGTACGGTGGGCGCGGCGCCGGTCGCTTCGAGCGACACCAGGCGGGCGACCGGACGCACGGGCACCGGGGCGCCGCGGGCGCCCGCCGCATCGTGAAGCGTGACGCCGGCGGCCAGGTCCGCAAACGGCGCCGCTTCGGGCCAGGGCTGCAGACCGCCGGGGCCGACCGCGGACACGGTGATTCCCGCCGACCCGACCTGCCCGCGGCCCGTCCGCAGCGCCGTCAGCACGCCTTCCACCTGCCAGGGCGGACAGGTGCGGCCGGCCTGCCAGCGCGGCCCGTCCAGGCCGGCGGCCACCGACCAGGGTCCGGCCTCCGACGGGTGGTCGAGTCCGGCCAGCGCCAGCGCGCGCCGGTAATCGTCGAGCACGGTTTCCGGCCGCGCTTCGACCAGGGAAACGAGAGGTCGCATCGATTCATCCTCCGCGGCGGCCTGCCGGACATCATGCGAGTCACTGGTGCGGGCGGGCGCCTACTGGCCGGGGCCGATGATCCGGACGGCCGTGATGATCCAGCCCAGGACGATCACCTGCAGCATCTTGTCCACGAGCAGGATCTCGTGCGGGCGGCCGCCCCTGTCCTCGAGGAACACCAGATACAGATACCGGCCCATGCCCAGCAACACGAACGGCAACGTGTAGACCAGATCGCGCGTGCCGAAGTGGCGCACCGTGTCGGGCCAGACCGTGTACAGGGCGTAGGCCATCGCCGTCAGGGCGAAGCTGCCGCCGATCAGCGCGTTGAGCATCGGCTCGCTGTACCCGCGCAGCGCCGGCCGGGTTTCGCCGGCGCCCGGCACCAGCTTCATCAATTCGTCGCGCCGCTTGCAGAAGCCCAGGAACAGCGACAGGAAGAAGGTGCACAGAAGCAGCCAGATCGAGATGCTCACATCCGAACAGGCCGGCAGCAGCACCAGCACGCCGCTGGTCGCGCGGATCACGAAACTCATGCCGATGCTCGTGACGTCCAGAACGCGAACACGTTTGAATACCCGCGTGTAGAGCCAGTTCCAGACGAAAAAGACACCGACCCCGCACAGGAACGCCCAGCCCAGGAGAGCGGCGGCCGTCAGCACCAGGACCAGCAGCACGACGCCCGCCTTCACGGCGTAGTCGATCGGCAGCCGGCCCGAGGCGATCGGCCTCAGCTTCTTGTGCGGATGGCGGCGGTCGAGTTCGCGATCGATGATGTCGTTGAAGACGTAGATCACGCCCGACGCGAAACAGAACACGGCCGCGCCCAGCACCGCCCGCGTCACGCAGGCCGGATGCCCCAGCTTCTGCGCGAAGATGACCCCGGCGAACAGCAGCAGATTCTTCGTCCACTGCCGTGGCCGCAGGCTGGCCAGGAATGCCCGCAGCGGCGTCACGCCGGGCGCCGCGCCGCTTCGAGCAATGCGCACAGCAGGTGGCCCAGGAAAATGTGGATCTCCTGGATGCGCGGCGTGTGGTCGCTGGGGGCGATCACCGCGCCGTCGACGAGCGCGCGCAGGCGGCCGCCGTCCCGGCCGAGGAAACCGTAGGTGCGCAGCCCCTGCCCGCGCGCCTGTTCCACTGCGCGGACGCAGTTGGGCGAATTGCCGGAGGTGGACAGGACCAGCAGCACGTCGTGCGCTCCGCCCAGCGCCTGCACCTGCCGCGCGAAGATCTCGTCGAATCCGTAGTCGTTGCCCACGGCCGTGAGCGTCGACGTGTTGACCGTCAGGGCGATCGCCGCGTAGCCCGGCCTTTCGGCCAGGAATCGACCGACCAGTTCGGCGGCGATGTGCTGGCTGTCGGCGGCGCTGCCGCCGTTGCCGCAGACCAGCAGCTTGCCCCCGTGCTCCCAGCCGGCCAGCACGTCGGCCGCCAGCGCGGTCAGTGGCTCCAGTTGGTCGGGTCCGAGCCGCGCCAACGCGGCCTGCAGATCGCCGCCCGTCCGGGTCAGCAGGGACGAAGCCATCTCGCCGAGCGGTGGCTGCTTGGGGTTGGCCATGGCTGCCGGCAGTCCCTTCCCGCCCCGCGGTTCTTCCCGCGTGGGCAGCAGTGAGCGTTACGGATGCGTGACCCGGCCCGATTCGAGAAGGGCCACATAGCGCCCCACGGCGTCCTGCCAGGCCGGTCGCGGCGGACAGCCTGCCTCTTCGAGACGGCGGCTCCGGAGGATCGAACACGCCGGCCGCGACGCGGGCCGCGGATACTGTTCGCTGGTGCAGGGCCGGATCCGCTCCGGAGACGTTTCGCAGGCGACGGCCGTCTCGCGCGCCAGATCGAACCACGTGCAGTCGCCGCGGTTGGTCGCGTGGAAGATACCACGGTGGCGCCCGCTGACAAGCCGCACCAGCACATCGGCCAGGTCGTCGGCATAGGTCGGACAGCCGCGCTGGTCGTCGACCACCTGCAGCGATTCGCGCTCCTGCAGCAACCGACGGATCGTTTTGACGAAATTCACGCGCCCGTCGCCGAACAGCCAGCTCGTGCGCACGATCTGCCACGGCGTCTCCAGGACACGGACGTGGTCCTCGCCCGCGGCCTTGGTCTGGCCGTAGCGGTTGACCGGAGCCTTGGGATCGTCCTCGTCGTACCCGGCAGCCGCGTCTCCCCCGCGGCCCCGGCCGTCGAACACGTAATCGGTCGAGATGTAGGTCAGCCCGCAGCCCGCCGTCCGGCAGGCCGCCGCGAGATGCGCGGTGGCCGCGCCGTTGGCCGCCAGTGCCCGCTCGAAGCTGGTCTCCGCGCCGTCGACGTCCGTCCAGGCGGCGCAGTGGATGATCCAGTCCGGAGCGTGGCGTTTCACCAGTTCCGCCGCCACGGCGGCGTCCGTCAGGTCGCCGTCCGGCAGGTCGAGGCCCACCGCCACCGGCGCGGCGCCGCCGTCGACGCCCGTCGCCAGGCGGTTCATGAGCGCGCTGCCGAGCATGCCGTCGCGGCCGGTCACCAGGATCTTCACGCGGGACTCCAGGGGTTGGCGGAGCTGGTCCTATGCTTCCGTATCGTCGGTATCGTCGGTATCGTCGGGATCGTCGGTATCGTCGGGACCGTCATGATCGTCGCCTTCTTCGACGCCGTCACGATCCGGCCGGCTGCCGGCGACCGGCTTCGTCTGCCGCGCCACCTGGGCGGCCGTGCCCGGCCCGAAGCCGCGGCTCAACAGGAAGCGGACGACGCGCGCCACATCCCGCGGTTCGGTCCCGCCGACACGCCGCCAGCGGGCGCTCGCCGCCCGCCGGGCCAGATCCGCCTCGGTGCGCGGGTCCACCGCCTCGTTCGCCGCCTGCCGCGCCAGCTCCGCGGCGATCCCGGCCTCGCGCAGCTTCCCCTCAAGATAACGGGGACCCACCGCCCGACTCAACAGGCAGTCGCGGCACCAGGCTTCGGCGAACCGGCGATCCGAGTGCACACCCTGGTCGTGCATGGCCTCGATGACGGCCTGGACCGCTTCGGGGTGGTAGCCCTCGTCCAGCAGGCGGTCCCGCAGTTTCGCCACCGGACGCAGCTTCCGGTCGAGCAGCGAAAACAGGCGGCGCGCGGCGCGTTTGCGCTCGGCCGCCAGCGCGATGGCGCGGTGTCCGGCCGGGTCGATCTCCCCGCCCGGCGCGGGCAGGTCCGGCGGCAGCGACGAGGCCGCCAATTCGTAGGTGACCCGACCATCGACGCCGAGATCGACGTCGAGCCGCACCGTCTCCCCCTCGCGACGGACAGCGAGCAGCCGGGCGCTTCCCGAAGGAAGACCCGGCTGCTGTTCCGAGGAGGAAGGATCCGGAGACGATGACGATGACGCCTGACGTCCGTCCTGCCGGCGGCCCCCTGTTCCCCCGAAGGGACGACCGTGCGGGGGCCGTTTCGGCAAGTGCCTCAGCTCCCGGAACCCGTGGTGGCGGCGGCGGCGCGGCCCGCCGGCTTGACGGGTTCGGACTTCACGACATCGGCCTTGCCCGCTTCGACCCGGGCGGCTTCCGGCTTCGTGGCGTCGACCGTCGCCACGACATCGTCATCGAAATGTCCGATGCCGAAATGCTTGAAGACCAGCAGCTTGATCGCCTCGTAGAGATCCGGGTTCTCCTTCAGGAAGGTGCGCACGTTGTCGCGGCCCTGGCCCAGACGCTCTTCCCCGAAGCTGTACCAGGCGCCCGACTTCTGGATGACGTTGGCCGTCACGCCCAGGTCGATCAGATCGCCTTCCTTGCTGATGCCCTCGCCGTAGAGGATGTCGAACTCGGCCTTCTTGAACGGGGGCGCGACCTTGTTCTTGACCACCTTGACGCGGACCTGGTTGCCCACCACGTCCTCGCCCTGCGTGATCGCGCCGATACGCCGGATGTCCAGCCGCACCGAGCTGTAGAACTTCAGCGCGTTGCCGCCGGTCGTCGTCTCGGGGTTGCCGAACATGACGCCGATCTTCATGCGGATCTGGTTGGTGAACAGCACCAGCGTGTTGGTCTTGCTGATGGTGCCGGTCAGCTTGCGCAGCGCCTGCGACATCAG
>JAIFKS010000094.1 GCA_020049465.1 bacterium | reverse complement strand
GACCTCTACCGCGACCTCGAGGTGGCCGTGGGGGCGAAATTCTGGGTGCTGCCGAAGGATCTGCGGGTGTTTCCGGGGAGCGGGCCGGACGCCGGCCGGCTTTGAGCCGATTGCCGCAGTGAGTCGATTGACGGGGCGCGCCCGCGCGTGCCACAATTCGGGGATGGACACGGACCGTTGACCGCTGACCCTTGGCACAGGAAACGAGGAGCCGATGACCCCAGCCGCACCGACCCTGGACCAGATACGATCCTTCGAGGGCAAGTACCCGAAGCAGCTCTGGTCCCTTTTCACGATCGAGATGTGGGAGCGCTTCTGCTTCTACGGCATGCGCGGCATGCTGACCGTGTTCATGGTCACGCAGATGGGTCTCGGCGACAAGCAGGCCAACCTGCAGTACGGCGCCATCCAGGCCTTCGTCTACGCCTTCACCTTCATCGGCGGCGTGTTCGCCGACAAGATCCTCGGCTTCCAGAAGTCGCTGATCTGGGGCGCCCTGACGATGATCGCCGGCGGCCTGGTCATCGCCTTCTCGCCGAAGGAGATGTTCTATATCGGCACCTGCTTCTCGATCATCGGCACCGGTTTCTTCAAGCCCAACATCTCGACGATGGTCGGCCAGCTGTACAAGGAGGGCGACAACCGTCGCAACGCCGGGTTCAGCCTGTTCTACTCGGGCATCAATCTCGGCGCCCTCCTGGGCGGCGCCATCATGATCGCGGTCGGCAAGAACTACTCGTGGCGGATGGCCTTCGCGCTGGTTTCGGTCGCGATGACGATCAGCCTGGTGACGTTCCTGTTCACGCGCCGGAACCTGGGCCCGATCGGCCTGTCTCCGTTCGGCCCGGGGGTGTCGGCGACGCGGCGACGCGTGCTCGAAGTCGCGACCTACGTCGGGTCGCTGCTGTGCATCCCGCTGATCCTGATCCTGGTGAAGAACTCGCGCTACACCGACGTGTTCATGTACACGATCGGGCCGGCCACGCTGCTGTACCTGGGCTGGGAGATGCGGAAGTTCAACCGTGAACAGAACAAGCGCATCGTGGCGGCGCTGGTGTTCATCTTCTTCTCGGTGCTCTTCTGGGCGTTTTTCGAGCAGAGCGGCGGCTCGCTGAGCCTGTTCGCCCTGTACAACCTGCGGCCGGAGTTCCTGGGCATCACGAGCGTGTTCGGTCTCAAGGTCGATCCGAACGGCTTCAACAACTCCGCGAACTCGCTGTTCGTGATCATTTTCGCGCCGCTGATCGGCATCGTCTGGATGTTGCTGAGCAAGCGCAGGCTCGAACCCAGTTCGGTCGTGAAGTTCGGCCTCGGCTTCTTCCTGCTGGGTCTGGCCTTCATGATCTTCGCCTGGACGAAGATGTTCGCCGGCCCCGACGGCATGACCTCGCTGGAGATCTTCACGCTGGGCTACTTCGTGATCACCTTCGGCGAACTCTGCCTCTCGCCGATCGGCCTGTCGTTGATGACCCAGTTGGCGCCGACCTCGATCCAGGGCCTGATGATGGGCATGTGGTTCCTGGCCAGCGCCTACGGCCAGTACGTGGCCGGCCTGCTGGGCGCCGGCATGTCGTCGGCCGATCCGGAGGCCTCGGCCCTGGTCAAGCTGACCGCCTTCACCGACGGCTACCAGCAGCTGGGGATCTACGCCCTGGTCGCCGGCGCCGTGCTCGTGGCCATTTCGCCGCTGGTCCGGAAGCTGATGCGGGGGGTGCACTAGGCGCTGTGCGGTGGTGATGTGGATGCGGGGAGGGGTGCAGGTTGATGCTTATAGTGCGCGATTGGTCGCGCACTATAAGCATCAACCTGCACCCCTCCCCGCATCCACATCACCACCGCACCTGCCCGGGCCGGTACACGGTTGGCCCACTTCCACGGGGCGCCGTCCGCTTTTGATCGGGTGTGCATCGAAGACTTGCGGTCGCTGCCATTTTTGTTGTGGACGTCCGCCGTGAATGTGGACTATCATCGCCGCGGAGGGCCTGCCTGCCTTTTCGACCGAGAAGGAACGGATCAAGGTGTCCAACGCTCGTCTGCGGACCTTGAAGGAACAGCGATCCGCGAATCGCCGCCGGTTGTGCGCGGTCCTGCTCCTCGTCGTGGCCCTTGCGTCGATGGGCTGCGACCGGAACAACGGAAGCCGGGGGCCCCGCTTCGGCGCGACGCCCCGGGGAGCCGACGGCGCGATCTGCCGCATCGCGATCCATCCGCTGCACAACCCGGCCAAGCTCGTGCAGGCCTACCAGCCGCTGGTCGATTACCTCAACGCCGGTCTGCAGCCGAATCGCCTCGTCCTGGAAGCATCCCGGGACTATGCCGATTTCGAGGCGAAGTACCGGGCCCGCAAGCTCGAATTCATCCTCCCGAATCCCTGGCAGGCCCTGCAGGCCATGGACGCGGGCTACAAGGTGATCGCGATGGCGGGCGCCTCCGACGACTTCCGGGGCATTATCGTCATCCGCCGGGACAGCGGCATCGCGCAGCCCGGGGATCTGAAAGGAAGGGCCGTCAGCTACCCGTCGCCGACGGCCCTGGCGGCCTGCATCATGCCCCAGTTTTTCCTGCACAACCACGGTCTGGATGTGAACGTCGACATCGAGAACCGGTACGTGGGCTCGCAGGAATCCTCGATCATGAACGTCTGGCTGGGCAAAACCGCCGCCGGCGCCACCTGGCCGCCGCCGTGGCGCGCGTTCCGTAAAGAGCACCCGGACAAAGCAGCGGATCTCATCATCGCCTGGGAGACGGAATCGCTGGTCAACAACGCGGTCATGGTGCGCGATGATGTCCCGCCCGAACTGGGGGACAAGGTGCGGGCGCTCCTGCTGGCGCTGGGCGAACGCCCCGAAGGCGCGGCGATCCTGGCGGGCATGGAGACGGCTGGCTTCTTCGCGGCCGCTGATGCGGACTACGACACGGTGCGGAGCTACGTCGCCCGCTTCGAACAGGAAGTGCGGCCCGTCGAGGCGCAGCCATGATGCGGGGGCTGCGCAACTATCTGTTCGGCACCCTGCGCGGGCGGCTCATCGTCGGCGTGGCGCTGGTGCATGCCGTGATGATGTCGGTGTTCATCGCCGACCTGACGCTGCGCCAGCGCAAGTCGGTGCTCGACCACCAGCGCGACACCGCCCAGGTGATGTCCCATCTGCTGGCGATCTCCGCCGCCGAGTGGATCGCCGCCGACGATCTTTCCGGCCTCCAGGAGCTGGTAGAGGCCCAGCGGCGCAATCCCGAGCTCATCTTCGCCATCCTGGTGGACGCCCACGGGCGGGTTCTCGCGGCCACCGAGAAGGCCCGGTTGGGGCAGTTCATGCTCGACCTGCCGGACACCGCCGGCCAGACGGTACTGTCGGTGACCCCCGATCTGGTCGATGTGGCCACGTCGTCCATGATCGGAACGCATCTGGTCGGCTGGGCCCGTGTCGGTGTCGGGCAGACGGCTGCCGCCGAGGATCTGGCCTCCATCCTGAAGGACGGCATCGCCTACACGCTGTCGGCGATCCTCATCGGCTCGCTGATCGCCTGGTTGATGGGGCGCCGCTTCACCCGCCGCCTGTACGCCATCCAGACGACGATCAACGAGATCCGGATCGGCAACCGACTGGCCCGGGCCCCCGTCGACGGCGTTGACGAAGCGGCGATGATGGCCCGCGAATTCAACTCGATGCTGGAGGCGGCCGCCGAGCAGGATACCCAGTTGAGGCTGACCAACGAACGTCTGCAGGTCGAACTGGCCGAGCGACAACTCGCGGAGCTCCGGCTCGTCCAGTTGGCGACCATCGTCGAGTCGACCGACGACGCCATCATCAGCACCGATCGCGACGGCAACATCACCAGCTGGAACCGGGGCGCCGAGCGGATCTACGGATATGGTGAAAGCGAGGTCCTCGGGCGGCACGAGTCGATGCTGGCGCCGCCTGAACTGGCCGGCGAGATGACCGCGCTCATGGCGCGGATGGAGCGGGCCGAGCAGCTTCCGCCTCTCGAATCCGTGCGGCAGCGCAAGGACGGCGAGCGCATCCACGTGTCCCTTACCCTGGCGCCGATCAGGGACGCGCAGGGCGGCGTCATCGGCGCTTCGGCGATCGGTCGCGACATCACCGCGCGCAAGGCCGCGGAAGAGGAACGCAACCGCCTGGCGACGGCCATCGAGCAGGCGGCCGAGACGATCGTCATCACCGATACCTCGGGCACGATCCAGTACGTCAATCCCGCGTTCGAGCGCATCACCGGCTATTCGCGGAGCGAAGCCATCGGCAGCAATCCCCGTCTCGTCAAGAGCGACAAACAGGACGCGGGCTACATCCGGGCGATGTGGGCGACGCTGGTCCGGGGCGAAGTGTGGAGCGGCCATTTCACGAACCGCACCAAGGACGGCCGGCTCTACGAGGAGGAAGCGGTGATTTCGCCGATCCGCAACGCGGACGGAGTGATCACGAATTTCGTCGCGGTCAACCGTGACGTGACCAGGGAACTGCAGCTTGAGGACCAGTTCCGCCAGTCGCAGAAGATGGAGGCCATCGGACGGTTGGCCGGCGGCGTGGCGCACGACTTCAACAACATGCTCGAGCTGATCATCGGCTATGCCGACCTGGGTCTGGAGGAGTTGGACGAGTCGCAGCCTCTCCACGAGTTCCTGGTGCAGATCCGCCGGGCGGGCGAGCGCTCGGCCAACCTGACCCGACAGTTGCTGGCCTTCGCCCGCAAGCAGACGGCCACGCCGCGGGTGCTCGACCTGAACCAGACCGTCGAAGGCATGCTCAAGATGCTGAGGCATCTGATCGGCGAGAACGTCGAGATGGACTGGCGACCAGGGTCGGATCTCTGGCCGGTCAGGATGGACCCCTCCCAACTCGACCAGATCCTCGCCAATCTCTGCGTCAATGCCCGCGACGCCATCACCGGCGTCGGTCGGGTGACCATCGAGACGGGTTTCAACACCTTCTCCGGGGAATTCTGCTCCCTGCACGCCGGCTATGCGCCCGGCCGGTATGTCATGCTCGCCGTCGGCGACAACGGCGTCGGCATGGACGATGCGACCGTCGCCAAGATCTTCGAACCGTTCTACACGACCAAGGAATTGGGCAAGGGCACCGGCCTGGGACTGGCCACGGTGTACGGCATCGTGAGCCAGAACGGGGGCTTCATCCATGTCACCAGCGAGCCCGGCCGGGGCTCCACTTTCACGATCCACCTGCCCGCGCATGCCTCGCGCGGCGTGCCCGAAACGGTGGCCGGGAATGCTGTGCCGGCGGGCGGAGGCCACGAGACGATCCTCCTGGTCGAGGACGAACCGGCGATCCTGGCCATGATGCAGCGCATGCTCGAGTCGCTGGGCTATCGGGTGCTCGCAGCAGCCACGCCCGGTCGGGCCCTCGAACTGGCCGCCGGGCATTCGGAGCAGATCGCGCTGCTGGTGACGGACGTCGTGCTGCCGGAGATGAACGGGCGCGACCTGGCCGCCGAGTTGAGTTCGCTCCGGCAGGGGCTGCGGACGCTGTTCATGTCCGGCTACACGGGCAACGTCCTGGCCAGCCATGGCGTGATGGATGAGGGCGTTCAAATCCTCTCGAAGCCCTTCTCGAAGGAGGATCTCGCCCACAAGGTCCGCGGGCTGCTGGATCTGCCCCCCGGTTCGCCCGCGGGAACCATCCCCGACCTGCGTGGTTGATATCCCTCCACTGTGCGAAGGACGTATTTCCTTCCTAGGTTGACCGGCGACAACGCGCTCAAGTTCCCTTCAGGAGAGTGGTCCGGATGACCGGAGGTCCATACATGTTGAAAGCCCTCATTATTGTCACCCTGGTGCTCGGGTCGCTCAGCCTGCTGGCCTGGATGGCCTCGGCTGACCGGCGCCAGCCCCAGAGCGTCAGCCGCCAGGCAAGCCGCCCGGCGGTGGCCGGCCGGGTCGTGGGCGCCATCCGCGCTCCGCTGGCCATGACCGCCTTCCGCGACGGCGGCAAAGGCGGCGATCCGAAGAAGGAGGCCTCCGAAAAGGCGGCGGCTCCCGATTCCAGCGCGACGGAAACCAAGCCGGCCGGCAAGGTCGCCAAGACCGACGCCGAGTGGAAAGCCGAGCTGACCCCCATGCAGTACCAGGTGACGCGCTGCAGCGCCACCGAGCGCCCCTTCACCGGCAAGTACTGGAACCACCACGAAGACGGGACCTATCTGTGTGTGGCCTGTGGTCAGGAGCTGTTCCGGAGCGACACCAAGTTCGAATCTGGTTCGGGCTGGCCCAGCTACTTCAGGCCGGTAACGCCCGGGGCCGTGGCCGAGCATCGGGACGACAGCCTGGGGATGGAGCGCATCGAGGTCCGCTGCAGCCGCTGTGACGCCCATCTGGGGCACCTGTTCCCGGACGGTCCGCGGCCGACGGGAATGCGGTACTGCATCAATTCGGCCGCGCTCGATTTCAAGCCGATCGCTCCCTGAGCCGATCGCCGCGCGGGCTCGCAAAGCTGCGGCGCGGCGAATCGGCCCGCGAGGGCGCGTTTTCTTCGGCGCTGAATGCGTCCGTCGTGTGATTTTTGAGAACAGTGATCAGATATATACAAAAGCACTTGGGCCGAAGCGTTGCGGGCATCGTCATTGTTGTCACAAAAAGCGGACAGTACTGTTGTTGAATGCACGGATCAGGAAATGATAAATCTCAACGCGCGGGAAAATCAGATCAAGTGCATTCAGCATGAAGATCCCCGCGTTTTGGGGTCGGGATCGACCGCCCTGATGATGATTGATGACTCCTGGAGGGGGGAACCACAATGAAGAAACTGCTTACGCTCGCTATCCTTTTCTGTTTCGTGGCCACCGGTGCGCTGGCCCAGAAGCTTCCGTCGAGGGAAGCGCCCCTGGGTGACGGCATGCCGTACATCGGCGCCAAGCTGGATGTCACCGAAGGTTTCGAAGGCAGCTTCCCGCCGGTCGGCTGGACGCAGGGCATCACCAACGGCGCCTACACCTGGGTGCAGGACTTCCTGAACCCGTACACCGGCTCGGCCTCGGCCTACATTCCCTGGCAGGCCGGCAGCCCGCAGGACGAGACCCTTTCGTTCACCTGGCCGGTCGACGCCGGTGACGATCTGTTCTTCGCCACGGCCGGCAGCGCCGTCTGGTGCTCCTATGCCAACTTCACCGTCGAAGTGAACGGCCTGGAAGTGTACGACTTCTGCGCCGAGAACTCCGGCACCAGTTGGGTGTGGGAAGAGGTCCTGATCGACCTGGCCGCGTACGAAGGCACGTCGCCGACCTTCACCTTCCGCTATGCGGGCGATGACGGCGCCGACCACTACCTCGACGGCGTCCAGATCGGCGCCTACGTCCCGCCGGTGGAGCCGGCCGACATCAGCTTCTGCGAGATGGTCTACGAGGGCACCGGCACCAGCTTCACCGGCGACACCTGCGGCGGCCAGAACCTGGTTTCGTCCCTGGGCTGCGACACCTTCAGCGAGAACGGTGCGGAGAACTACTACGAGATCCAGATCCCGAGCGGCTGCTACTTCACCGCGACCGTGACCCATTCGGCCGACGGCGCCCTGTGGCTGCTGGACAATTGCGTCGCCCCGGGCGGCGCCTTCACCTGCCTGGGCTACGCCGACGACACCGTCACGGGCGGGGCCGAGGTCATCACCTACACCAACGCCACCGGCAGCGACCAGATCGTCTACCTGGTGGTCGACTCGTACGGCACCGCCTCCTGCGGCACCTACGATTTCCAGTTCGTTTCGGACTGTGCCGTGGCCACCGAAGAGGCCAACTTCGGCTCGGTGAAGGCCCTGTTCCGCTAGGCGGCAGGCGTTTTCGGGGACGAGGGGACCCGGCTTCGGCCGGGTCCCCTTTTTTTTGCGGGCCGGACGCCCTCCCGGGACAATCGCTCCTTGAGCCGGGCGCCGGGCTGGCTATAATGCTCCCAGAGGACGAACGCCGAACATCCAGCCACCGGGAGCCCCCCCTTGAAAGACGTCGTCTCCATCATCCTGGGCGGCGGACGCGGCCAGCGTCTGTACCCGTTGACGCTGCAGCGCAGCAAGCCTTCGGTGGCGTTCGCCGGCAAGTACCGGCTGATCGACATCCCCATCAGCAACTGCATCAATTCGGGCATGAAGAAGATCTTCGTGCTGACGCAGTTCCTGTCCGCGAGCATGCACCGCCACATCATGCAGACGTACGCCTTCGACACGTTCACCGACGGCTTCGTCGACATCCTGGCGGCCGAGCAGACACCCGACCGGGCGGACTGGTTCCAGGGCACGTCCGACGCGGTGCGCGCCACGCTGCACCACACGATGTACTACAAGACGTCGCAGGTGATGGTCCTGGGCGGCGACCATCTCTACCGCATGGACTACGGGCAGATGGTGCGCTTCCACCGCGAGATGGGCGCCGACATCACGCTGGCCGTCTACCCGGTCACGCGCGAGGACGCGCCGCGCATGGGTCTGTTGCGGGCCAACGCCATGGCCGAGGTGACCGAGTTCGTCGAGAAGCCGCAGGATCCCGACGTGATCGACCGCTTCCGCGCGCCGCGCGAACTGTTCGCCGCGCGGGGGATGATCGCCGATTCGGACACCTACCTGGGGTCGATGGGCATCTACTGCTTCGAACCGCACGTGCTGCACGAGCTGCTGCAGGACGAGTCGAAGACCGACTTCGGCAAGGAGATCATCCCCGACGCCATCGGCAAGCTGAAGGTGCTGGCCTACCCGTTCAGCGGTTATTGGCGCGACATCGGGACCATCTCCTCGTTCTTCGAGGCCAATCTGGACCTGGTGGACAAGAATCCGCCGCTGAATCTGCATCAGGGCGCCTGGCCGTTCTACACGCGCATGCGCGCGCTGCCGCCGGCGCGCATCATGGAATCGACGATCGAGAACTCGCTGGTGGTCGAGGGCGCAACCATCACCGGCGCGCGCATCGAGCACTCGATCGTCGGCATCCGTGCGCGCATCCGCAAGGGCGCCTTCCTGAAGGATGTCATCCACATGGGGGCCGACTTCTACGAGGGCGAGCACGTCCTGTTCGACAATCTCTCGGCGAACGGCGACATCCCGCCGATGGGCGTGGGCCGCAACTGCCGCATCGAGCGGTGCATCATCGACAAGAACGCGCGCATCGGCGACGGCGTGATCATCCGCGCCCAGCCCGAGGTGAAGGAGCATCGCGACCAGTACCGCTGGATCCGCGACGGCGTGACCGTGATCCCCAAGGGAACGGTCATTCCGCCCGGCACCATCCTCTGATCGGGAGTCCGTGCGTGCGTCGTCTGCTGCCGATGCTGCTGGTGCTCGTGGTCCTGTCGCCGGCGGCGCGGGCCGATGGCGCCGTTTCGGACGCGCCGGCGCTGTCCGACTCGCTGCTGCTGGAAGCGCCCGACTTCGCGGCGTTGCGCCCGCGGTTGCTGACGCTGTCCACGGCCCGCGTGGTCGAAACCGCCTGGACGCTGGTGCCCCGCCTGATCACCCTGGACCGCCCCGATCTGCTGCTCGATTTCCTGGAATTCTGGGACGACCGCGGCGGCGGCTTCGAGCCGATCCTGCGCACGCGCATCCTGGCCGCCATCTGGGACGGCGCCTTCGACGAGAGCCTGTACGACGAAGGCATTCCCGCGCTCCTGGACGAGTGGGAGTGGCGCGATCCGGATGCGCTGACACCCGGCCGCAACGAGTTCGACCGGTTCATGGCGCTGTTCGCGGACCAGCTCCTGCCGCACCAGGTCGAAGGCTCGCTGCCCGAGTATTTCTGCCTGCTGTACAGCGACCGCGGGGAGGAAGCGGCGGCGCTGCTGGCCGAAGAGCAACTTGCCGACACCTGGCTGCGCTGGTACGTCGACCATCCGCTGGCGATCGACGGCGAGGGAGCGGCCGTCGTCGACGACGCCGGCGTCGAAGCGGTGAAGGCCGCCTCGCCCTCGAGCCTGCTGTTGACGGTCGGCCTCTGGTGGCCACGGGGCGACGTCGCCCTGGCCGGCGACCATGTGCTCGTGGGCGGCCTGTTCGAACAGCGCCTGGGGGACTGGTTCCTGCGTCTGCCGCTCGAGGTGCGTCTGGGGCGCACGGACCGGCCCTATCTGGTCGACCAGGACGGGGTGCGCGCCCTGTCCGACCGGTTCGACGCGGTGTACCTGGGCGTGGAAGGCGGCCGCCCGGTCGCCGCCTGGCGGGGCGTGTCGCTGGAGGCGTTCGCCGGCCTGGGTTACGACGGCATCCTCCCGTTCAAGGACGAGGATGTGACCCTGGCCACGCTCAATGCCAATCTGGGCCTGGGTTTGCGCTGGCAGAGGCCCGGGCGCCGGCCGCTTCTGGGGCTGGACGTGCGCCGCGAATGGCTGGCCACCCGCAACGAGGGCCCCGATTCCCTGGCCGGCGGCGCCTGGAGCCTGCGCCTGGGCGCAGGCCTCAGATTCGGCCCTTTGGGCACCCCTCCCGGCGCTTCCCCGCAGAGCAATTAGTTAAAGTAAATCGTTGTCCTGCCGATTCTTGCCCTGTCGGGACCCGGAACCGGCGCGCGGCCGCGGCCAGGCGGAAGTGCGCCTCCAGTCGCCATTTCGGGGAGCCTTGCCATCTTGCTGTCCGTTCAGGACCTGCCGATCCGCACCAAGCTCAGGTGGATCCTGGGTGTGTCCGTCACCATGGCTGTCCTGCTGGTCAGTCTGGTGATGTCCGTCTACGACCACCACAGCTTCCGTTCGCGCCTGTCCCGCGAACTGGAGATCACGGCCGAGGTCGTCGGCAGCTCCTGCGCCGCGGCCCTGATGTTCGAGGACCGGACCGTCGCCCGCGAAATTCTCCAGTCCCTGCGCGCCAACCCGTCGGTCGTCGAAGTCTGTCTGTACGATCCGTCCGGCCTGCTGTTCGCCAGCTTCCAGCGCGACGGGGCTCAGGGGCCGCCGCCGCCGACGGACTCCGGCGAAGCGCGCACGATCTTCGATGTCTCGGGCATGAGCGTCTACCGCACCGTCGTTTTCGACGGCGATCAGGTGGGCACCATCTACATGCGGAAGAGCCTCGAGTCGCTGCAGGCCCGGTTCTTCAACGTGGCGATGATCCAGGCCGCGGCCATGGCCGCGGCCCTGCTGCTGGTGCTGTCGCTGTCCGAACGGCTGCAGCGCGTGATCACGCGGCCGCTGGGCGAACTGGTGGCCGTGGCGCGGCGTGTCTCGGCCGAGCAGGATTTCTCGCTGCGCGCGCGCCGCACGGCCGGGGACGAGACCGGAACGCTGGTCGACGCCTTCAACGAGATGCTGGAACAGATCCGCGAAAAGACCGTCGCCAAGGAGAACGCCGACGCCGCCAACCAGGCCAAGAGCGAGTTCCTGGCCAACATGTCGCACGAGATCCGCACGCCGATGAACGGCATCCTGGGCATGACCGGCATCCTGCTGGACACCGAACTGGACGAGGAGCAGCGCAGCTACGCGCGCATCGTGTTCGATTCGGGGCAGTCGCTGCTGGCGATCATCAACGACATCCTGGACTTCAGCAAGGTGGAGGCCGGCCGCCTGGAGATCGAGCCGGCGCCGTTCCAGATGAGTCGCCTGCTGGCCGAGGTCACCGAGCTGATGCGCGGCACCGCCGATGCGAAGGGCCTGCAGATACGCTGCGAACTGCCGGCCGAAGCGCCGCCGGCCGTCGTCGGCGATGCGGGACGCATCCGGCAGATCGTCACCAACCTGGTCAACAACGCGATCAAGTTCACCGAGACGGGCGCCGTGACGATCGAAGCCGACTGGCGCGACGCGCCCGGCGGCGTCGCGCTGTGGACGGTCGCCGTCCGCGACACCGGCATCGGCATCCCGGCCGACAGGCTGCCCGACCTTTTCCAGCGGTTCACGCAGGCGGACACCTCCACCACCCGCCGCTACGGCGGCACGGGCCTGGGGCTGGCCATCAGCCGGCAGCTGGCCGAACTGATGCACGGCACGCTGGACGCCGAGAGCGTGGTCGGTCGGGGCTCGCGCTTCCGCGTCGTGCTGCCGCTGCCGCGCGCGACCGCGGCGCAGATCGCCGAAGTGGAAGTCCCGAACGACCAGAGCGCCGTTGCGACGGATGCGCAGCCCGGCGACCTGTCCGGCCGTCGCGTGCTGGTGGCCGAGGACAACCCGTTCAACCAGAAGGTCGCGCAATACACGCTCGAGAAGCTGGGCGTGCGCGTGGACCTCGCCGCCAACGGCAACGAAGCCGTGCAGATGATGATGAACTTCGTCTACGACCTCGTCTTCATGGACTGCCAGATGCCCGAGATGGACGGCTACGAGGCCACCGGCATCATCCGCCGTCTGGGCGGACCGGCCGCGCGCACGCCGATCATCGCCATGACGGCCCACGCCATGCCCGGCGACCGCGAGCGCTGCACCGCCGCCGGCATGGACGACTATCTGGCCAAGCCGGTGCGGGCCGAGTTGGTGGAGTCGATGCTGCGCCGCTGGGTGTTCGACCGGCGCGCCGGGGCCGTGCCCGAGCCGAACGAGGCCGTCCTTATCTCCTGATTCGACAGAAGATTGGCCCATCAGGCTCCTTGCCTGTAGACCGCGGCACCTACCTTTGTTATCATGATGTTCGTTTTCAATATCTGCCTTGGTGACGGCTGGCGGCCCTGCCGCCGGTTCCCGCCGCCAAACCGAGGCCCCGGCATCGGCCCACGGAGTCCAGCGCCATGAACCGCGAGAGCATCCTCGAGAAATTCGCCTTCTACCGGGCGGCGCGCCCCGAATTCCAGCAGCGCGTGCGCGACGCCGGCCAGGTCGTGCGCGTGGCGCCCGGCGGCTATTTTGTCTGCGAGGGCGACCATGCGCCGGGTGTGGGGCTGATCGGCCAGGGCGCGCTGCGCGTCTTCAAATCCAGCGAGAGCGGCCGCGAGATCACGCTCTACTGGGTGCGCGCCGGCGAACTCTGCCTGCTCAATCTGCTGGGGGCGATGACCGGCGTGCCTTCGCCGGCGCACGCGCGCGTGGAAGAGGAAGTCGTGGCGCTGGTCATCCCGCCGGACACGTTCCGCGGCTGGATCGGCGGCGAGCCCAGCCTGCGCACGCACGTGTTCAGCATCATGACCGCGGGCATGGTCGACGTGATGACGCTGGTGGAGGAGATCGCCTTCAAGAAGCTCGACATCCGCCTGGCCCAGTATCTCTGCGACGGATTCTTCGCGAACGGCGGCGCGCGCGAGCTGCAGGTCACCCACGAGAGCATCGCCGCCGAACTGGGCAGCGCGCGCGAGCCGATCAGCCGCCTGCTCAAGGATTTCGAGAACCAGGGCGCGATTCTGCTCAGCCGCGGGCGCATCACGCTGAACGACGCCGCGGGACTGCGCGCGCTGGTGGTCGGCTGAGGCTGGCCGGGACTACGTCCGCCCTGCCAGCCACATCTGCGCCGTCCGGGCCGGGATGAACAGCCGGAACCGGTCGCCTGACAGTTCCAGTTCGTCTCCATGGATGAGATCGCGGTAAGTCCCGGGATTCTTCAAGCCCCAGGTGTTGAACTCCACCGTCTGGTCGAAGCCGCTCTTGTTGATGGCCACCAGGCCGGTCTCCCCGCGGCGGAAGACGAGCACGGTGTCGCTCGCCTCGATCATGACCATCGGCAGCCCGTGCACGGCATTGTGGAACCCGATCATGGCTGCCAGGTCCGGTCGTTTGTAGGCGTCGAGCCAGCGGTCCAGGTCCGCCTCGTGGCGCGATTCGTTGTGATCGGAGTAGATCAGGGGCACGCCGCCATCACGACCCAGAATGTAGGCCTGGGCCAGGTGCTCATCCTGACGGTCCAGCAGCCAGGACCGGAACACATCGTTGTGGGGGATGTCGTGGTTCACCACGAAGGTCACGGCGCGTTCCCCGGGCAGGGCATTGCCGTCCGCTTCCGGACTCGCGAGAGAACGCAGCGACCCGCCCAGACCAAAGGCCCCGCGGATGGTCGTGAACAGGGGAAAGTCATAGGCTGAAATCCAGGTTTCCCGCAGGAAGGGTCCCAGGAAGACGTGCTCGTCCTGGTCGCTGCCCGTCAGCACTTCACCGAACCAGAACCTGCTGCGCACTTCCGGTCGATCGGCAATGTTGTCGATCATCCGTTCGGTGATGTGCTTGATGGCGTCCACGCGAAATCCGTCGAAACCCATGTCGACCAGGGCATCCACCATCAGGTGCTGCTGCTTCAGGACCCATTCCGAGTCCTTGAGGTCGGGCAGCCCCGACAGGTTCTGGTCCTGCACGGCCCTGCGGTCCGACCATTCCCCGCCCTCGATCTCGCCGGCATGGTTGAAGTCCTGGATCGAGAACAGCCCGGTGCTCAGGTCGCCATACAGGCGATTCTCCTCGTAGAGGGCCGGCTGCCGGCGGTAGCGCTCCAGTTCGGCGCGACCCGGGAAGTCGAACCGGTCGTCGCGGGCTTCATTGGCCATGTGGTTGAGCACCAGGTCGGCGTAGAGCCGGAGAGGTGGTTCACTGCCATGGCAAGCGGCGATGAGCGTTTCGAGATCGCTTTTGTCGCCGAGGTACGACAGCAGGACACGGTAGTCCTTCGGTTGATAGCGCTGCCACCACTGTTCTCCCGCCGGATCGGAGTACAGCAGGGGCGGGATCAGGATCGCCCCGTATCCGGCCTGCCGGATGGCGTCGAGGTTGTCCAGGATTTCGAGGTATTTCCAATTGAAGGCATGCAGAATGACGGTACGCATCGTCAATGTCTCCGTGGGGGAGAGGCGGACCTCAATCGTAGCCGAGCGTCACCAGCACGCGGTCGACATCGGACAGGTCGCCGATGATGGTCGAGCAACCACGCGGGCCTTCCACGACCAGTGTCGGCGTCACCAGGATATTGTAGTCCACGGCTGCCTGGAAATCCTTCTGGACATCCACGACCTTGATCTTGCAGGTCCCCGCCTGTAGATATTCCGCGCAAATGCGCTGGAGATTGTCCTGAGCCAGCAGCGAATTGGGACCATTCCCCACCACGAACAGGGTGAACTTGTAGGTTCCGGCAGCGCCGCTCACAGCGTACCTCCCCGGGGCTTGGGCCTGCGCTCGGGCTTCCCTGGCGGCGCAGCGCTTGCCGGAGATCGCCGTGGACTCAGCACGATGCCGTCGTCGGTGATCTGGAGATCATGCAGGCGATGCGAATGCCGGCAGCCCCGGGCTTTCAGGATCAACAGCGATCGCAGCAGATCGTCATCCACCATTTCGAACTGCAACTGGATCACCGCGTCCACGAGCGAGGAAAAACCCATGCCGCTCAGATCCTCGAAGGGAATCGAACTCTGCGCCTGGTTGATGAACAGGCACGTGATGCCCCGCTCCTTGCATGCGTTCACCAGGCGCATGCAGTAGTCGAAAGCCGCTTTTCCCGAACCCATGCGATGGCAGGCCGAAATCGCGTCTACCACCACGTGATCCGGCTTGAACGAGGTGAGCATGGCCAGGTTGTTGAACAGATGCTCGTCCGAACCCATGCTCTCCGGCAGGCGGCAGACGAGTTTCAGCTTTTCCGCCTTGAGAGCGGGTCCCAGGTCGACGCCCGCGTTGAGGACCGCCGTCTGCAGGGCCTCGGGCGATTCCTCGTAGCTGATGAAGAGCACCC
>JAIFKS010000125.1:881-16572 GCA_020049465.1 bacterium | reverse complement strand
GCTAGTGCGCCCGTCCGCGCAGCTCGTCGACCGCCCCCTGCCACACCGCCAGCGCCGTGGCCAGCCGTCCGTGCCACAGGTTCCACGCCATGTGACCGGCGAAATACCCCGCCTGCGCCAGCGCCAGCAGCGGCCATTGGCGCCGCGGCCAGTGCGTGAGCATCAGGCGCACGTGGCTGCGGCTGCGCAGCCACGCCCGGTACGGACTCTCCTGGCCCAGCGTGGCCGAAACCTTGTGCAGCACCAGCGCGCGCGGCACGTGCAGGATGCGTCCGCCGGCCTCTCGCGCCCTGAGCGAATAGTCGGCGTCCTCGCCGTAGAAATGGTACGACTCGTCCAGCAGTCCGAGATGCGCCAGCGCCGTCGAGGTCAGCATGAGAGCGCAACCGGTCCCGTAGTCGACGTAACGAGGCTGCGGATCCAGCTTGCCGGCCAGCTTGCGGATGCCGTCGTGGCGCACCCAGCCGCTGCGCCGGCCCACCACGCCGCCGTCGTACCAGACGCGCGCCGGGTCGTCGGCATAGCAGATGCGCGGCGTGGCGAGCCAGGCCAGCGGATCCGCGGCCAGGGCCAGCGCCAGCGTGCGCAGGCTTCCTTCGGGAACGATGGTGTCGTTGTTGAGCAGCAGGATGAGCGGATTGCCGCCCTCGTCCCGGATGCGGCGCAGAGCGACGTTGTTGCCGCCGGCCCAGCGCAGGTTGGCGCCGGCCTCGATGATCTCGACCCCGGGATGGTGCTTCCGCGTCCAGGCGACCGAATTGTCGGTCGAACCGTTGTCGACCATGATCACGCGCACGCCGGGATAGCGGCAATCGCGCAACGAAGCGAAGCAGTCGCGCAGGTCGGCCATGCCGTTCCAGTTGACGACGACCACGACCAGCGGCGGCAAAGGGCCGCGGGGTCTGTCGGCCAGCACCGATTCGCGCTCAAACACGGCGGTTGACCCGGTACTCGGTTTCGGGCCGGCGGCCGGCCACGATCATCTCGGCGATCAACCCCAGGCTGACGAACTGGAGCGCCATCACGATCAGCACCAGACCCAGCACCATCGTCGGCCGCACGCGCAGCCCGTGGCCGGTCAGCCACCAGATCAGGAAGTACAGGCTGATGCCGCCGCCCACGGCCAGGCAGGCCAGCCCCATCCGCCCGAAGAAGTGCAGAGGCGAGGTGCGCTTGGCGTGCAGGAAGTACACAGTCAGCAGATCCAGGAAGCCGTTGACGAAACGCGCCATGCCGTACTTGGTGCGACCGTACTTGCGCGCCGCATGGCGGACCGGCAGTTCGGTGACGCGGAAGCCGTCCAGGTGGGCCAGCGCCGGCACGTAGCGGTGCATCTCGCCGTACAGGCGCACGCGGCGGGTGACCTCGCGGCGGTAGGCCTTCAGGCCGCAGTTGAAGTCGTGCAGGCGCAGCCCGCACATGCGGCCCGCGAACCAGTTGAACACCTTGCTGGTCTGGTTCTTGACCAGACTGTCGCGGCGCTTCTGCTTCCAGCCCGAAACCAGGTCGAAGCCTTCGTCCAGGCGATCCAGCAGCGCGGGAATTTCGGCGGGATCATCCTGCAGGTCGGCGTCCATGGTGATGACCACCGCGCCGCCGACCTCGTGGAACCCGGCCGACAGCGCCGCCGCCTTGCCCAGATTGCGGCCGAACGAAAGCCCGTGAACCTGCGGACGCTCGCGGGCCAGCCGCTCGGTGACGGCGAACGTGTCGTCGGTCGAGCCGTCGTCGATGATCCACACTTCCCACGACAGGTTGCGCGAGGCGGCCGCAGCGGCAATGCGCTCGACCAGTTCGGGCAGCGACTCGGCTTCGTTGTAGGCGGGCACGACGACCGACAGGTCGCAGGTGATTCCGTCGCCGGCGGCGCCGTCCGCGGTTTCCCGCTCCCGGGCGCTCACGCCTGCCGCCTTCGCGCCACGGCCCAGGCCACTTCGAGGCGCAGACCTTCGGAGAACTCGATGGTCGGCCGATAGCCGATGGTGGCTTCCACGTGCGTGCGCTCGGCGAAGGTGTCGCGCACGTCGCCGTCGGCCGTGGGCCGGTACTCGACGGTGGCCGAGATTCCCGGCACGTATTCGCGCAGGAGATCGCCCAGCAGCTCCAGCGTCTGCGCGAACACCACCCGGCTGCCGCCGCCGGTGTTGAACACTTCCCAGGGGTTGTCGCAGGCGACCGCCAGCAGGTTCGAGCGCACGGCGTCGCCCACGTAGGTGAAGTCGCGCGTCTGCTGACCGTCGCCGTAGACGTGGAAGACGCGCCCGTCGAGCGCCGCCTCGATGTACTTGCGGAAGGCCATGTCCGGCCGCTGCCGCGGACCGTAGACCGTGAAATAGCGCAGACTGCTGGTAGGCACGCCGAAATTGGCCGCGTACAGCACGCACAGGTGCTCGGCGGCCATCTTGGTCACTCCGTACGGCGACAGCGGCTGCGGCAACGCTTTTTCGGTGACCGGCAGCACCGCCTGGTCACCGTAGACCGAACTGCTGCTGGAATAGACGAAGCGCGCCAGCGTGTCCTTGACCTCCGGCTGCCGGCAGGCTTCCAGCAGACGTTGCGTGGCCATCACGTTCCGGCCCAGGTACTCGGCGAAGTAGGCCCCCCAGCTGGCCCGCACGCCGGCCTGAGCCGCCAGGTGGAAGCAGGCGCGCTGGCCCCGCAGCAGATCGAGCGGGTCCAGTTGCTGCAGATCCTCCTGGCGGAACGTGAAGTTCGCGTGCGCCAGGCAGCCGGCCAGGTTCTCGCGCTTGAGGGCCGGGTCGTAGTAGTCGGTCAGGCAGTCGACGCCGGTCACCCGGCAGCCGAGCTCGAGCAGCGCCTCGCTGACCGTGCTGCCGATGAATCCGGCGCAGCCCGTGACCACCACCCTGGCTCCGGGCGCCAGGATGTCCGTCACGCGCGCCGGCAGCCCGGCGACGATCTCCCGCGCGTCGGCGCCGCGGATGGGTTCAGCGGCCAAGAGCTTCCTCCACCTGCTGACGAACCTGCTCCTGCTCGCCGGCCCCGGCTTTGGCCCGCATTTCCTGCAGGCCCCGGGCCATGTCGGCATCCTCTTCACCGCTCCGGGTCTTCCAGGCTTCCATGACCGCGCGGGCCTGGTTGATCTCGCCCAGGGCCTGGTGCACGCTGAACTGGACCTGGTAGTAGAATTTGCGCTCGGGCTGGGCCGCGATGCGTTCGTTCAGCCACCGGACCGCCAGTTCGGGCACCCCTCCGCGCACGAAGCCGCGGATGCTGTTGAACACTGTGCGCTCCTCGATCTCGAGCGGGACGTTGCCCTGCAGCGACGTGAGGAAGGCGGACGCTTCGTCGTCCCGGTAGGCCTGCACCAGCAGCAGCGGGTAGAACTCGAGGGCCTGTTCGTTGAACGGGGCGACGGACAGGCTGGCGCGGAAGGCCGCCAGGGCGCTGGCCAGAAGGTCCTTGTAGCGCGCCTGGTCGGTGGCCGCGATGTCCGAGGCCATCAGATAGAACTCGTAGCCGGCGCGGTTGAGCGCCGCCGGGTAGTTGCCGAGCAGGAAATTCGCGTTGGCCACGCGGTACTGGTCGGTGCGGGGGCGGCCGACCATGCGCGCCAGCGAGTCCAGGTGCACGGCCTGCAGTTCGCCGGCCGCGGCGCCCAGCCCACGGCGCGGCCCGTCGCCGGCCAGACCGGTCATGGAGCGGTAGGCGCGCCGCCGCGCCTCGTCGTCGCCGTCCATGATCGAACCCAGGCGATAGACGCCGAGCATGTTCTGCAGCACCGCCTGCGGGTCGGTGGTCGGCAGATCGTCCGGGCCCGGGTTGTCCAGCAGGCGGTAGGTCATCCCTTCCATCTGCAGCTTCGGGTAGTAGCGCGACATGTTCTCCTGCGGGATGGTAACCGCGAAGAACACGGGGCGCGGATTCCCGCGGCTGTTGGCCTGGATGATGTCCTCGACGACATAGTCCTTGATCATGACGAACGTGCGCTCGCCCGTTTTCGGGTCCTCGTACAGGCGATGCTTCAGCTGGTCGATCTCCTGGTCGCTGCGCTGCATCAACAGGGGGTTCTCCGGCGAGTTCTTCAACTGCTTGATGTACCAGGGCAGGTTGATCAGCGACAGGTTCACCACGGTCACGTCGCGGCGGAATTTCTCGACCTCCTGCAGGTACCAGATCGGGAACGTGTCGTTGTCCCCGTTGGTGAACAGGATGCCGTTCTGGTCGCAGCCGGCCAGGATGTTCCAGGCGTATTCGTAGGCGATGGCGTTGTTCGTGTTGTCGTGCTCGAAGTACTTCGTGCTGCCGGGCATCAACGGCAGCAGGGGCAGCAGCAGCAGCACGCCGCCGGCGGCGAGCACCGAAGGCTTCAGCTTCACCGGCTTGACCAGCTGGCGCCAATCGCCCCCTTCCTTGTCGATCTGCGCCGCAGACCGCCCCTCGGCGCCGGCCAGGTAGCGCAGCAGCGCGGCCACGCCAAGCCCGATGAACACCGCGACGAACATGAAGGCCGCGAAGTAGAAATAGTCGCGCTCACGCACCTCGTGGTTCGTGAAGTTCAGGTACAGCGTCAGGATCTCGCCGTTGATCAGGTAGCCCACGAGAGGGACGAGGATCAGCGGGCGCAGGCGCCGCCAGCCCTGCATCAGTCCGACCAGGGCCAGGAAGATGGGGCCCAGCACGGTCGAGATCGTCGTCAACAGGCCGCTGCCCGGGCCCAGGAAATAGAACTGCTTGAACAGGAACTGGTAGTAGTAGCCGTACTGCCAGCCCAGCGGGGCCTGGCGCTCGAACGGGTTCATCGGCGGGTACTGTTCGCGCCTGATCACCGAAAGAAGGGTGCGGAAATCCTCGGGCGCGGTCTGGTTGATGTACGGCTCGGGAGTGGCCCCGGCGCGGATCATCATCATCGCGTGCACGGTCAGGCCCAGGAAGAACAGGGCGCTGCCGTACAGGGCGAAGCGGTGGCCGTTGAAGGCGCGCACGCCCACGATGATCAGGTAGATCACCAGCAGGTACACCAGCAGCGTGTTGTCGGCCTTCATGGTCGAGAACAGGAACAGGGCCAGGCCGGCGCTCATCAGCAGCAGGTCCCACAGGGGCAGCTTCCGCTTCGAAGCCAGGACGATCAGCAGGAAGACGCCGGGATAGACCAGCAGCGTGCCCAGGTGGAAGCCCACCCCCAGGCCCAGCAGATAGATCATCATCAGCAGCAGGTTGTTGCTGCCGATGTGACCTCGTTCCTCGTACCAGCGCACCGAAAGCCAGGCCAGCAGCGCCAGCATGAAGGCGGCCAGCCCGTAGACCTCGGCTTCGATCGCGTTGTTCCAGAACGTCTCGGAAAACGCCAGGAACAGGGCCCCCGCCACGCCGCCCGCATGTGCCAGCCAGCCCGAATCAGGGTCGGCGCGCCGCGCCAGTTCCCAGATCAGCAGATAGATGAACATGACGGCCAGCGAACTGAAGAACGCCGACATGAAATTGACGGCCCAGGCGGTGCGCATCGACGGCTGGGTGATGTCCGGCTGACCGCTGAAGACGACATCGAACACGCGGCCCATCAGCACATACAGAGGCGTGCCCGGCTGGTGCGGGACCCCGACGATGTGGCTGGTGGTGATGAACTCGCCGGCGTCCCAGAAGGGCGTCGTCGTGTTCAGGGTCGCGGTGTAGACGGCGAGGGTCAGGGCGAAGACGCCGGCGGCGATCAGGACCTGGGGCCGGCGGTACCACTTTGCGGTCACGTTGTCACCTTCGTCAGGGGGCAGGCCGCACCGCGGCCGGTTCAGCGTCGGGATCGGGAAAGGACGGAGCGCTCACCGGGCATCGGCCGGGGAGGCGATGCAAACCAAGCTAGCACACGCATCTGGCGTGAACAACCGGGGTTCCTACAGGTTCCCGGGCGCCGGTGGGGCCATGTTTCGGTCGCGGCCGTTGCCGGGCCGACGGCGGCGCCACAGCATGATCCCGCCCACCAGACTGTACGCCACCTGGACCAGGTAGGCGGCCAGTTCCATGGCCACGGCCTGGGGTGCCGCCAGGCCGGCCCAGGTCAGCAGGCTGGCCGAGACGGACTCGCGCAAGCCTATGCCGTTGATGGAGATCGGCAAGGTCAAACTGAGCGCCAGCAGCGGGATCAGCACCGTCAACTGGAGCGCCGCCGCCCCGGTCAGCGGAATGCCCAGACCCCAGGCGGCCGTCAGGTGGGTCAGCAGGCGCAGCGCCTGGATGCCCAGGCTGAGGGCGAAGATGCCGTTGAGCCAACCCACCCGGCTGCGGACCCGCGCGAGGTCCTCGGTGAACCGGGTCAGGGGGCCGGCCAGACGACCCAGGCCCGTGCGGTGCGCCAGCGCGACCAGGACGGCCCCGAGCCGGCGCGAGAGCAGAGCCGCCAGCGCCGCGAACAGCAGCGCGCCCACCGGCAGCAGCACCAACGCCACGCCCGGCAGGGGAACGTCCAGCATTCCGGCCGCGCCCATGGCGAGGCAGGCCAGCAGCGTGAGCGCCGCCAGTCCGATCAACCGGTCCAGCAGCGTGGCGCCCAGCACACCGGCGCGCCGCCCGTCGCGGGCCCCCAGATCGAGGATCTTCCAGGCATCGCCACCGATGTTCGCCGGCAGGAAATTGTTGAAGAAGAGCCCGATGTGGTACAGACGCGAGATCTCGGCTCCGGAAGCGGCGATCCCCACGGCGCGCAGGATCAGCGACCACTGCCACGCCCCCAGCACGGCGGACACGGCATAGATGGCGAATGAGGCCGCGAGCCAGCCCCAGTTCGGATGATTGAGGGCTTCTTCGATGTCGCGCAGCGGCAGGCGGCTCAACAGGAACGCCACCATGCCGACCGTGACGGCCACCTTGAGCAGAAGCAGCAGACGTGCCCGCGCCGCGCCGCTCAACGCGCGTCCTTCCGCGACGGGGCTTCGCCGGCGGCGGCCGTCCGCCTGAAGAGTTCCAGCGATTCGTCCACGCAGCGATCCCAGCTGAAGCTGCCGGCCCAGGCGCGGGCGCTCGCAGCCATGCGCTCCAGGTAGTCGCCGTCGCGCAGCAACAGCAGCGCATGCGCAGCCATCGCCGGGGCGTCGCCATAGGGCACCAGGACGCCGGTTTCACCGTCACGCACCGAGTCGCGCAGACCGGGCGCGTCGGTGGCCACGACGGGCAGCCCGCACTGGTTGGCTTCGACCACGGTCAGCCCCCATCCCTCCTTCGGGCTCGGATTCAGGAACACGTGGCAACGGTGCAGCGTGCGCACCAGTTCGTCCCAGGGCTGGAAGCCGCGGAACTCGACCTTGGCGTCCAGACCCAGCTTCGTCGTCAACGCGCGCAGGCGCTGTTCGTCCGGACCCCGACCCATGATCAGCAGCCGCGCTTCCGGCATCTCCTTCTGCACCAGGTCGAAGGCGCGGATGGCCACGTCCAGGCTCTTGTAGCGGCGCAGGCGGCTCCAGCTCACCAGCAGCGGCGTGTCGCTCCGCGCCGGCGGATCGGTCAGCGTGAACCGCTGATGCTCGAGTCCGCAGAAGATGGTGGTGATGCGCGCCGGATCGACCCCGCGCGCCGCCAGGTCATCACGCGTCGAGGGGCTGATCACCTCGAATTCGCAATGCCGGTAGACGCGCGGGATCAGGCTCTCGGCCGCATACACGTAGGTGGCGGCCAGCGCGTTGGTCTCGCGGTAGACCGTGGTGCCGAACAGGTGCGGCACCACCGCCACCACCGGCACCCGGCCGGCGTAAAGCGGCGTGTAGAACGGGATCTTGTTGATGTCCTCGACGATCAGGTCGTAGCGGTTCCGCTTCAGCAGCGAGCGCACGAGCGGCGGCACCATCAGGTTGGCCACGGTCCAGTGTCCTCGCCGGTGGATCTCGATGCCGTCGATCCGTCCGCGCGGTCCGCCGCCGGGATAGTCGGCGCAGCACAGGTCCACCTGCCAGCCCCGGGCGGCGGCGCCGGCCAGGATGTGGTGCAGGTGCTGCTCGGCCCCGCCGCTGAGCGGGTCGCGGATATCGCGCCAGTTGACCGCCAGGATCCTCACGCGCGCGGCCCGCCGGAAGCGCCGGCCGCGCCGGCGACGTTGTCCGCGCCGCCGTATTTGCGGACGATCACGCCGATGGTCGGGGTCGTGTACAGCGACAGGCGGCGGCGGCCGAACCACCGGCGCCAGGCTTCGCCCGCGCGGGCCAGCGCCGGGAAAGGCTCCGGATGCATCGGCAGTTTCACGCCCGCGCGCGTCAGCAGGATCTTGCGCAGGGCGCGGTACCACAGCCCCGGCACCATCCAGTCGCCGTAGCTGCGCGTGACGGTCGTGCCCTGTTCGCGGGTCAGCTTCTCCAGCTGGTCGATGGTGAACTGCGTTTCCCAGCCGGCGAACCAGCGGTTCACGGCGATCAATGCCTGCTTGCCGAGCGTGTAGTAGTGGAAAGTCTGCGGCACGTCGACGACGAGATAGCCGCCCGGCTTCAACACGCGCACGTTTTCACGCAGCAGGAAGCCCGGCTCGCGGAAGTGTTCGAGAAGTCCCTGGTGGAACACGACGTCGAAGCTGCCGTCGGGAAACGGCATGGCCAGTCCGTCGCCGCACACGGCCGTCACGTCGGCGCGCGCCTGCGCGGCGGCCTTGAGGGTCAGCCCGAGCGAGCCCGGCACGTAGTCGATGGTCAGCACCTGCGCGCCGGCGGCGGCCAGCGCCACCGCGTCGCGCCCGGTGCCGGCGCCCACTTCCAGGATGCGGCGGCCGCGCAGCCCCGCCTTGTCGCCGGCGTAGATCCCGGTGATCTCACGCACCATCCGCCCGTCGGTGCCGTAGACATCGTCGAGCTCAAGGCGGTCGGCCTGCTCCCAGAAGCGCTGCCAGTGGCCGGGGGTCGAAGCCCTCATCGACGATCCTTTCCGGGGTCGGCGGCAGGGTCCGTTTCGGTTTCCTCGATGACCGCCGAACCGCGCAGCGGCGTGTCGCCGAAATCGGCGTCGAGGTCGGCGTCGGGATCGAGGCCGCCGTCGGAATCATCGTCATCGTCATCGTCAGCGAAGGAGGACGCGGCGGCGGCATTGTCGGCCAGCGCCGCCGTCGCGGCGGCATCATCCGCGGCGCCGGCGTGGGTGCCGGCCGCATCCGGATACACCTGGTGGGCGGCACGGTCCAGCACGCCGTTGACGAAGCCCACGGCCCCGTCCTCACAGTAGCGTCGGGCCAGTTCGCAGGCTTCGTTGATGACGGCGCGGAACGGCACTTCGGGGCTGTGCTTCAGTTCGGTCAGGCCCAGATGGAGGATGCACAATTCGAGCGTGCCCAACCGCGACGGATCCCAGCGGGAGCTGACCAGCGTCTTCAGCCAGCGTTCGGTATCGGGCCGGTTGGCCTTGATCTTACGCGCGAGAGCGCGCGCGAATTCGGTGGTCTCAGGAGCGGATTCCCGGCGGATCAGCTGGTCTTCCAGCACGGCCAGCACATCGCCCCCGCCGATCAACGAGGCATAGAGCGACTGCAGAACGATCTCGCGGCCTTTTCTGCGTTTACCCACCGGTATTCTCCTGTCAAAGAACGACTTGGCATCATCGAACGACTTGGCTCATCTGAGCCCGTCGGCGCCGAACGGATGGCCCCCGCCGGGGAGCCCTGCTCGTCCGGGCGGCCTCAATGATAGCCTGCCGGGCCCCAAATGACAATCGGGGGCCGTTGCGGCGCCGGAGGGTCCCATCGCCCCCCGGCAACTGACCGATCACGTCGGCTAGCCCTGGTCGACCGCCGCCAGCAGGTCGATCATCTCGAGCGCCGACAGCGCCGCGTCGAAACCCTTGTTGCCGGCCTTGGTGCCGGAGCGCTCGAGCGCCTGGTCGAGCGTGTCGGCGGTCACGATGCCGAACGCCACGGGGATGCCCGTTTCCAGCGAGACCTGGGCGATGCCCTTGGTCACTTCGCTGGCGATCAGGCCGAAGTGCGGGGTGTCGCCCTGGATGATGCAACCGACGCAGATGACCGCCGCGTAACGCCCGCTGCGCGCCAGTCTCTGCGCCGCCAGAGGGATCTCGAAGCCCCCCGGCACCCAGGCGGTATCGACCTGTTCGTCGGCGACGCCGTGGCGACGCAGGCAGTCCTGAGCGCCGGCGAGCAGTTCCCCGGTGAAGAAATCGTTGAAGCGGCTGGCCACGATCGCGATCTTCTTGCCGTGCGCGTCGAACTTGCCCTCGTAGTTGCGACCCATCGTCCTCTCCTTGCCGGCGCGCGCGTGCGCGCCCGTTGCGTCAGGTGATCCGGTTCGATCTTCGGCTCTACAGGTGATCGAGCAGATGGCCCATCCTGGCCCTCTTCGTCTCGAGATACTTCGCGTTCTGCAGCCCGGGCTCGATCTGCAGGGGAACGCGGCCCGCCAGTTCCAGGCCGTAGCTCTCCAGCCCGACGATCTTGCGCGGGTTGTTCGTCATCAGCAGCATGCGCCGGACGCCGAGATCCCGCAGGATCTGCGCGCCCAGCCCGTACTCGCGCAGGTCGGGCGCGAAGCCGAGGCGCGCGTTGGCCTCGACCGTGTCGGCGCCCTCGTCCTGCAGCCGGTAGGCTTTCATCTTGTTGATCAGGCCGATGCCCCGCCCCTCCTGGCGCATGTACAGGAAGACGCCGCGGCCGGCTTCGTCCATCTGCCGCAGGGCCGACTCCATCTGCTGTCCGCAGTCGCAGCGAAGGCTGTGGAACAGGTCGCCGGTCATGCACTCGCTGTGCACGCGCACGAGCACGGGCTCGTCGCTGCTGATCTCGCCCTTGACCAGGGCGACGTGCGTCGCGTTGTCGACCAGCGTCGTGTAGGCCACCATGTGGAAGTCGCCGAAGCGGGTCGGCAGCGGCACCTCGGCCTCCCGGCGCACCAGCAGGTCGTGGTGCCGGCGCCAGCGGATCAGGTCGGCGATGGTGATCAGTTTCAGCCCGTGTTCGGCCGCGATCTCGCCCAGCCGCGGCAGGCGGGCCATCTCGCCGTCGTCGTCCATGATCTCGCAGAGCAGCCCCGCCGGATACAGGCCCGCCGCCCTGCACAGATCCACCACCGCTTCGGTGTGGCCGGCCCGCTGCAGCACGCCGCCGGGCACCGCCTCGAGCGGGAAGATGTGCCCCGGCCGCGCCAGGTCGGCCGGACGCGTGGCCGGGTCGATGAAGACCTGCACGGTGCGCGCGCGGTCGGCGGCGCTGATGCCGGTCGTGACGCCGTGGATCGCGTCGACGCTCACGGTGAAGCGCGTGCCGAGCGAAGCCGTGTTGCGCGAGACCATCGGGTGGAGTTCGAGCTCGTCCAGACGTTCGCCGGTGGCGGCCAGGCAGATCAGGCCGCGGCCGTGGCGGGCGATGAAGTTGACGATCTGGGGCGTGACCTTCTCGGCGGCGACGATGAAGTCGCCTTCGTTCTCGCGCTCCTCGTCGTCGACCACGACGATGATCTCGCCGCGGCGCAGCGCCTCCAGAGCCGAGTCGATGCTGTCGATGCCCGGCAGCGCCGGGTCACGTTCGCGGGTCATGTGCGTTCCTTCCGGCGCGCGGCGCCGTAGCCCAGCGCGCGCAGGTGTTCGAGAGTCAGGGGTGCGGCCGCCGCCGGCATCCGGTGTGCGGCCTGTCCGGCACCGCGGGCGGCCTTGACCAGCACGTCCATCTCCAGATTGACGGCGTCGCCGACGGCCAGCGCGCCGAGATTCGTCACGGCCAGCGAGTGCGGGATCAGGTTGATCGTGAAGCGGTCGCGGAACGGTCCCTCGTCGACGGTCAGGCTCACGCCGTCGACGGCGACCGATCCCTTGGGGGTCAGGTTCACCGCCAGCGCCGGGGGCAGCACGATGGTGACCAGCCGGCCGCCGCCGCGGGCCGCGCGGACGGCCGTCACCGTGCCGGTGCCGTCGATGTGGCCCTGCACGTAGTGACCGTCGAGTCCGTCGCCGACGCGCAGCGCCGGCTCCAGGTGCAGCCGGCTGCCGGCGCGCCAGGTGCCGAGCGTGGTCAGGCGGCGCGTCTCGGCCGCGGCCTCCACGCTGAACACACCGGTGCGCACGCCGGTCACGGTCAGGCAGATGCCGTTGACGGCCACGCTGTCGCCGATCTTCACCGACGCGGCCGTCCTCGGCGCGGCCAGCGCCAGGCGCAGCACATCGCCCTGCGGGGACATGCCGCGCAGCACGCCGATCTCGCGGATGATTCCCGTGAACATGGCCAACCTCCCTCGCCCGGCGCCCACGCGGGCTACCGCGATACCTGGTCGAGCTTCGCCGCGAACGATGTCCGGTCGTGGACGAGCATCGCGTCACGCCCGACGGTTTCGCAGCGGGTCAGGATGAACGCCGCCGCTGTCGCGCCGACCGGCGCGGACGGCCAGGTGACGCCTTCGCCCAGCACCATCGGCGCGACGAACTGGCGCCAGCGGTCGACCAGCCCCAGCCCCAGCAGGGCCGCCGACAAGGTGGGCCCGCCTTCGAACAGGAGCGCCCGCAGACCGCGCGCGTGCAGCGCCGCCAGCGCCGCGCCCAGGTCCAACCGCCCGTCGCGCTCGGCGCAGAACAGAACTTCACCGCCGGACGCCGCAATCGCCGCCAGGTTGGATGAACGGCGCGCGCCCTCGCCGGCGACGACCAGGAACGGCGTCCGCCCCAGCCCGCCGCTCCCACTCAGATCGGTGTCCAGGCAGACCGCGACGGGCTCGGCCGCCGGCACGCCCGGCAATCCGTCGGCCAGGCGGCCGTCCAGCCGCGGCCGGTCCGCCCGCGCGGTGCCTTCGCCGACGATGACGGCGTCCGACCAGCGGCGGCGACGGTGCACCAGACAGCGCGATTCGGTGGACGTCAGATAGACCGGCGCCGCGCCCTGCCTTTGCCCGGCCGGCGGCGCGAATCGTCCGTCCAGCGAGACGGCGGTCTTGAGTTCGACGAAGGGGCGCCGGAAGCCCTCGGTGACGGCGAACGGCCAGACCAGTTCGAGCGCTTCGGCGGCGCCCACGCCGAGGGTGACCGACAGGCCGTTTTCGCGCAGATGGCGGCAACCGCCGCCCGTGACCTGCGGGTTGGGATCACGCATGGCCACGACCACGCGCGTGACGCCGCTGGCGGCGACCGCCGGTGCGCAGGGCGGCGTGCGGCCGGTGTGGTTGCACGGTTCGAGCGTGACGTAGAGGGTGGCGCCGCGGGCCTGCCCGCCGGCGGCGGCCAGGGCGACGGTCTCGGCGTGCGGCGTGCCCGGCCCCTGGTGAGCGCCGCGGCCGACCACGCGGCCGTTCCTGACCACGACGGCACCGACGGGCGGATTCGGCCACGGGCGCGTCGGCGTCGAAGCGGCCAGTTCCAGCGCCTCGGCCATGAAGGCGGCGTCGGAGTCCGGACTGTCGGGATGGACGATGCGCTCGCGCTCCAAGGCCGTTCCGTTCCCGGGGACCTGGCTGATGGGCGGCAAGCGGCGACCCGACGCCGTGGGAGCGTCCGGACAGCCGGACGCACGGCATCGTATCGAACCGCCAACTTCTCCCATCCAGACTTTGACTGTCGGCCCCGGATTTCCACCGGATCAGCCAGGGGCGCCGGGAGGCGTCGCTGGGTCGCGGGCTGTGACCGCCGGTGGGGAATTTCACCCCGCCCCGAAGTTGAGGCTCGCGGCCGGCCTGGAGCCGGCCTTTGAGAATGTCAGACCAAAACGTAGAACGGGCGGGCGGCGGCGTCAAGCCCGGCGCCGGGACGCTGTCCCGTACCGGCCTTCCGGGCGGTCAGCGATCCTTGCGCGGCTTGATGAACCGGGGTGCCGGCACCGGCAGTTTGGCTGCCTGCAGACGGTGCCAGGCGCCGGCATAGAACTCTTCCGCCGGCAGGCGGGTATAACCGAGCCGGATGTCGTAGACCGGCTCTCCCATCACGAAGCGCCAGTGGTTCAGGATGGTCGGCACCGGCGCGCCGGATTCGAACTGGATCAGCCGGCGGTGCGAACTGCTGAGGTTCAGCAGCGGATCGTTGCGCTTGGCGGCGAAGTGGATCAGATCGAAAATGCGTTCGTCACTGACCAGCGGGCGGTCGTTCAGGTCCAGGAACCGCTGCTGGATCTGCCCGGCCAGCCAGGTGTCGTACCCGCCCCAGGTCAGGTCCAGCAGGTATTTGTCGTAGGTGTCGATGCCGTCCATCAGGAAGGCGCCGAGCAGCGCGTCGTAGCCGTAGGTGGCGGCCACCCAGATCAGCGCCAGGTCGTCGCAGACGCCTTCGCCCAGCCGGCGGCGGAAATAGACCTGGTCGTGTTCGGGGAATCGATAGGGAGCGCGTGCGTCGCGGCAGATGATGCCGAAGTCGCGCAGTTCGCGCAGCTGATCCTCATCCAGCACCGTGGCGCCGGGGTCTTCCAGTCCGCACAGTTCGAACTTCTCGCGGTCGACGATCACGATATCGCCGCCGCCCACGCTGAACGGGTGGCCGCCGAACGTCTTCTTGTGCTGCATCATGGCGGTGCGCCGATGCTGCCAGTCGTCCATGAAACCGGCCAGGACCATCCCGGTGCAGAAGGCGCGGGTGTCCACTTCGTGCCCGGCCAGGAAATCGATGCCCAGCGGCGGGGCGCCATCGACCTCCAGGCGCAGCCTCGGCTTCTCCAGGTTCTCCAGCAGCCACCGGCCGAAGCGCGTCACCAGCGCGCCGCGGCGCTCGCGGACCTGCAGGCCGCGCAGGTTGGGATCGGTCTTTTCCAGCACCGAGAGGATGCGCTCGAAGGTCGCGTCGGGAAAGCGCAGCGAGATGCCGAATTCGTCGGTGAACCAGCCATGGCCGTTCTGCGCGCGACCGACCACCGACTGCACGAGCAGGTCGCCCAGCACCCGCTGACCGGCGGCGAAGCGCTGGCAGAGCAGGTAATCGTAGTCCAGGGCAGTGAGGCGTTCGAAGATCTCGCGGTCGCGACGGATGTCCATGTCCCGCACGGCCGGCCCGCGCTCACGGCGCCGTTCGCCGCCGCGGTCGCGGCTGTCCCAGCGTTCGGTATTGCGGCCCACGGCGCGGTCCAGCAGGTCGTCCAGACGGCGCAGCCCGCCCGGCCGGTTACCGCGGGGCCGGCGCATCGTCGTCCCGCAGGGCTTCGGCCGCACCCTCGCCGGACCAGTCGGCGAACAGCGCCTCGACGAACACCTGCGGATCGAAGGCGGCCAGGTCGTCCACCTTCTCGCCCATGCCCACCCATTTGACCGGCAGACCCAGGGTCTCGGCGATGGCCACGACGATGCCGCCCTTGGAGGTACCGTCCAGCTTCGTCAGCACCAGGCCGTCGACGGGAATCGTCTCGGCGAAGACCCGCGCCTGCTGCAGACCGTTCTGACCGGTGTTGGCGTCGACGACCAGCAGCGTCTCGGGATCGCGCCCGGTCTTGCGGCGGATCACGCGCGCGACCTTGCCCAGCTCGTCCATCAGGTTCGTCTTGGTATGCAGCCGGCCGGCGGTGTCGATGATCACGATGTCGATCCCGCGCGCCTCGGCCGCGCTGAGCGCGTCGAAGGCGACGGCCGCCGGATCGGCATTCTGGCCCTGCCGGATGCACTCGACGCCGACGCGGCCCGCCCAGACGGTGAGCTGCTCGACCGCGGCGGCGCGGAACGTATCGCCGGCCGCCAACAGGACCGAGTTGCCCTCGGCCTTCAGGCGGTGGGCCAGCTTGGCGATCGTCGTGGTTTTCCCGGTTCCGTTGACGCCGACGACGAAGATCACGCGCGGTCCGCTCGGCGCCGTCGCCGGAGCCGGCTCGGCG
>JAIFKS010000125.1:0-856 GCA_020049465.1 bacterium | reverse complement strand
GCGGCCGCCTGCCGCTTCCTGCCGCGCGGGGCCGTCTCTTCGGCCGTGTCCCAGCTGACCGGGCGCAGGCGCGGGTGCGACGTGGTCAGGATGTTCAGCACATCGGCGCGGATGACCTCGAGCACCGAGGCCAGGGTGGCCTCGCCGCCCTCGTCCTTCAGGCGCTTCTCGATGTTGCGCGTGATCGCCACGGCCGAGGCCACGCCCATGTCCGCGCTGATCAGCAGTTCCTCGATCTTGTCGAGCGTGTCCTGGTCCAGGCGCACGCGCCCGCCGAACAGGCTCTGCAGCTTGCCGACGAAGCCGTCGCGCGTCTTCTTCAGACCGCTGCGGAAGCGGTCCAGTACGCCCTTGATCACTCGGTGGCCTCCATGCGGTCCGAGGCCTCGTCATCGGGGAGTTCGTCGTTCGTCGCTTCGAGCGCGAAGTCGGGCGACTCGGACGCCGCCGCCACGGCCACCGCGGTGTCGGCCGCCTCGATGGCCGCCTCGGCCGCGGCTTCCGCGGCTTCGACCGCCTCGATCGTCTCCATGAAGGCCTGCCCGCGGGCCGCCATGGCCGTATCATCGACTTCGCGGCGCTTGCGCGCGATGGCGCCGCCCAGCTCCTGATCGCTCTGCGTCATTTCCACGTCGTGGAAGCTGACCGAGACGATCGAACTGCAGCCCGGCTCCATCATCGTCACGCCGTACAGGTGGTTCGCCGTTTCCATGGTCAGCTTGTTGTGCGTGATGACCAGGAACTGCGTGCTGCGGCTGAATTCGCGCAGCATGTTGACGAAGCGGCCGATGTTGGCGTCGTCCAGCGGGGCGTCCGCCTCGTCCAGCATGCAGAACGGCGACGGCTTGACCAGGTA
>JAIFKS010000172.1 GCA_020049465.1 bacterium | reverse complement strand
CCGTTGTGGCGCGCGACGGCCGCGGCGCGGCCGGGTTCACCGTAGTAGTTGTCGGCGATGCGCGCGAGGGTCTCCCCGCCCTTGACCGTGTGCTCGATCACGGTGGTTCCAGCGGGCAAAGCGGGCGCTGTCAGCCCTTCCACCGGCGGCGCTTCGTGGACGGGCAGCGGCCGCTTCGCGCAACCGGCGCCCAGCAGCAACAGCCCCGCGGCGACCGCAGGTAGCGACCCTCGCCCGAGACGGAAGCGCGACGCGTTCATGACGCAACCTCGTCACACGTGTCCAGGCGCGGATCGCTCTGGTCGGGATCGTTCCGGCGCGGATCGCCCTGCCGTCCGGCTTCGTCCAGCAGCGCGATCATGGCGGCGCTGCCGTCGGCGTCGTACAACCGGCGACGGAAGGCCGACGCGCCCGGGTAGCCGCGGAAGCACCGGGAAATGTGCGCGCGAACGACCAGACTGCCCTGCCTCTCGCCGCGCGCGGCGACCTCGCCGCGCACGTGGTCGGCGGTGACCGCACACATTTCGCCGAAGGTGACCACGGAGGCCGGGATCCCTTCGTCCACGGCGCGCATCTCCTGGAAAATCCAGGGATTTCCCATCGCGCCGCGACCGATCATCACGCCATGGCAGCGCGTGTGCTCCACCATCCTCCGGTAGCTCCGACCGTCGACGACGTCGCCGTTGCCGATGACCGGGATCTCGAGCACTTCCACCAGATGGGCGATGCGGTCCCAGTTCGCCTCGCCGGTGAACTTCTGGGCGCGCGTGCGGCCGTGCATCGTCACCCAGGCGCAACCGGCGTCCTGCAGCACGCGACCGACCTCGTCGTAGTTCACCTTGTCCTCGTCCCAGCCCGTGCGGATCTTGGCCGTGACCGGCACGGCGCTGTTGTCGATCACCGCGCGGATGATGCGCTCGAGCAGGGGGACATCGGCCAGCAGCGCACTGCCCCCGCATTTCTGCACGACCTTCTTCACCGGACAGCCGAAGTTGATGTCCAGCACGTCCAGCCGCCTGCTCGACAGCAACCGCGCGGCCTGAGCCATGTGTTCCGGATCGGCGCCGAAGATCTGCACGCCGACCAGTCCCTCTTCGCCGTCGGTGTCGACCAGCTTCCAGGTGTTCTCGCCGCCGTAGGTCAGACCGCTGGCCGAGGCGAATTCGCAGAAGCCCATGTCGGCACCGAAGCGCCGGCAGATCTCCCGGAACGCACGGTCGGTGACGCCGGCCATGGGCGACAGCAGTCGGCGCACACCTCCCAGCCAGGGCAGGCGCGGGTCGAGCCGGGTTTCCTTGCGCGGCAGCGGGTGGTCCATGGAGCCTCGCGGGATCGGGAGTCGTCTGCGGACGGCGGGCAGGTTGTACCGGCCGGTGCCGGCCCAAATTAACCCGCCGCCGGCCCCCCGGCAACGCGGCGGATACGGCCATGCCGCCGAAGTCGGCCACGTCCGCGGAGGCATTGGGATTGGCGCGCCGTCGTCCACGGCCTATGATCGTCCCCGTAACCTCCGAAAGGCGCAGGCGCGATGGTCCGGATCTGCTTCGTCAATTCGATGCGCACCTGGGGCGGGGCCGAGGTCTGGATGCTGGACACGGCCGTGGCTCTGGGACAGCGTGGCGTGCCCACCGGCATCATCGCCCAGCCGGGCAGCGCCCTCTGCGCGCGCGCCCGGCAGGCCGGCGTGCCGACCGCCGCCATCGCCGTGCGCTTCGACGGCGCTCCCTGGACCCTGGCCGCACTGGTCCGTCAGTTCCGGCGCTGGCGACCGCAGGCGGTCATCGCCAACCTGACCAAGGACCTGAAGGCCGCCGCCCTGGCCGGCAGCCTGGCCGGCGTGCCCTGCCGCCTGGCCGCGCGCGAAAGCGATTTCCCGCTGAAGGCCAAGAGCTACTACCGCTGGTACTTCAACCGGCTGGCCACCGGCGTGCTGGTGAACTCCGAGGCCACGCGCAGCACCGTGCTCGCCAGCGCCCCCTGGCTGGACGGGCATCGCGTCCATCTGCTGTACAAGGGCGTGGATCTGGATCGCTTCGCTCCCCGCGCCCGGGCACCCCGCGCCGGGATCATCGGCTTCGCCGGCCAGCTGATCGAGCGCAAGGGTCTGCCGAACCTGATGGCCGCCTGGACGGATCTCGAACACCGCGACGATCGGCGCGACCGGAAACTGGTGATCGCCGGCGACGGCCCGCTGCGCCGGACGATCGAGGACTGGCGTGCGGGTCTGCGGCGACCTGAAGCCGTCGAACTGCGGGGACATCTCGAGGACCTGGTGCCGTTCTACCACAGCCTCGACGCGCTGGTTCTACCGTCGCTGGCCGAGGGCTTCGGGCTGGTGGCCGCCGAAGCGGGCGCCTGCGGCGTGCCGGTGGTGGCCACGCGCGCGACCTGCGGCGTGCCGGTGGTGGCCACGCGCGCGAGCAGCCTGCCGGAGATCGTCGACGACGGCGCCACCGGATTGCTCGTGCCGGTGGACGACGCTGCGGCCCTGGCCGCGGCGCTGGAACGCCTGCTGAGCGACGACGGACTCGCCGCACGACTCGGCGACGCGGCCCACGTACGCATCGCGCAGCGATTCGGCCGCGAGGCGTCGCTGGACCGCCTGCTCACCCTGACGGGCACGGGCGACCCGGCGCCGAAGGACATCTCATGAACCCGGTGACCGTCGCCGCCGTACAGACCGAACCGTTCTTCGGCCGGGTCGCGTCCAATGTCGAGGCCGCGCTGGCCCTGGTGCCGGGCAACTGCGCGCTGGCCGTCCTGCCGGAGCTGTTCGCCACCGGCTATCAGTTCCGCACGCGCGACGAGGTCGCATCGTTCGCCGAGGAACTTGGGCCCGACTGCCGACCAGGCCCCATCCTGGGGCGCCTGCTGGCCCATGCGGCCTCCAGCGGCACCACGCTGGTGGCCGGGCTCGCCGAACGCGCAGGTGCGCGCCTGTTCAACAGCGCGGTGCTGGTGCGGCCCGACGGCACGCGCGGTCTGTACCGCAAAGTGCACCTCTTCATGGACGAGAAGCAGCTTTTCGACCCCGGGGACCTGGCCTTTCCCGTCTTCCCCGCGGCCGGAACACAGGTCGGCATGATGATCTGCTTCGACTGGCTCTTCCCGGAAGCCGCCCGCAGCCTGGCGCTGGCCGGAGCCGCGGTGATCGCGCACCCGTGCAACCTGGTGCTGCCCTGGTGCCAGGAGGCGATGATCACGCGCTGCCTGGAAAACGGGGTGCACGCAGTGACCGCCAACCGGGTGGGCCGCGAGGACCGGGCCGGTTTCGAACTGGCGTTCAGCGGGGGCAGTCAGATCGTGGCGCCGCGCGGCGAGCGGCTGGTCCGGCTGGACAGAACAGGCACCGGTGCCGCGGTCGCCCGCATCGAACCGGGCACACCCGGAACGCCGTTGACGGCGCACAATGACGTGCTCGGTGATCGGCGGCCCGAACTCTACCGCGGCTGAGGAAGCGGGGACCGGGATTGTTCGATCCCGGTCAGGTCGGCGTGGCGCGGGATCACCACGACCCCCGACGGCGAGACGGTGAAGCGCGCGGCGTCCCACTCGGGATCGCAGCCGAGCCGCAACCCATCGGGAACGACGACACCCTTGTCGACGATGCAGCGCCGCACCTCGGCATGCCGCCCGATGCGTACGCCCTCCATCAGGATGCTCTCGGTGACGCGGCTGTAGGAACCGACGCGGCAACTGTGGCCGACGATCGAGCGTTCGACGCGCCCGCCCGAGATCATCGACCCGCTGCCGATGATGCTGTCCTCGACGATGCCGGGCAATCTGCCGTCGGCCGTCACGCCGTGCACCGTCTTGCTCGGCGGCAGCGGCGGCTGCCAGGCGCGGAAATGCCAGTCCGGGTCGTAGAGATCGAAATGCGGGTAGCGGCCCGTGAGATCCATGTTCGCTTCGTAGTAGCTGTCGAGCGTCCCGATGTCACGCCAGTACCACGCCTTCGTCGTCTCCGGATCGCGGAACGGATAGGCGTGGACCTCGCCGCGGGCCACCATCTCGGGGATGATGTTGCGGCCGAAGTCGTGCCGCGAATCCGCGCGTTTGACATCGTGGCAAAGTTCACGCACCAGGCTCTCGGTGTCGAACACGTAGACGCCCATGTTGACCAGGCAATGCTCGGGGTCGCCGGGAATGGTCTTCGGATCGGAAGGCTTCTCCTCGAAGCCGATCACCTTCCAGTTCCCGTCCACCTCGAGGATCCCGAATTCGTGGGCGCCCTCGCGGGGCACCACGGCGGCGCACAGGCTCAACTGGGCCCCGCGGTCCTCGTGGAATTCCAGCAGCTTCGCGTAGTTCATGCGGTAGACGTGGTCTCCCGACAGGATCAGGACGCGCTGCGGCCGCCGCTCTTCCAGCAGGTAGATGTTCTGGTAAACCGCGTCGGCCGTGCCCTGGTACCACTTCTGTCCTACACGGTGCTGGGGCGGAATGCGGTAGAGGAATTCATCGGCCTCGTAGCTGAAGATGTTCCACCCGCGCTGCAGATGCTGATCCAGCGAAAACGATTTGTACTGCGTCAGCACGTAGATCTGACGCAGCCCGCTGTTGACGCAGTTGGAGAGCGTGAAATCGATGATCCGGTAAGCGCCGCCAAAAGGCACGGCCGGCTTGGACCGGTCGCGCGTCAGTGGATACAGACGCTCGCCCTGCCCGCCGGCCAACACCAGACTCAGCGTGCCGCGAATCAACTCTCGACTGCTCAACTCGACCACTTTCGGACGGCGGACCCGGGGCCGCACCCATCAGGCTGTCAGCTGCGGGCCGCCAGACGTTCTTCCAGGAGGTTCTTCACCGTACTCAGCAACTCCGTCACATCGGACGACTTCGTCACATAGGCGTCGGCCGCCCACGTCAGGTAGTTGTCGCGATAGCTGGAGAATGCGGTGTTCAGGACGACAGGGATGCTGTTGTTGCGCTCGAGGATGCGCTGCAGCGCCTCGATGCCGTCCATCCCCGCCATGCGGATGTCGAGGATGACCAGATCGGGGTGCATCGTGTCGACGAACTCGAGTCCCTGGGCAGCATTGCTGGCGGTCATCGTTTCGAAGCCCGCGCGCCGCAGTTCCGTCTCATACAGTAGTCGCAGATGAGGCTCGTCATCGACGATCAGGACCTTGGCCATATTCGCCCTCCTTTGCGAATCGGAACCCCCTTACCGGCGCTCCGCTCACAATTTACTGCCGGCTACTGAAGGTCGCCACTCAAATAAGCGCTCTCCAGGCAACATTCTAGCCGCGCGGCAGGGGCAGAATGAACCAGAAAGCCGCCCCACCTTCGGTCCGGTTGGCCGCCCCGGTGACCCCGCCATGCGCCTTGATGATCTGGGCGCAGATGGTCAGTCCCAGGCCCGATCCGGTGGGCTTGGTCGAGAAGAACGGCGAGAACAGCCGCTTTCCCTCGGCTTCTGCAAATCCCGGACCGGAGTCGAGCACTTCGACTTTAAGCCCGCCGTCCAGGACACTGGTCCGGACGATCACCCGTCCGCCGAAAGCCTGGGCCTGCATGGCGTTCATCAGGTAGTTCTGCAGAACCTGCTGGATCTCGCCAGGGTGGCATTCCACGGTCAATTCGCCGCAGCCCGTCTCCAGATCAAGTCCGACGCCGGCGCCCGCCAGTTCGGCCCGGAAGCGCTCGGCGGTTTCGGCCACCAGTGCGTCGATCACGGTCTCCTGTCGCAGAAGTTTGCGCGGGCGGATGAAATCCAGCAGGTCGTGGATGATTTCCTCCATCCGCGCGACCTCCTGCGAAATGATGGAGGCGAAGCGGTGATTCGGATCGCTTTCGTCCAGGTTCCGCGTCAGCGAGCGGGCGAAGCCTCCGATGGCGACCAGCGGATTGCGCAGTTCGTGGGCGACGATCGCCGAGGTTTCACCCATGACGCTCAGGCGCTCCATGCGCAGCAGGGTCTGCTGATCCTCCTTCTGCTGGTGGTGGGCCCGCCGCAGATCCACCAACCGCTTCTCGAGTTCGCTGTAGAGCCGGCTGTTCTCGATGGCGGTCGCGCTCAGGTTGGCGAACATCTGCAGGAATTCCAGGTCCAGTTCGCTGATCTCCTGCCCGCTGATCGCGTTGTCGGCGACGATGACGCCCACCGGGCCGCTGCGAATCGTCAGCGGCGCGATGGCGAACTGCCCGCCACCCAGCCAGTTCCGCAGTTCGTCGACCCCGGGCAGCTGCATGTCGGCCGTCACGCGGGAGACGCGGCGCTCATGCATCGCCCGCACCAGGAGGTGGTCTTCACGATCCAGGGGCACGGACATGCGCCGGACGATCTCGTTGACCGCGGCGTTCGTGTTCTTGATGGACTGGTCGTAGCTGGTCATCATCTCGAACAGGTCGGCGGGACGGTCGGCCAGATCGTGCCAGATGCGCGCGGCCTCTTCGGCATTGCTCGGCCCGATGGCCAGTTCGCCGCGGAGCTTCAGCCCCGTGTCATCGACCAGCAGCAGGAACGCGCGGTTGAAACGAAGGCCCTGCCCCGCGGTGACGCAGATGAGGATGGCCTGCAGCAGCTGGTCCAGCGTCAGGTGGGCCCCGTACAGGGCCTCGCTGACCTGGTTCAGCAGCGGCAGCTTGGCCAGGCGCGCGGCGCGGACCTGGTCGTCGTGTTCACGCCGGCGAACGTCCTCGAGATGGAAGAAGCAGTGGCGGCGTCCGTCGTCGGACCGGGCGTCGCCATCCCCGGCCGCCAGCAGGGGTTCGGCGTGGAAGCTCGAACAGATCACCTCCACGGGGATCAGGTCGCCATGCACGGTGCGCAACTGCATCTGTCGCCTGAGTCCGCCCTGGCAGACGCCCAGGATGGAACATTCGGACATGATGCCGACCGGCAGGAACCAGTCGGCGCAGATCTCGCCCAGCATGCCCTCCGGAGGCAGGCCCACCAGCGCGGCGGCAC
>JAIFKS010000153.1 GCA_020049465.1 bacterium | reverse complement strand
GGATCGCCGGGCAGCGCGGCCTCGGCCGTCGCCGCCGGAGCGGCTGCCGCCAGGATACCCGCGAACACCGTCGCCGCCGCCTCGGCGTCGGCCGTTCCGGCCGCGCGGGCGGCGCTGCCGATGCCGAGGCTGCGACCCGGAACCGCCGGAAGCGCACTGAAGAGCGGCATCTGCATCAGCTGTCCCCCTGCAGGCTCATGCGCGTGCTGACCTGGGCGGCCAGGCCGGCGTCCATGTGGGCCAGGATCTTGGCTGCCGGGCGCTCTTTCATGCGGCTCATGATGTCCAGGATGATCTCCAGTTCGAGAGCGCTGAGGATAGGTGCGGCCTGCGCCGGCTTCATCGCCTCGTACATCTTGGCCAGTTTGGCCGCCGACTGGTCCCGCTCCGCGGAATACGACTGCTGGCGGATCTCGAGCTGGCGGATGACCTCCAGCAGCTGTTCGCGTTCCTGCGTCAGGATGAGCTGCTGCGCGGCCGTGGCCTGCCGCAGGGCCACGAGATCCTCGCGCTCCTGCTGGATGCGGTCGCGTTCGACGGCCAGGTCCCGGAATACGCGTTCGGTGCCTTCGTAATCGACCGCCGTCAACTCCGGCGTCGCGGGCGGAATCGCCGCCTGGTTCAGCTGGGTGCTGAGCAGGACCACGCCGCCGAAGATCAGCGCGAAGGTCAGGGCGGAGATGATCAGAACGCTCTTCATGCCGGATTCCCCTCAAGTTCGTTGCGCGGCAGCCGACCGCGCGCGAGCCCACTCGCAACCTCTGTTCCCGTCGACGCCCCGGTCCGGGAACCGTCCCAAACACCCCGGAGTCGGCCTGCGGCGGCATTTCCCCACCACCGGCCCCGCCGGGCACGGATCCGGGAGCGGCAACTCGTGCCGGTCAGGCGGAAAGCTTTGACCGGCGCAACCGGTCCGATCGCACGCCGCCGATCTCGTCCAGCAACCGGCTTTCCACCCGCCGCTGCTCCTCTTCCCACTGTTCCCGGCGCTTGTGCTCGAGCTTGCGCAGCACCTCGACATCCCTCCACGCCTCGGTCAACCGGTCGCGCTGGCGTTCCCATTCCATGGTCGCCAGCCGCGTGTCGCGGGCGGCCTCCGTCCTCAATTCGGCCAGCCGGCGCAGGCGAAGGGCCTGCTCGGCCAGGTCGCGGACGTCCAGGATCGTTCCCGTCGCCGACGGCGAGGCGTACGCCAGGCGGCCGTACGCTTCGGCCAGCTGCTGTTCGCGCTCCAGGCACGCCTGCCGGGCGCGGTCCGCCTCGGCCACCTCGCGCGTGCGCTGTTCGAGGATCCGCTGTCGGACCTTCATCACTTTGCCGAGGCGGAACTGGAACGGCATCTCAGGCGACCCCGGTCAGCTTGCGCAGGCCGGTCAGGCTGGTCGCGACGTCGGTCGACTCCAGGACGTCCTGCCGCAGGAACGCACGGATGTCCTTCTCCCTGGCCAGCGCTTCGTCCAGCACCGGATCGGCGCCGGCGACGTAGGCGCCGATATTCACCAGGTCGCGGTTGTCCTCGAGTGTCTTCATCCAGCGCATCAGACGCGCGCCCGCTTCGCGATCGGCAGGCGTGACGACGTCGCTCCGCAGACGGCTGACGCTGCCGAGCACGTCGACAGCCGGGTAGTGATGCTGGCGCGCCAGGTCGCGGCTCAGCATGACATGCCCATCCAGGATCGAGCGCATCGCGTCGCCCACCGGGTCGTGGATGTCGTCGCCCTCGATCAGGACCGTGAAGAACGCGGTCATGGCGTTGACTTCCGACCAGCCCGCCCTTTCGCACAGCCGCGGCAGCGCCGCGAAAGTGGACGGCGGATAGCCCTTGGTCGTGGGCGGTTCGCCGGCGGCGAGGCCGATCTCGCGCAGCGCCATCGCATAGCGCGTGGCCGAATCCATCATGAACAGGACCTCGCGGTCGCTGTCGCGGAAGTGCTCCGCGATGGACATGGCCGTATCGGCGCCCTTGGCCCGCATCACGGCGCTTTCATCGGAGGTGACGACCACGACGACACTCCGGGCCAGGCCTTCCGGACCGAGGTCGCGCTCGATGAATTCGCGCACTTCGCGTCCGCGTTCGCCGATCAGCGCCAGGACGTTCACGTCGACGTGGGCCTGGCGCGCCAGCATGCCCATCAACACGGACTTTCCCACGCCGCTGCCGGCGAAGATGCCCATGCGCTGGCCCCGTGCCGTCGTGATCATGCTGTCGATGGAGCGGATGCCGGTCGAAACGGCGTCGGTCACGCGGCGACGACGCATGGCGCTGGGCGGCGTGCCGCCCAGTTTTACGCGCGGCGCCATGCCCAGCGGGGGGCCGTCGTCGAGCGGCCGCCCGAGGCCGTCCAGGACACGTCCCAGCAGCGAAGGTCCGGCGGGAACCGTCAACTGGCTGGAGAGGATCATCGCGCGGCAGCCCGGCGCGATGCCGCGGGCTTCCTGGTAGGGCATGACCAGAAGGCGGTCCTCGCGGAAGCCCACCACTTCGCAGAGCACGGGCGCGGTGAAGCGTCCCGTGTCGATCCGGCAGAGCGATCCGACGGGAGCGCCCAGGTCGGCGACCTCCACGATCATGCCGACGAGATTGGAGACACGGCCCACCGCGCGTCCGGGGTCGGCCTGGTGCACCCTGGCCTCGAGATCAGCCCAGTCGAAGCTCATCGCCACCCCGGTTCCCGTCCGCCGCGACCTGGGCGGAACCCGTGGCGATCACCTCGTCGATGATCTCGCCCAGCGCCTCCAGCTGCGAAGCGATCGTCAGATCCCATTCGCGACCGCCGGAGCGGACGCGGCAGTCGCCATCGGTCAGCCGACGGTCTTCGCCGACGACCTCGATGTTCAGCCGGGCCCGCAGGTCGTCCTGACCGGAAAGCCACAGGGCGTCGGCCGGACTGACGAAGACGTGCAGCGGCGCGGCCGCCTGCTGCTTGAAGAGGACGGTCTCGAGCGCCCGCGTCAGGACCCCGTGATCGACTTTGACCGTGTCGCGCACGATCTTCTCGGCAATACGGACCGCCAGGCGAGCGGCGCCAGCCGCGGCCCGAGCCAGGTCCTCGCGGACCGCGGCGTCGAGCCCGGCGCTCCATTCCGCAAGCTTGGCGGCGGTTTCGCGCTTCGACTCGTCGAGCTGTCCGGCAAAGGCGGCGGCCTGCTCGGCCGAACGCGCTTCGTAGTCGGCGGCGACGTCCTGTTCGGCCAGTTCGTACAGTTCGGTGCGCTCCTGGCGGGTCAGGGTACCCAGCAGCGACCGAGAGTCCGTGTAGCCGGTTTCCCGGCGGAACTGCGGGAGGTCCGCGCCCGCTTCGCCGGCGGCGGCCGGCGCTTCCTGGCCCGTGATGCCGCGGAACACGGCAGCCACCGGCGTCTCGCCCGCGGTGCCCGGCACCGCGAACGGCTCAGGACACCATTTCTGCATCCTTGCCGCCCTTGCCGAGAGTGATGGTGCCGGCTTCCTCGAGGCTGCGGATGACTTCGACAACCCGCTGCTGAGCCTCTTCGACCTCGGACAGCTTGACCGCACCCATGAGTTCCATGTCCTCCTGGATGCCCTCGCCCGCGCGTTTGGACATGTTCCGGAAGACCTTGGTGCGGATCTCGTCGGTGGCGCCCTTGAGCGCCATCGTCAGTTCCTTGCCGTCGATCTCCTTCAGGACCTCCTGGATGTGCTGGTCGCTCATCAGGACGATGTCCTCGAACACGAACATGAGGTTGTTGACCTCGTTGGCGACCTCGTCGTCGATCTCGCGCATCTCGTCGAGGATCTCCTGCCAGACTTCGCGCTCGATCTCGTTGAGGATCTCGGCGACCTGCTTCTTGCCGCCGTACTTGCTGTCCTTGGCCGCCACCTCGCCCTGGAGCTGACCGGCGAGCACCTTCTCCACGGCCCTGAGCGTTTCGGGGTGCGGAGCCTCGAGGACGGCCATGCGGTGGGCCACCGTGCCCTGGAGTTCGGCAGGCAGGAGCTGCAGGATGGGACCGCTGCTGCGCGGGTCCATGTGGGCCAGCACGACGGCGATGGTCTGCGGGTGCTCGTTCTTCAGGTAGTTGGCGATCGTCAGCGGATCCACGGCCCGCAGGCTCTCGAAGTTCTTGATCTCGCTGTAGCTGGTCACGCGGCTGAGCATCGAGGTGGCCTTGTGCGTGCCGAAGCCGGCCTCGAGGATCTGCTTGGCCGTCTCTTCACCGCCGAAGCCGATGCCCGAGATCTGGCTGCTCATGACGATGAAGTCGCTGAGCACCTTCTTCTTCTCGGCATAGGTCACGTGGCCGATCGAGGCGATCGAATGCGTCAGCTCCTCGACCATCGATTCCGGCAGCTTCGCCATGACGCGGCCGGCCACATCCGGCCCCAGCGACATCAGGAAAACCGCGGCTTTACGCACGGACTGCTGCTTCACGTCAGTTCCCCACCGTTTCGCGGCCGGCGCCGGACAGGTCGATCTCGCGGACCCAGCTCTGGATCACTTCGGCCACGCGTTCGGGGTTGTCCGCGGCATAGTCGCGGATGTCACCCATCACCTGGTCGTTCAATTCGGGAATGCCGTCGAAGTGCTCGGCTTCGACTTCCGGAACCGCCGCGGCCCGCGCCCCGGCGCCCGTGCGGCCGACCGCCACCGCTCCCTTGGCTCCGGCGGTCCCGCCGCCGGCGACCAGGCGGCCCAGGCTCCGGCGCAGGCTGATCGCCATGACCGCCAGCAGCACCAGCAGCAGCACCTTGCCGCCGTATTCGGTGACCAGGCCCATCCAGTCGGTCAACGGATTCGCGGACAGCGGATCCTCGACCTGGCGGAACTGCATGTTGACGATCTCGATCTGGTCGCCGCGAACGGCATTCAGACCCACGGCCGTCTGGACGATGCGCCTGAGCTGCCCCAGTTCGTCCTCGGTCAACGGCTTGTAGGTGGGCTCGCCGCCGCCGTCCGCCGCCGGTTCGTAGTGACCGTCGACGAACACGGACACCGACAAGGTGCTGATGCCGCCGATCTGCCCGACGATATGCTCGACGGTCCGGTTGATCTCGTAGTTCGTGGTGCTGTTCTCGGAGGTGCCGCCCGTCGAGGGGTCGGTTTCCTCGTTGCGGACTTCGCTGCGCACGACGGTGGAAGCCGGATCGTAGATCTCCCGCTCGCGCGTCAGCTTCTCGAAGTTGAGCGTCGCGTCCACCCGCACGATCGAGCGGCCCTGGCCGAGCGCCTTGTCGAGCATGCTGGTCGCTTTTTCGGTGAGGTAGTCCTCGACTTCCTTGCGCAACCCGAGCTGGCTCTCGGTGCGACCGGTGTCGTCGTCCTGCGCCGACGCCGAAAGCACCTTGCCGGACTGGTCGATGACGGTGACCGCGTCGATGTCCAGGTCCTCGACGGAACCGGCAACCAGCGCCTGGATGCCCGCGATCTGGCTTTCGTTCAGGCGGGCCCCGCGGCCCAGCCGCAGCACCACGCTGGCGGTGGCGCCGGAATCGCCCTTCTTGAAGATGGACGGCTGCGGCAGCACCAGGTGCACGCGCGCCGACTGGATGCCCTGCAGCGTTTCGATCGATTTGGTCATTTCGCCCTCGAGGGCGCGCTTGAAGTTGACGTTCTGCAGGAACTCGGTCAGGCCGTACTGCTTGCCGTCGAAGATCTCGAAGCCGATCGGACCGTTGGCCACCACGCCGGCACCGGCCAGCTCGATGCGCAGGCGCGCCACCATGCTCTCGGGGACCATGATGGTGCTGCCCCCGTTCTTCAGCTCGGTGGGGATGTCCTGCTTGGCCAGTTCCTCGAGGGCGGCGTTGGCGTCTTCGGGATCCAGATTGGAATACAGGACCGCCATGTCCTCTTTCTGGAGCCACAGGCTGAAAACGGCCACGCTGATGATGCTGGCGGTCGCCACGACGCCCAGCAGCACCTTCTGGTTGAACGAAAGTTCACCAAGCCTGGCTTTAAGATTGGCAGTCATCGAATTGAAGCTATCCACGCGTTTACCTCGGCTCCGTCACTGGCAATCGCTTAAACCTGCGTACGCATGATCTCCTGATACGATTCCAGGAGCTTGTTGCGTACCTCCAACAGCAACTCGAAGGCCAGCTGGGACTCCCTGGCCGCAATCATCACGTCGTGGGTCTCGGTGACCTTGCCGCTGATCATGTCGGTGGTCATGTCGCGGGCCACGGACTGCAGGCTGTCGACCTTCTCGAAGGCCCGCAGCAACTGGTCCTGGAAGCCGCCCGACGACGGCTCCGGGGTGGTCGGCACCACTCCGTAGGCCGTGCGGGGATCGATCGACCCGAGTGCCTTGATCGTGTCCACGTTCATGACCGGCTCCCTTCCCGCGGCTCGCCGCGAGATCAGATCTTCAGCGCGTCGCTGAACATGTCCTTGGACGACTGCACGGCGCTGACGTTGGCCTCGTAGGCCCGGCTCGCCGTGATCATGTCCACCATTTCGCTGATGGGGTTCACGTTCGGCATCAGGACGTACCCGCCCTCGTCGGCGTCGGGGTGGCCCGGGTCATAGACGACCCGGAACTCTGAGGCGTCCTCGGTCACCGTTACCTCGCTCTGGATGCCGCCGGGCGGCACCTCCGACCGTCCGACGGTCTCCAGCATGTGGGCCGGGTGCGTGCGGGCCATACGGCTGTCCTCTTCGCGACCGAGCAGCGTTTCGTGGGTCTTGACCTTGCTTCCGAGCATCTCCTCGAAGACGGCGCGCTGCCGCCGGTAGGGTGTGCCTTCGGAAGTCTGGGTCGTTTCGGCGTTGGCCAGGTTGCGGGCCACGACATCCATCTTGAGCCTCTGGCCCCGCAGGCCGGAGGCGCTGATCCTGATCGCCCCGAATAGTCCGTTGCTCATGGCTCCTCCTTCCCGCTAGATCATGCGGCCGCGAATGGCCCCGCGCAGCGTGTTGTAGTGCCCGCTGATCATCCTCGTGGCCAGCCGGTAGGTCAGGTCGTTGGTGGCCAGGGACATCATCTCGTTGTCGATGTCGACGTCGTTCACCCCGTTGTCGAAATCGTTGCGCGCGTCCACGACCTGTTCGTTCACGTCGCCCGGGGACTGGGCGCCGATCTGCATGTGGTCCGGATGCGTCTGGACGCCGCGAAGGCGCATCCCCTCCGAGGACAGCAGTTCCTCGAACTTGACCTTCTGCGCCTTGTAGCCGCCCGTTTCGACGTTGCTGATGTTCTGGACGGTCACCTCGTGGCGACGCGCATAGACATCGAGCGCCTTCTTCAGGGAATCCAGATGGGCGCTGTTGAACACGCCGGTCCTGATCATGGCACTACCCCGGGATCTCGACGCCGAGATCGGTATACAGGTTCAGTTTGTTGCGCAGCGTGCGAACGCTGATTCCCAGCTCCAGCGCCGCCTTCGTGCGATTGCCGCGCGTCACCTGCAGCTTGCGGATGATGAGCTCGCGCTCCATGTCACGCAGCGTCAGGTCCCCGCTCATTTCGCGCGCCTTCTCGGTCGAATCCATCTCCTCGGAGAGCCCGAGGATCTCCCGGTCCAGCTCTTCGCCTGTGCACAGGATGACAGCCCGCTCGATCACGTTCTGCAGCTGGCGGACGTTGCCCGGCCAGTCCATCGCCACCAGACAGCGCATGGCCGATTCGCTGATCGGCAGCAGCGTGCGCCCGTTCTCGGCGCAGAACACCTGGCAGAACTGGCTGGCCAGGAGCGGGATGTCGTCCTTGCGCAGCCTCAGGGGCACGATGCGGATCGGAATCACATTCAGGCGGAAGTACAAGTCCTCGCGGAAGTTGCGGGCCTTGATCTCCTCCTTCAGGTTCCGGTTCGTGGTCGCGATGATCCGGACGTCGGTCTTGGTCGAGTACTTGGCGCCCAGCCGCATGAACTCGCGCTCCTGCAGCACGCGCAGCAGCTTGGCCTGCATGGCGAACGGCATCTCGCTGATTTCGTCGAGCAGCAGTGTGCCCCCATCGGCCAGTTCGAACTTGCCCTTGCGGGCGGCCACGGCGCCGGTGAACGCGCCGCGCTCGTAGCCGAACAACTCGGATTCCAGCAGCGTCTCGGGGATCGCCGCGCAGTTGATGCGGATGAAGGGGCCGTCGCGCCGCGAACCCGAGTCGTGGATCGCCCGGGCGACGACTTCCTTGCCGGTGCCGCTCTCGCCCTGCAGCAGGACCGTGCCCCGCGTGTCGCCGATCATGGCGATCTTCTCGCGCAACTGCACGATGGCCGGGTTGTTGCCCAGCAAGCCGTGCGTTTCCTGGCGGGCCGATACGCTCGTGCGCAGGCTGCGGTTCTCCGTGCGCAGCTGCTCGAACTCGAAGGCGCGGCTGAGCACGTGGTCCAGCTGGTCCAGGCCGAACGGCTTGGTCAGATAGTCGATGGCGCCGCGCCGGGTGGCTTCGACCGCCTGCGCGATCGATCCGAAGGCCGTCATCATCACGACCAGGGGCCGGTAGTCCAACTGCGTGCCGATGTCCTCCAGCAGTTCCAGGCCGCCGCGGCCGGGCATCTGCACATCCGACAGGACCAGGTCGAAGCGCTGCTTCTTCAGTTCGGCCAGGGCCGCGACGCCGTTGTTGGCCGTCTGGACCTGGTACCGGCCGCTGAGCGAGGAGCTCAGGAACTCCCGCATCGTCTGTTCGTCGTCCACCACCAGCAGGTTGCGCTTGTTCGCCATCGCTTTGTCTTTCCTCCCTGAAACCGGGCTCATCCCGTGATCTCGGCCACTTCGAGCGTGACCGCGGTTCCTTCGCCCGGCGCGCTGACCAGCGTCCACGCCAGGCCGTACATTTCCAACAGGGTCTGCACCCTGGTCAGGCCCACCCCGAGGTGGCCGTCCTTGGTCGTCACGAACGGGTCGCAGACCTGGCGCAACAGCGCCGGATCGATACCCTGGCCGTCGTCGCGCAGCCTCAGGGCCAGCCGGCCGGTCGGTTGCTTTTCGGCGGTCACTTCCACCCGGACCGGGCGCGTCAGCCCGTCCGGTCCTTCGCAGCTGTTGAGCAGCACTTCCGTCAGCACCAGGCAGAGGTCGCCCTTGGGCAGCAGCAGCTGTGCCTGGGGCACGCGGCCGCAGAGCACCTGCAGCCCCTGACAGCGTCCCTCGCACACGCGGAAGACGTCGTCCAGCAGGCGCGGCAGGTCCACGCCGCGGTCGGGATTGCCGCGGGGAGCGGTCAGGTCATGCACGGAGCGGTAGATGTTCTCCATGCGCTCCACTTCATGGATGATCTTCTGCGCCCAGCAGGCGCGCTTGGCGGTGTCCTGATCCGGCGCCGCGATCAGGCTCGCATAGCCCTTGATCCCGCACAGGCTGTTGCTGGTCTTGTGCAGATAGGAGCGCAGCAGGCGCTCGGCGCCCGGCACGGCCGGAACGGCCGCCAGCTCGCTGATCTCCTGCAGCGCCGCCGTCACGACACACCCGTCAGAGCAAAGAGTTCGACGTCATTGGACTCTTCGCAGGCGATGATGCCCTCGATGAGCCCCCCCACGCGGTCCAGCGCCGAGCGCAGCCGCGCCCGTGAAGGCGCCGACAGGGACGCCCGGCGGCGCTCCCATTCGCGCTTCGTCGGGGCCTCGGCGCGCTCAAGTCTCGCGATCAGTTCCAGGCAACCGCGCTTCTGTTCCAGAAGCCGGCGCACTTCCCCGAACGGGGCGCCCTGCCGAACAGCTTCGCCCTGGCGGCGCGAAAGTTCGAGCACGCGCGTGTAGACGCGGGCTTCCTCGTCGTAAAGGCTGAGCAGCCGACCGAGCAGTTCATGCTCGGCGGGCGCCGGCGCCTCAGTGCCGGTAATGGGCGTCGGCCCCATAGCGCTCCCCTTCGGACAGCAGTTTGTCCAGTTGTCCGGCGATGTCGGCCATGGCGCAGGCGTGGGCGCCCCAGGTTCCCTGGCCGTCCGACTGGCAGATCTCGCGGAAACCAGCGCCGGCTTCGCCGTAACGATGGGCCAGGAAGGCCAGGCCGGCGCTCTGCAGGCGGCCCCACAGGCGCAGGTTGTCCACCGGGCTCTCGGCCAGCCGCGCGTAATGCGCCTCGGCCTCCTGCTTCGCACCGGACAGCAGCAACAGATCGGCCGTTGCGGTCAGCACCCAGCCCCGTTCGCGTTCGTTCAGGTTCCGTCCCGAACCGCCCAGAGCCAGCAGTCCGCGCAGTTCCGAAAGGCATTCGTCGCGACGTTCCAGCCATGACAGCGAGTACGCGCGCCAGAAGGCGACCCGGGCGTCGCCCGCCACTTCAGGCGCGGCGGTGCGCTGCAGGAGCCAGCCCAGCGTGGCGGCGTCCTGCCGGTTCAGCAGCCAACGGAAGGCGAGCACGATCTCGTTCTCGCGGCCGTCGTAGTCCGGTGCCGCCAGTGTGGCGGCGACCGCCAGGCCTGCCGCCGCGGTGTCACGGGCGCAGATGGCGGCCAGAAGAGTCTCGCGGCCGACTTCGCGCCGGAAGTGGCCGTCGCCATCGCGGGCCGCCGCGTGGCGGTACCACTCGAGGGCCTGGTCGTACTCGCTCAGGTTCAGGTAATTGCGGGCGTTGGCCAGGGCCAGAAGCGGTGAGCCCTCGGTGGCGCCGCCTTCGCCGCCATGTCCGTCGTCGCCGCCGCGGGCGGAACTGCGGTGGGCGCGGCCGTTCTCCAGTTCGCCGACGGCCTTGGCGATCGCCAGATGGCGGTAGGGCTGCGCGGGCGCTCCCTCGCCGGGGTTCACATCCAGGGGAAACAGCAGGTTCATTTCCGGAAGTTTGGCCGCCTCACGGGTAGCGACCGCGTGCTCCAAAGCCACCAGCCATCGCGTCCAGGGGTCGGCTTCGAGCCCGGCCGGATCGAAGTACGGCTCTTCGAGAACCGCAGTCTCCATTCCAGCCGCGTGGTCCGCTTCGATTGCGGCGTCGACGTGGCCCGCGTCCGCTTCGATGTTGTCTTCGCCGTCGTGCGGCACGCCGGCCATGACCGGATCCGCATGGATGGGTACGACCGGAGTGGCGTGGCCGGCAGCCGCGCCGCCGTGCGCCGGATCCTCGGCCCGAACCGGCTCGGGGGTCGCGCCGAGGATCAACGTGGCCAGGGCGGCCAGTGGCAGTGCCAGGATCTCAGTGTGGAAATTCCGCGACATGGTTTCCTTTTCCCCCGGTGGGCAGATTCGTCCCGTTCCCGGCGGCCAGCGCAAGCTCCGTGCCGGGGCAGGACAAACAGGAAGTTCCTGCCGGATGGAGTACCATCGCTGGATTTCCAAGAAGACACTATGCAGCTAATGTCATCAAATTTGCTTAGTTGCAAAAGTTATCGCATGTAAGACATCAAGATGACGGAACGGCTCGCGGAGAGGTTGGGCAGCGCATCGAGGCCCTAGGCGACCATCGGGTGGGCGCCCACTGGACAGCCCGACGACAAGGGGCTGGCCGATCTCTGGCCAGCCCCTGTCCGTCGGATCAGGCTTCGGCTTCGGCGGCTTTCAGGTCGCCGCCGTCGTCCACTTCGCCGTACTGGCGCAGCTTTTCGCGCAGCGTCTGGCGGCTGATGCCCAGGATGCGGGCCGCCTTCGACTTGTTGTTCTCGGTCATCTCAAGCGTGTAGAGAATCTGCGCCCTCTCCACGTCAGCCAGAGGCTGCAGGCCGGTCAGGCCCTGCGCGGCCAGACGGCCGGCGGCCCGCGGATTGCGCCCGTTCAGCACATGCGGCGGGAAATGGGACTCGGCCAGGCGTTCGGGCTCCTCCAGGATCATGATCCGCTTCAGCACGTTCTTCAGTTCACGCACGTTTCCGGGCCACGGATACCGCTGCAGCGTCTCAAGCAGGCCCGCATCGATCGGCTCGGTGCGCAGACCCAGCTGCGCGTTGAGTTCGCGCAGGAAACCGTTGACCAGGATCTCGAGGTCCTGGGGCCGCTCGCGCAGCGGCGGCACATCGATCTCCACCACCTGCAGACGGTAATAGAGGTCGTTGCGGAACGTACCCGCTTCGATGGCTTCGCTCAGACGCCGGTTGGTGGCCGCGACAATGCGCGCCCGCACTTCGTAGTCATCCTTGCCGCCCACGCGCCGGCAGCGGCGGTTTTCGAGCACGCGCAGCAGACGGCTTTGCAGCAGGATGCCCATCTCGCCGATCTCGTCCAGGAAGATCGTGCCGGCTCCCGCCAGTTCGAACAGTCCTTCCTTGGCGGTCTTGGCGTCGGTGAACGCACCCTTGGCGTGTCCGAAGAGCTCGCTCTCGAGCAGCGTTTCGGGCACCGCGGCGCAGTTGATCTCCATGAAGCGTTCGGTCCGGGCGCTGGTCACCTCGTGGATGGCGCGGGCGACGATCTCCTTGCCCGAGCCCGATTCGCCGCCGATCAGGATCGACGTGTCGTTGCCGCTGCGGCTGGCGCCGATCTTCTCGAGCACGCGCGCCACCTTTTCCAGACCCGGGCAGACGCGGATCATCCGCATGTACTGCCCTTCCAGATTCGAGGCGGGCGCAACTGCCGGAGCGGCCGGCGCCGGCGCTTCGGCGACCTCGGTCAGGCCGCCCGGCTCGGCGGTGGCACGGAGCGCGGCGCGCACCTGCTTGCGCAGCATCGTCAGCTTGAACGGCTTGGGAATGAAATCATAGGCGCCCAGGCGCATGGCGCTGACCGCCGTGTCGACGTCCCCGTAGGCCGTCATCATGATGACCGGCGTCTGTTTGCCCTGGTTGCGGAGCGCCTGCAGGATCTCCAGGCCGCTCACCCCGGGCAGTTTCAGGTCGGTCACCACCAGGTCGTAGGCGGTGGCGTGGCAGCGGGCCAGCGCTTCTTCACCCGACTCGGCGGCGTCGGTTTCGTAGCCGTCGGCCGCCAGGGCTTCCAGCAGCGAGGCGCGGATGGTCGCTTCGTCGTCGACGATCAGGATCCGGGGATTCATGAGGCCTCCTCTTGCTTCTGGCGCAGCGCGGCGGTCGGCTCCGCCGGCAGGATAACACGAAAAACAGTCCATTCGCCGCGGCGTTCGGCGCGGATGTCGCCGCCGTGCGCCGTCACCACCTTCTGGCACAGGGACAGTCCCAGTCCGGTGCCCGAGCTCTTGGTCGTGTAGAACGGCTGGAACAGCCGCGTCGGATCGCCGTCGCGGAAGCCGGGACCGGTGTCGCGGACCTCCACGCTCAGGCCCGCGCCCCAGCGGTGCCCGCCGGAACGCGTATCCGGCAGGTCGCAGTTCGCGTGTCGCGCCAGCGCCAGGATGACGTGGCCGCCGGACGGCGCGGCGTCGATGGCGTTGATCAGCAGATTCAGCAGCACCTGTTTGACCTGCCCGGCGTCGGCCGTCAGGCGGAACGCACCGCCGGGGTCGGAGGCATCGTCGGTCTCGAGCCCCAGCGCGACGGCAGCCGCCTGCGCCCGCGGTCGCACGAGATCCAGCGCGTCGCGCGCCGTCTCGGCCAGTTCGCAGACGGCCAGAGCGGGTTCGTAGGGCCGCACGTAGTTGAGCATGCGCGTGATCGTCTCGTTGATCCGGTCGACCTCGCGCGTGATCACGTCGAGATAGCGGACGCGCGGGTCGCCGTCCGGCAGTTGCGCCGCCAGCAGTTCGGCCTGCGCGCTGAGGCCGGCCAGGGGATTGCGGATCTCGTGCGCCAGCGTGGCGGACATCTCGACCAGCGCCTGCAACCGTCCGGTGCGCAGACGTTCCGCTTCCAGGTGCCGCGCGGGCCGCAGATCCTCGGCGACGACCACCAGCCACTGCTCGCCGGCCTGGCGCCCGGGCATGAACGAGGTCTGCAACTGCACGGGAATGGCGGCACCGTCGTCGCGCCGGATCTCGCCCTGGCCCTGGAAGCCGCCGTCCGGCGCTTCGCGCAGGGACATCAGCACCGGTCCCGCCACCGAGGTCAGGGACAGGCGTGCGTCGAGAAACAGTTCCGGCAACCCGGGGTCCGCTTCCGGCGTCGCGCCGCGGCCACGGCCGACCCGGAACAGGAATTCATCCGGCGAGGTCTCGTCCACGGTCTGGCCGGTCAGCATCTCCTGGCCGGCGCGGTTGCAATAGACGGTGCGGCCGCGCTCGTCGGTCACCCAGATGGCGCTGCTGACGGTCTGCAGCACGCGGGCGTTGAACGCTCCCACTTCCCGCACGCGGTCCGAATGCTGGGCCCCGGCGATCTCCTCGGCCAGCACCACGCGTACGGCCTGCAGGAACGGAAGGTAGCGCCGCGAGACCGCTTCCCTGGCTTCCGGACTGACGAACAGCAGAAGCAGATAACCCAGGCGCGCGTCCTGGTGCTCCAGCGGAAGCGCGATCAGCCGCTGGCCGGCGGCCTCGCCCGGTGTGCGGCCCGGCTCGACGCGGAAGATGCCGGGCGCCAGGATGCTCTCGGCCACGGCCGCATCGACCTGATCCTGCAGATTGACCAGCACCTTGTCCCAGGCGCTCTCTTCCCACTGCCAGGTCTGGCGCGGCGAATACGAGCCGCCGGCCGTCGCGCGCAGGACCAGCGCGGCGCCGCCGGCACCGACGAAGCCGGTGAGGCTGCGCAGGATCTCCCGGAGCACCGCGTCCCAGTTGCTGGCGGCGCTCAGTTCACGCCCGAAGCGGTACAGCAGCGACAACTCGGCCATCGCGTCGTTCAACTGGCGGTTGGCCGTCTGCAGGCTGTCGCGGGCGACCAGCAGTTCGGCCGGGCTCTCTTCGCCCTGCCCGAGTTCCTTCTGCAGCCGCCGCAGGGTTTCGCGGGTGTGGCCCGACGAGGCGAGCAGCAGGCTGCCGCGGTGGCGGCGCTCGATCTGCTTCTCGGCGCGGATCAGCATGTTCACCCAGTCGGCGCGCGACACCGGCACGGCCAACGCGTCGAACAGCCCGGCGCGGAAGAACTCGACCAGCTGCGGCGCCGGCAGATCACCGTGCAGCAGCACCGGCAGCAAAGGAGCCCGCAGGCCGGTCACGTCGTTGAGCCAGGTGGTCAGGCGTCCGGCGCCGTCGTGCCCGGCGAAAGCGTCCTGGTGGATGATCAGCAGACGGGAACGGGCCAGGTCGGCGGCGACCGCGTCGTTGAGCCAGGCGAACGCCGCGGCCGGCTCCAGATGGACGACGCCGTCGAAGCCCGCGGGCGCATCGCCGGCAGGCCAACCCGCGGGGCCGAGCCAGACGGCATCGGCGGGCCAGGGTTTCGGCAAATGGAAAAGCGTGCCTTCGCTCATCGAGGGGCAGCCGTCCGGTTGGGGTGGTGCGTTCCGTCGCGGCTGCAACTGTAAAGTTATTTACCATCCCATGCAATAGAAAAAGGGACCCCGCCCTGCGGGATCCCCATTTTCCGAACGGATCGTTCCTGCTGTCGCCGGCCGGATGGCCGCCTACAGATTGTCGAGGCTGTTGATGACTCCGGCGACGCGCTCGGCGACGGCCTGGCGGACTTCCACCGAATGGTAGAAGCCCGTCGCCAGGCGCTCACGTGCGGCCGCGACCTTTTCCGGTCGCACGTCAGGCAACGCCGCCAGCGCATTGCGTCCCACATCCACAGCCTGTTTCAGGTCCACCAGTTGCCGTGCGGCCTCGCTGATGTTCGCCTGGTCGGTGGAAGCCCCGGCTTTGCCCTCGGCGGCGGCGCCGCCGCTGGTCCCGGACCCGGTGCTGCTCCGCTCGGTACCGCGGAACCGGTCGAGGATGCCTTGCCGCAGCAGAGGCGACCCGTTGATCTTGTCCATGGCCATCACGAACCTGCCTGGTTGACCGGAAAATTGTTGAGCCGTCCCTGTCGTGCCGGTCCACTTGCAAACCGGATGCCCATTCAGGCCTCCCCCGTCTGCTGTCGTCCATTATCGGCAACGGGGGCTTGAACTTGAGCCGCCAGCGCGGGCAGACGAGGGTCCAGCGGAAACAACCGCGCGGTCTGACTAAGCGCCAGACGGGCCCCGGAGTGATCACCGGTTGTCCAGCGGACGCGGATGAGATCCAGCCAGGCGTCGACCAGGTCGGGGCGTCGGGCCACGGCCTCGG